>JABDJE010000057.1 GCA_013002625.1 Saprospiraceae bacterium | reverse complement strand
GAATAATTGAAAATCAGTAAAGACTATCCGGGGGTTAATACTGCGGGACTCCACTTTTAAAGGGTCAAATACAGTAACCCCTTCTACACCGCCAAACAGAAAAAGTCCGGATGAATGTTCTAAATAGGAATGTTGATTAAATTCGGTGGATGCAAGGCCCTGGGCCCTGGAGTAGTTCGTCGTTTTAACTTTATCCGACCTTAGATCAATCTTACTTATACCTTCATTTGTGCTTACCCATACATTTCCATTATCATCTTCTAAAGCCCCATAAATGACATTGTTAGGTAGTCCGTCAAACGTGTTAATATGTTGAAATTTTCCTGCATCATCTAAAATATCCAATCCGCTTGTTGTTGCCACTAATAAACGCTGATCACTGTATTCATTAGTGGCCAAAACCATACTCGCTGAAATTCCTGAAGGATCGTTGCGGTTAAGATTATAATTGGTAAATTTTTCTGATTGGGGATCAAATCGACTTAGACCTCCGTTGGCGGTTGATAACCAAAGTAGACCGTTTTCTCCTTCGTAAATACGAAAAATATAAGGATGACTTAGGCCTTCTTCAGTACCCCAAAATATCATTTCCTGCTTGACAGGATCGAACTTTATCAATCCCTTACCTCTCGATGCTAACCAAAAGTTACCGACTTTGTCTTGAAATACCTGGTTAACACCGTCACCTTCCAAAATCTGTTCTGCACGTGGAAAATTGCTCCACTGCCATTTCCCATTTCTATGGGTTAATTTAGAGAAGCCATTTTGGCGATAAGCCAACCATAGATTACCTTCCTGATCATTTGTAATGTTGATCGTGTAGGCATTATTCATGCCCGGGGTATTCGAAGGAGTATGACATTCACCTGTCCAATTTTGAATGGTTTCATCAACTGAAACATGCATCAATCCATTTCGGCTACATATCCAGATATCACCAAATTGATCTTCGGTCATACCCAAAACCGTATTTGAACAGGCGCTTTGGTTATATAAATTATTGAGGGTAAAGAAATCAGGAGGTCTTATTGAAAATTGGTGAATGCCTTTTCGGGTTCCGGCCCAGATGATTTCATCCTCAATTTCATACAGCACATGGATAAAATTGCTTTTCAAAGAATTTTCTTGCCCTTTTTGATTTTTATACCACAGATACCCTGAATCATTAATAAAATGACCCAGACCATCGCTTGTGCCAACATACCATTCATCATTATTAATTAAAAGAATGGACTCAACGGAAGAGGAGGAAAGCTGATGTTCGATGGTGCCTTTTCTCTTGTTATAAATGTAGAGTCCATTGTTCGTGCCGATATAGACAATATGCGCGACGCCCTTGATATCGCTAACAATTAAATTTTCATCAATCAATGGTAGTCTTGAAAATGTCGCTTCTTCATTCTTTTTGATAAATAACCCATCGTTTGTTCCGATGTATTGATCATCTTCGTCAGTGATATATATGGTATTTATAAAACAGGATTCATCCTGGACACAAGCGCTACTGTCTATATATTGACGTGAAAGAATATTAAAGGAGAATAATCCTTGTTCTGTACCCAGCAATAAAATTGAATCCTGAAAAAGTTGCAATGCATGTATAGAAGCGGCCTCTTCTTGTTCACCATAATGATAGAATCGTTCTTTTTCCTTGTCCCACATGGCAAGGCCACCACCAAATGTGCCGATCCAGATTTTCTCATCCTGATCTTCTAAAAGCGACCAAATCCAGTTATTCGGTAATGAAAAGGGATTGTCCGCTTCATACCTGTAGCTTTTGAAATTAGAGTGGTCATATCGCAACAGCCCATCCTGGGTGCCTATCCATATGAAACCATCACTGTCTTTGAGGATACAATTAGTAAATGATTCGGTCAATTGATCAAAGAAGATTCGTTCTTGGGCATAAGACATATGGAGACAAAACAATATACCAAGCAAGGTGAATGAAAGTCTCTTTTGTAGAATAATAATATGCAGAAGAGTTCCATTGCAGAATAATCGTCTATTCATTCTCTTCTTCGATGTTTAAAATTTCACATTTCTGGCCTTTCACCCAATCGCAAAATGCTCCATATGGGTCATTGTGAGCGCTCCAGGCCCCGGTAATTTTGACGTATGAAATTTTTAATAAATCATTCATGTCGGTTTTGCCGATTTTTTTTAAACGAGTAAAGTTATACAAATGAAATACAGTTTACTATTCACGATCTTTTTGTTTGCATTCCCGGGATTCCTGACAAGCCAGGAAGATGGAAATGCAACAGCTATTGTATCCAACTACCTTTCACAAAGGAATGATTCCAACCTGAAGTCAGCAAACATTCAGTTTGATATCATGGCAGACAATGCCGAAAAGAATTCAGGAATCAGAAGAATCCAGGCAAATCAGCGTATAAATGGAGTCTTTGTTAAAGATGCCATTCTTTCAATTGCCCAGAATGCCGATGGAAAGCTAGTGGCAACTAACACATTTACTAATTATTCTACTAATAGTTCCAAACCTGCTATTTCAGGTGTAGATGCGCTAAAACGCTCTATGCAATATCATCAATTGGAAGAAGAGGCCATATTTCAAATAAAGGATAATAAAAAATCTTCCGATGCACATGTGATTTATAACCGAAATGACCAGTTTGCCTCTGATCCGGTGACCCGATTAATCTATGTCAAGAATGACAAAACTCAATCCCTGGTACTTGCCTGGGAGACTCAGATGCACACATTGGACAGACAGCATTACTATGTGTCATACATTAATGCTCAATCTGGCGAAATAATTTCGAGCGAAGACAAAGTCCTTCATTGTTCATTTGGTCCTTCCCTTGAATACGATGCCTCGCCTGAAGAGGAGGCCATTTTAGAGGTCCAAAGGAAGGAGCGGTTGCTTAAGAATGCAGCGGAGTGGGAAGAAATGCATGCTGGACATGATCATAATTATTCCGCTATAGGACAACCGGTTAATATGGCTGTTGGTCCACCGGAACACAGCTATTTGGTTCTTGATCTACCAGCAGAAGCGCCGAATGATGACAGCGCAGACAGCAATCAGAAAGTAGTAAAGACCGCAGGAGACCCGGATGCCTCCCCGATCGGATGGACAAGTTTGGATGGAATTATACAGAATCCCTATACTAAGGGCAATAATGTCTTTTCATTTTATGACCCAAGTCCGGGACCACTTGGTGGCATACCCAATCCGGCAGCGGCAGCGCAGGCGACGAGCAACAACGTTTTGGGCAGCCAGCAATTCTACTATGAATGGGACTTATCCCAGGATCCTGAATATGTTGCAGCAAGTACGAACAACCAATTCCCCAACAGAAATGCGGCCATTGTCAATTTGTTTTATCAAAATAACCTGATCCATGACATTTTTTACAAGTTCGGTTTTACCGAATCAGGAAGGAACTTCCAGTTTAACAACTTCGGCAGAGGTGGTGAAGAAGGTGATGGTCTATTGGCGCAAGCCCAGGACGGTGGTGGTACCAATAATGCAAACATGCTTACGCTGCAGGATGGTGTCAGCCCACAAATGCAGATGTACTTGTGGACGGCTTCAGCAGAGGATGAATTGGTGCATATTACATCCGCGTCTTCATCGCCTTATGTAGCGGCCGGAGATCGATTTTTAGCGATTCAAGGTGCTATTTACAGCACGCTAACACCTTATGATTTACATGAAAATCCTGTTTTAAACAAGCCTTTCGTACTCATCAATGACGGTTGTGGTAGTCCAACAGGATGTGGACTCGGCGGTGGAGTAGGGTCTGCTCCTTGCAATAATGTAGCCGGTGCGATTGTACTGATTGACAGAGGAGATTGCTCATTTGTCGAAAAAGTAGATGGTGCACAAAAAGGTGGTGCTGCAGGCGTGATCGTCATGAATAATAACAGCAGTAATCCTGATGAAGTGGTAGCCATGGGAGGAACAGATCCTACCGGCAATACAATTACAATTCCTTCAGTTATGGTCAGCTATAATACTGGTCTCCAATTGAAAGAATCCCTGGCTGAAGGTGCCACGATTGTTGGTTCCCTTGTACAGGAAAACCCACCTGCTCCAAGAAGAGATGGAGATTTTGACAATGGCATTATCGCACACGAATACGGACATGGTATATCTTCAAGAACATCCCCTCAGGGACTTTTGGGCGGTACTCTTTCAGGCAGTGAACAAGGTGGTGAAGGATGGTCTGATTACTATGCTCTATATCTAACTACAACAAGTAATGATTTACAAGCAGCAAATGGTGCACATCCCAATGGAGTTCTTCCGAATAAAGGCATTGGAACCTATGTAAGATACACAGGACCAGAAGGACCAGGTATCAGACCAAGAAGGTATAGCATTGATTTGGATGTAAATGAATACACGTTGGCAGGAACCACCAATGGCGGCTTTGGTATCGGCAATTCAGCAGAAATTACCGTTCCTCATGGCGTTGGATTTGTCTGGTGTACGATGTTGTGGGAGATGACGCAAAATCTGGTAGATGAATATGGCTTCAATGATTCAAAAACATATAATCCGCCAACCGGTGATCTCAATGCAATTGCTGCGAATAATGCAGGTAACAATTTAGCCTTAAAATTGATACAAGAAGGGATCAGGTTACAAAAGCCAAGCCCGTCTTTCCTGGATATGAGAGATGCTATCTTACTGGCAGATACGCTACATTATGGTGGCGCTCATGGATGTTTGATTTGGAAGGCGTTTGCAAAGCGGGGATTGGGAATTGATGCCTTAAATCCTACCAATAATATTGGCGATGAGCGGGATGGCTATGCTACACCATGTGACCCTTCTCAAGCATTTCATGAAATTAACATATCAGCACCATCTATTTTAGAAAACGAATCTGATCTTATACATCTAATTACCGTTACGAATCATTCAGGAGCAAATAGTTATAACGTTCCTGTGACTTATGTACTTCCAGATGACTTCACGCTCACTGAAGTACTGGGTACTGATTATGTAAAGCACGGTAAGCAACTAGACCTCAATTTTGGGATGATTCCTGCTGAGTCATCAAAATATATTCAAGTGAAGGGGTATGT
>JABDJE010000048.1 GCA_013002625.1 Saprospiraceae bacterium | reverse complement strand
TCACGCTTCAGTATTGTAAAGTCATTCAGTGCATAGCTTTTTTCTTTAAAGACAGGAGGATCTGACTGCATCGATAACATACTGCGCTTACTCAATGTATAGTCCTTGGACAAAAGGTGGTCAATGGCATTTTCAATACGTTCCTGCTCGATACTGGCAAGGAAACCCAATCGTCCAAGATTAATACCCATAATAGGCGTCTCCAAATCCTGAATTATTGTAACTGCGGACAATATTGTACCGTCACCTCCCAGTGTAATGATATAATCTGGATTGTACTCCTTTAGTTCGCTGTGAGAACTCAGACACAGAGACAGGCTAATGTGTTCTGGCATGAGTTGAGCAAACGGTTCATAAATCTTATAGCTTATGTCTTCTTTTTGGAGCTTCTGAAAAAGTAAATCTATATAAGTCTTATCTTGATTTTTCCAACTTTGGCCATATATAAATACCTTCATCTTAAGATCTTGTGCAGGATTAAAACCGTAATAGTACAGATTAAATATTAAGGTAGTTCATCAACATATCGTAACGATCCTTCAAGTCATCTGAATATTCATCTTCTACAAAAGTAGCACTAACATTATAGTCGTAGCGCTCCAATGCAGAAATAATATTACTTATTTCCTGTTGATTTACTTTGATAGTAAGAAGTATATTTTCTGAGTCCTCGTTAGAAGAAACGAAGCTAGAAATAACTGTCGCACTTTCAAGTTCAACGATACGTGCAACTTCGGAAAGCGAATATCCTCTCCTCGTACTTTCTATTACAATAATACTTCCCGGCTCTTTGAATGAAAATGTGTTGGCGTAAAATTTAATCAAATCCTCCTGGGAAATGATACCCAGAAATTTTTCATTATCATCTACAACTGGCACAACAGTCATGTTGTTCTGCGCCAATCTGTTCAGTACCTCAAAGATGTGGTCTGTTTCCTGAACATAGACATATGATTTAGAAATGTATGTTTGTTCGATCAGTGTCTCGGGGTCTGTTGTACTGACAACTTCCTCTGAGATCATGCCTACCAGTCCGTTTTCGTCTACCACTGGCATATCTTTTAACCTGTAAATACTCATCATCGTCATTGCTTGAGCACAATTGTCATTGAGCTGCAATGGTAGTATTTCATTTGAGATTAATTCTTTTGCAATCACTTTGATCTATAATTATTTTCTAAACAACTTTTCCTTTTCATGTACAAACTCTTTTTCTGATAATAAGCCTCGACTTCTCAAATCCTTAAGTTTGTTCAATTGAGATAACAACAAATCATCCTTCAAAAGGTCCTCCATAGGTAAGGCTTTCTTGTCTTTTGTCCGTTGGAAGCCATTATTTTTGAATGTTTCGAATTCCTCCTGAATTCTCAGATAAGCTAAATCGTCGTATTCAAGAATCCGTTTGGTGTCTTTAAAGCCAAGGTTTACCGCGCGTTCAAGACACTCATACCCCTTGTCGGCATCTTCCATTAATGAATATACGACAGCGAGGTCAAAATAGATGTCTTTATCGTCCGGAGAAATTTCTAATGCCTTATTGTAATCTTCAAGTGCCCCCTCAAGGTCATAATCCTTATACTTTTTCTGACCGCTTCTTTTGAATGGATTATCTCGGTTCTTGGATGTTGTGCGATTGTACTGATACTTTTTACGCTCCATATTCATATCTCTTCTCTTTTGGGTGCTCTTTCCCCTATACTCTCTGCGCCTCTCGAGATGTCGCCTTCGGTTGGTGGGTCGATTATATTTCGCATCAAAATCCTCCTCGCTCATACTAAACAATCTGATGGCATCAAAAAGCCCCAACAATCCGGATATTGGCATGCCCAATATTCTAATTGAAAAGAATAAAAGGGCTATGTAAAATATACCTGCTCCAGTATCTCTCAAGTAGAATTTATGTACTCCAAAAGCACCAAAGAATAATGCCATAAATGCGGCTCCGATTCTGGATTTTTCCATTCGTCCTAATATATTTTTGTCGTTAAGATCGCAATGTCATCAACGTATTCTTCCGTTTGTTTAAATTCTTCAAGCTGCTTGATAAGTTTCTTGTTGAATTTAGAGGCAGATAAGTTACGGTTTTTAAGAATGAAATCTTTAACCATTTCCTCATCATAGAACTCTCCTTCCGGGTTTCTCAAGTCGACCAACCCGTCTGTAAAACAAAACAACAATGCATCCTCACTGATCTTTACCGTGCTTTCCTGCAGGAATGGTAAATTTTCAAACGCCCCTATAACTGTACTTCCTGTCTCTAATAATTCTACTTTCCCGTTGTTCAATAACATGGGTGGGTAGTGTCCTGCATTAATGTATTTGATCTCTCGTTGTTTGACATCTATTTCAGCTATGAAAAATGTAATAAACTTATCACTTCTGGTAATTCTATAGACAGCTTGATTCAAAGCAAAGACAAACGTCTCCAAATCTCGGTATTGGAAGATCAGACTTTGTAACATCGCCTGAAAGTTAGACATCAATAAAGCCGCTGCAACACCCTTTCCGGAAATGTCTGCAATGACAAGGGCAAAGCGGTCATCACTGAATTGCATAAAGTCAAGATAATCACCCCCAATATTAAAGTGGGGCATATAAATTGTGTCAACTTCGTATTTGGAACTGCTGGGAATATTTTCTGGAATGAGCATCTCCTGAAACTCTTTTGCAAGTTCAAGTTCTTTATTTATTCGTTCTTGACGGATCTGCTTTTTGAAAAGGCGTTTATTTTCAATAGCCACTGCAATAATATTCGTAATCGTGGTGATGAATTGAATCTTATTATAAATGTCCTGCTTATCCTTAATCCCACCAATGAGGGCATAGGCGATTGGACTATTTTTGTGAAATACAGGGATAACTATATCAAATAATTTCAGCTCGGGATGGTCTGTTTCCTTGATTGTATGTAGCCTTTTATAGCTGAGGCATTCATCAATGAGTACTTTTGCTCTTTGCTTGTCCACATTGATCGAAGAAGCATTTTGCCATTTATCAGATCCTTTAATAAAGAGTATCATTTTCTCAATGCCCATTTCCCAGCTCAAAAATGATCTGTACATATTAAAAAGACCATCTGCAGAGACATTATCGTTTATGGCCTGGGTTATGGTCAATAGACTTTTAATCTGAAGTTCTTTCAGACTGAGCTCTTTTTCAAGTTTCTCGAGTAAATCAATTTCGCGCTTCAAAGTCTATAGTTTTTTGTTTGAAATATGTCTGTCCTTATCTCTGCTTGTCTTTTTATTAAGGTTCTTTATTATGGCTTCTTCCAAGTCGATTCCCATTTGATTGGCAAGGCAAGTTAATACAAATACTATATCGCCGAGTTCGTCCGATATATTGTCCTGGATATTTGGAGGTATCTTTCCTTCCTTAAATGATTGTTCGCCGTACTGTCTGGCCATAAGTCTCGATAATTCGCCTACTTCTTCCATTAGGATGACAGTATTGGTCATTTCATTAAAATAACGGACGCCATAGGTCTTTATCCATTTATCTACTTGAGACTGCAGTGCGCTAATTTCCATTTACTCTGGGTTTTTTGAATCAATAAGTATAGTAACGGGCCCGTCATTTATAAAACGCACATTCATGTGGGCCGCAAATTGACCCGTAGCCACCTGTATTTTATATTGTCTTTTAATGTGATCTACAAATTGCTTATACATTCGCTCAGCGTAATCTGGCTTAGCCGCCCTAATGAAGGAAGGGCGATTACCTTTTTTGATGGAAGCGTGTAGGGTAAATTGACTAATGATCAGCACACCACCCTGTATGTCCTGAACCGAAAGATTCATTTTTTCTTCTTCATCTGAAAATATGCGCATCTGTAAAATCTTCCGGGCCAACCATTCTATATCCCTTTCTGTATCTTCGTCCTCAATGCCAAGGAGGATTACAAGTCCTTTATCTATAGAGCCAGTAATTTGATTATTGACTTCCACAGAAGCTTCAGACATACAACGTTGAATAACTGCTCTCATAGTGTTGGTAAAATGTATTTAAAATGTGAATTATCAACAGTGAAATTAAGGACATTTAATTCTACAAGAGATTATATATAATAAAATTTAATATATGTCTTTTTTAAATATTTTGTCCTCCTTGTAAATGAAGCTTATAAACATGACGAATTAAAATTGTTTTTAACACTTATCGTTCTCCACAAGATGTTGAGCTCAATACAAGGTGATTGATTTTATTGAATAAATGGTGTGGATAGCTTTGTGGAATATAATATCAATATGTTGGTTATAGCAATTCATCATTTTCCATAAATCAATTATACATATACCAACAAGACTAATAATAAGACTTGTTTTTTTTATATAAAAGAATATTAATAATTACAGTGTTTAAAAACTTTCTAAATAAGATCAAATTGAAAACTTTCATCTAAGCATTCTAATTTAGAATTGAAATTGTTCTTTATGCAATACAACAAAGCAGTTAAGATTTGGCTGGTAATTGGATGTGTCATGTTGTTCTTTCAAATATTCATTGGCGGAGTGACGCGGATAACTGGATCTGGATTGTCAATCACTAAGTGGGAAATTGTCACCGGAACCCTACCTCCTTTTAATGATGCTCAATGGCAAGCAGAATTTGATTTGTACAAATCGACACCTCAATATGAAAAGATCAATCAAGGCATGTCTATGTCAAAATTCAAGTTCATATATTTCTGGGAGTATTTTCACAGGTTATGGGCTAGAATGATGGGCTTTGTATTCCTTTTTCCTTTTCTATTTTTCGTATTCAAAAAGTGGCTTGATCGGAAGATCCTCTTCAGATTGAGCTATGTTATTTTAGCTGCTATGACTGCGGCTATTTTTGGTTGGATAATGGTGGCAAGTGGATTGGTAAACAGGCCCTGGGTGAACGCATATAAATTATCATTGCATCTCGGAATCGCATTATTGACTTATTGTCTTTTACTCTGGACGACTTTTATCGCATTTAATCCTTCAAGACCCTATGCTAATAATTATTTCAAAAAAGCGGTTAAATACCTCTTTGTCTTCATTGCGATTCAAATATTTTTTGGTGCCATAGTTTCCGGAATGCGGGCATCGCTGTACTACCCAAGTTGGCCAGATATGAATGGACATTTCATACCTCCAGTACTATTCGACCCTGCTTCGTGGAACATCAATAATTTAATTGAGTATGATAAGAATGCCTTTATGCCTGCCCTTATCCATGTCTTGCACAGGAATTGGGGATACTTTGTTTACTTCTTTGGCTTATACTTATCCATTAGAATGTTACGTTATCCTTTATTGAAAAGGGATCACATTATGGCGGTTGCATTGATTGTATTACTCAACGTTCAAGTACTTCTGGGGATCTTGACACTGGTTAATTCACAAGGAACAATCCCTGTTTTTTATGGTGTTATGCATCAATCTATTGCTATCTTTATATTGACAGTAATTTTGTTCATGAATTATGCCTTCAGGCAACAAGACAGCGAAGTAGTAAATGACAGAAGATGATTTAATTAAAGAGTCGGGATTTACATATTTGGAAAGTAAAGGTGGAGATAATGTCCTGATATTGCTTCACGGTTTGTTTGGCGCACTCAGTAATTTCAGATTTATTGTAGAGGGATTTAAGTCTTCTTATAATGTAGTTATTCCAATGTTGCCCATAATGGAAATGCCTATGAAACAGTTAGGCATTAAAGGGCTTGTTTCTTATGTTGAATCTTTTATTGATCACAAAGGATACGAAACTGTAAATGTTTTAGGCAATTCTTTAGGAGGCCATATTGGTCAGCTCTATGCTTTAAAGCGACCTGAAAAAATTAATTCTCTCATACTGACGGGAAGCTCTGGCTTGTTCGAAAGCGCAATGGGAAAGACATTTCCCAAGCGTGGTGATTATGATTTCATTAAAAAGAAATCGGAATCAACATTTTTTGATCCTAAGACAGCTACGAAGGAATTGGTTGATGAGGTATATGATATTGTTAACGATAGATCTAAGGGCATCAGAATTGTTATTACAGCAAAGTCGGCGGTGCGCAATAATCTCGCGGATGAAATTCACCAAATTACTGCGCCTACCCTATTGGTATGGGGAAATCAAGACAATGTTACGCCACCTTTTGTTGCAGAGAAATTCCATGAACTCTTACCAGATTCACAACTAGAGTTCATTGATAAATGCGGGCATGCTCCAATGATGGAACGCCCGCAAGAATTCAATGAAATTCTAACTAATTTCCTGGAAAGGGTTAGTTCCTCACCTAGGGTTTATTAATACTATCTTCTGTAGCTTTTGCTTTTTCCTGCGCTCTTCTTGCGCGTTGCATTGGGTTTTCACCCGTATTGCGTCTGTTTCTTTTGAATAACTCAAATCTATCATCCTGTAACTGAGGCGGAAAATAATTGTTGTTTCTATCTACATCAGCAGTTTCCAGAAATGGGTCCAGCGTAAATCGTATAACTTCTTTTTCTGTTACGAAAGACTTCGTAATTTCTTTTTGATCGAATCTCCAAATTTCAGCGGGTATTCTTTTCACTTCTTTCGTTCCATCGGCATACTCCATTTCAATGATTATTGGCATAGGTAAACCTCCTGTATTTTCGAATGTTAACTGATAATAGTTATTGTTGTTCTTTAACATTTCCAACTCTTCATCAGAGAGACTTTCAATATATTTCTCATAGGCTTCCTGATCAATGATATCTGTATCCAAAGGATCGTAGTCAGTGTAGAAATCATTAATTGAAGGATCCATCTCATTCAATGTTTGCTTGATTTCTTTTCTATTTCTTGTTGTTGAAATATATTCAGGCTCTTTATCGCGCTTTTCTTTGAGTCTGGTTGACTCAGTGATGGGATCATTTGACGCCATTTTCAGGTATTTAACCTGCTTGAGCGATAAATCAACATGATCATTTGTAAAAAACCATCCACGCCAAAACCAATCTAAGTCTACGGCTGATGCATCCTCCATAGTTCTGAAAAAATCAGCAGGCGTTGGATGTTTGAATTTCCACCTGTTGGCGTATTCTTTAAAGGCATAGTCAAATAGTTCACGGCCCATGATTGTCTCACGCAAGATATTCAGTGCAGTGGCTGGTTTTCCATAGGCATTGTTTCCAAACTGAAAAATGGACTCTGAATTGGTCATTATGGGTGATATCCGTGATTTATCTCCCTTCATATAATCCACTATTTTATAGGCCGGTCCGCGGCGTGAAGGAAAATCTCTCTCCCATTGTTGCTCTGTTAGATATTGAAGATAGCTGTTGAGACCTTCGTCCATCCAGGTCCATTGACGTTCATCGGAATTCACAATCATTGGAAACCAGTTGTGGCCAACTTCGTGAATTATTACACCAATGTGTCCATACTTCATCCGTTGCGTATATGTACCGTCATCTTCACAGCGACCAAAATTGAAGCAGATCATTGGATATTCCATACCCATACTTCCATCTATAGACCAGGCTACGGGATAAGGATAATCAAAGGTATAATGTGAGTACCATTTTAGTGTATGCGCTACAGCTTTGGTTGAGTATTTACTCCAGAGGCAGTCGCCTTCTTTTGTCCACATGGATTGAGCCATAACCGTTCTCCCATCGGACATAGGTACACCGATGGCATCCCAAATAAACCTCCTGGAACTTGCAAATGCAAAATCCCTCACATTTTCAGCTTCAAAAACCCAGGTTTGTTCTTCATCATAAACTGGGTTATTAATCCGTTCTTCTGCTTCTTCCAATGTTGCAATAGTTATAGGATGAATGCCTCCCTTTTCTGCCTCTTTAAGTCTTTTCCTATGTGTCTTAGTTAATACCTTATCTGCATTTTGAAGTATTCCAGTAGAAGAGACAAGATGGTCTTTAGGAACAGTTATCGCAACCTTATAGTCTCCAAATGTCAAAGTAAATTCACCTCTGCCATAAAACTGTTTGTTTTGCCAGCCATATACATCATTGTACATACACATTCTAGGAAAGAACTGGGCAATAACATAGACGTTATTTCCATCTTCTTCGAAAGGCTCATAACCCGATCTGCCATCGAGTTCATTGGTGTTATTAATATTATACCACCATTTTACTTTGAAGGAATAGCTTTCACCTGACTTTAAGTTTTTTGGTAAATCTATTCTCATCATCGTATTATTTATCGTGTATTTTAATGGGTTATTCTCCGCATCTGTTACTTTTTCAATTTTAAACCCACCATCAAAGTACGGCTCGAGTCTATCTATTTGCCTTTTACTAATTTGACTTGAAAGATTCGATGTTCGGATATCGTGTGAGTGAGAATCTTTGGCTCTTACGTTTTGATCCAATTGCATCCAAAGATATTTGAGTTGATCAGGTGAGTTATTGTGATAGTTTATAGTCTGTTCGCCATATAGTTTTTGAGTTTTATCGTCAATACGGACTTTCATATCATAATCTGCTTCTTGTTGCCAGTACTGATGACCTGGAGCACCGGAAGCGGCCCTATATACATTGGGCGTTGGAAGTTCTTGTCCAAGTTGCTTAAACTTGTTTTGATTGGTATTTTCCTGTCCATAAATGCAGGAAGCTATTAAAAGGAGCGTTATGCTCAAAAGTAATCTCATAATAATCTAGTTTAAATAGTGTTTTGTGGACTAATGTAATCAATAATAAACAAGACGAATGTCTTGAATGTTTCACGTGGAACATTTTATAAATGCATTAACAGACTTTTGAATTCTTTGTAGTTGTTTTGAATGTTGAAAGCTTCTTTTGGCTTGTCCATGAATGAACGTAGAGCTTCAGGAACAATAATTTTTTCAGGAATGGCCTTATTGACGATTTCTGAAAACTTACCAGGATGTGCTGTTTCTAAAACCGTATAATTTGCATAGGGTGATATTTCCTTATCGCTTAGATAAGCCAGGTAACCGACTGCGCCATGTGGATCAATCGTATAATGGTAGGTATTGTAGACGGCTTTGATAGCCTCAATGGTTTGTGAATCCGTAAAACTGTAAGAACGAATATTAGACTTGACCATGTTCCACGTGGAACCAGAAACATTAAGTAAGCGCGGAAAATTGCTTGGATCACCGACATCCATGGCATTTGAAACCGTTGGAACAGAAGGCCGTGCTTCATAAACACCCGAATCTATATAATCTAGGAATGTTTTATTGCTATTAATTGCGGCAACAAAGGAATGTATATCAAGACCCATTTTCTGGGCCAGAAGCCCAGCAGTGAGGTTTCCAAAATTGCCCGAAGGCACCACAAAAATATTTGATTTATTGCGATCAAGTTGTTTATATGCTTCGAAGTAATAAAAGCTTTGAGGGATTAACCGCGCGATATTTATAGAATTGGCCGAGCTGAATGTATAGCGTGACTTTAGATCCTTGTCTAAAAACGCCTGTTTGACGAGCGCTTGACAATCATCAAATACGCCGTTTACTTCAACAGCTTTTATATTATTTCCCCAGGTTGTAAGCTGTTGTTCTTGCAGTGGACTTATTTTTCCTGAAGGGTAGAGTATAATAACCTCAATACCCGGAGCATTAAAAAAGCCAGAGGCCACAGCGCCACCGGTATCTCCACTTGTGGCTACAAGTATGGTCGTTTTTCTATCAGATCCTTTGGTAAAATAAGACATCAGTTGGGCCATGAATCGCGCACCAAAATCTTTGAAAGCCATGGTTGGGCCATGAAACAATTCAAGAATATTGAGATCATCAGACAAGCCAACAACAGGTGCGGGAAAACGAATACTGTTTTCAATGATATCTATCAGATCCTTTTCTGGAATCGTGCCTTGAATGAGTGCATTAGAAACTTCAAATGCAATGTCATTGAAACTGAATTCAGCTAAACGCGAAAGAAAATCACTGCGAAGCAAAGGTATTTCAGTAGGCCAATAAAGCCCTCGATCCTCTGGAAAAGCATTCAGCACGGCTTCTTTTAAATCAACCAGCTTGTTCGGATTATTAGTACTAAATAGTTTCATCAATATCTTACTGCACCGTCTAGGTTTATATCTGATATATAATAATTACACTCAATTTTTTTATCCTGATAGAATCTCCGAATGGATTCTGCCACATTTTCGGCAATATGCGAATTGCTACAAAGTGCAAACATTGATGGACCTGCTCCGGATATACTATAACCGAGCGCCTCATTCTCCATGGCCAGAGATTTGACCTCATCAAAATGCGGAATAAGTTTGCTTCTCTGCGGCTCGATAATACAATCATTCAGTGATCTTGACAGTAATTCAAAATCTGATTTATACAAAGCTGCAACAAAGGCAGCAAGATTGCCGCTTTGCTGAATATGCTGTTCCAGCGTGATCGACTTGCTTAGTAGGGCTCTGGCCTCCTCTGTTAGGATTTCTACCAATGGATAAATTAATACACACTTAAGTCCCAATGGTGCAGGAAGCTTCACAACATCTAAGGTGGCATTATCACGAATCAATACAATTCCTCCCAACAAAGAGGGTGCAACATTGTCTGCATGAAAAGAACCATCAGCAATCTGTTCTCCCAATGTAGCAAATCGAAGTAGCTCTCTTTTTTTGTAAGGCCTTCCAATAAATTCATTAACGGCAAAGACGCCGGCAACTGCACTCGCTGCGCTGCTTCCAAGACCGGTCCCGATCCCCATATTTTTAATTAAATCAATCTCGATGGCTTCATTTTCCATCCCCAAAGACTCAAGCAGTTTTAACGCTGCAAAGCCGGCCGTATTCTTACGAATGTCTTTGGGAAGGCTAGGGTAGTTGTGAATCGACCTAATCTTTAATCCCGGTTCACTGCCCTCCCTCACAATAACCTCGTCACCAATATCATTAACGGCAAAACCCAGTATATCGTAACCAACAGCTATATTGGCGACCGATGCAGGTGCAAATACTTTTAAACCATTTTTGCCCATATATTATTGATTATCAGTTAGTTATATTAAATTTCCAATATTGATTATCTCAGCCAAAACACCAGCCGCCGTTACATCAGCCCCTGCGCCCGGGCCTCTTACAACCAAGGGCGTTTGATTGTATCGCTTTGTGTGAAACACAATCATATTATCACTGCCACTAAGTCCATAAAAAGGACTCTCGGCGGATACTTCCTCTACAGCTATTCGGGCTTTCCCTTCATTATAGCTTGCAATAAAACGCAATCGTTTATTTTCCAATGCCGCATGTTCCACGTTTTCCTTTAATCTGCTTTCGTCCTTCTCTAAAGATTCATAAAATTCTTCGATAGTGTTTGCAGAAATTGATTCCTGATTTAATATCGGATTTATATTCACGTCATCTTCTTCAATGTCAACACCAGACTCTCTGGCAAGAATTAATATTTTTCTTCTAACATCTGCACCCGACAAATCTTCTCTTGGGTCGGGTTCTGTTAAACCAAGCGCCTGGGCTTCTCTTACAATTGACGCAAAAGACCGCGACCCATCATATTTATTGAAGATATAAGATACAGATCCTGAAAGAACCGCCTCAATGCTTAATATGTGATCACCGCTTTGTTTTAAATTTTCTAATGTCGAAATAACGGGTAAGCCCGCAGCAACATTCGTTTCATACTTAAAAGGAATATGATGTCTTAAGGATAAAGCCTTTAACCGGTTGTAATCTGTCATACTGGATGACATAGCAATTTTATTAGGCGTCGATATGGCGATATTGTGTTTGAGGATCTTTGAATAATATTCAGGAATATCCGGACTTGCCGTATTGTCAACAAAAATGGAATGTGGTAAATTGAGCTTGATCATTTTATCGATCATATTATTAACGCTGGCAGATTCTCCATTATGAGCCAAAGCATCCTGATAGTTTTCCAGAGAGACAGCTTCTTCTGAGACCAGCATTTTTTTACTGTTGGAGATTCCATTTATAACGATATCCTGACCAGTATTTTGTAGTATACTTTCATGGTTTTCTTTCAACTGCTCCAAAAGTTTGGACCCAATCAACCCTACACCAATTATAAACAAATGTGTTGTCCGCCGGCCAGATAAGAAAAAAGAATCATGAATACAATTCAGGGCACGTGAACGATCTTCTGACTTAATTGCAATAGTAATATTCAGTTCTGAAGATCCTTGAGATATTGCTTCGACATTTACCCCATTTTTACCCAAGGTTTTAAATAACAGTCCAGACACACCAGGCCGATTACGCATCTTTTCGCCAATGACAGCCAATAAGCTGAGGTCGTTTACAACCGTGATCGGATCGACCAAGGATCGACGAAGTTCAAATTCAAACTCATCCTCAAGACACGCCAAAGCCTTACTGCAGTTATCTTGCAGAATAGCGATGCTTATCGAATATTCTGAAGAGGCCTGAGTAATCATAATAATGTTAATATCTGCACGTGCCAAACACCCAAAAAAGCGAGAGGCAAAACCCTTAACCCCCTGTAAACCAGGCCCTTCGATAGTAATCATGGCGCAATCTTTAATGGCGCTGAGTCCAGTAGCATAGCCATTTTCAACTGTCTTGATATCGTGAATTTTTGTTCCCGGATGATCGGGTTCAAAAGTGTTTTTTATAATTGTAGGAATACCCTTGAATCGCACAGGACGAATGGTTGGAGCATAAAGGACCTTAGCACCAAAGTGCGACATTTCCAAAGCCTCAGAATAGGTCATTTGCGGGATGCTGTATGCCCGTTTTACAACCCTTGGGTCAGAGGTAAGCACACCATTCACGTCAGTCCATATTTCCAATTGTTCTGCATCGAGCCCAGCGGCAAAAATTGCTGCAGAGTAGTCTGAACCTCCTCTTCCAAGTGTGGTGGTTCTACCAGATCCCTTATCGGATCCTATGAAACCGGTGGCGACATATACATCAGAAGGTTTATTCTCAATATGTGAGATGGCTTCAAAGGATTTCTCAAAATCTACAACGGCAGCACTGAATGTGTCGTCGGTAAATATATATTCTCGAGCATCAATGTATTCTGCATTGACCCCCCTGCTGATCAAATAACTTGTCAGAATGAAGGCACTGTTTCGCTCTCCAAAGCTCAGGATGTAATCTCGGGTTTTCTTACTGGCCTCCTGGGTTAGAAATACGCCTTCCAATATGCGCTCTAAGGCATAATGGTTTTCCTTTATGTTGCTTTCAATTTCGTGGAACGCCACTTGCGGCAAAAGATCTGTACAAACAGTTCTAATTCTATCCAGTAATTCAGCAAGACGATCACGGTAATCTTTATTGCCATCCGAGGCCAAATTTGTGATTTCTATCAATAGATCCGTAACGCCACCAAATGCCGAAACAACCACAACAAGTTTGTCTAATTCAATCTTATCCACAATAATATCAGCTACACGACGCAATCGTGAAGCATCAGCCACCGAGCTACCACCAAACTTTAAAACAAACATATATTATGTTTTCTTTTAATATATCAGAATCTGTGCCAGAACCACTTAAGTAGTATTTCTTTTCACATGAAGCAGCGTTTAGTCCTTGTAAATAGTTATTATTCAGTAAATTAAAACATGATTACTTCTTTGGTCTTTTTTTATAACTTTACTAGGAAGTAAACTTAAACGAGAATTCAATGAAACTTGTCTATCCCATTTTAATGAGCTTATGCTTTGCGCTTAGCCCTTTTTCTTCGAAAGCATTTCAACTGTATTGTCCTGGTGATGTGTGGCTTAATTGTCACGACGAAATCTGGGATCTTTCCCAATATGGCAATGCATATTATGAAGCTTATGGTGTATACTACGACGCAGGGCAACCAACGGTTGTTTATGATTTAACCAATTGTAACACAGGAATAATTTACAGAACCTGGACGGTTGAAGATCCCTATTGGAACCCGGTCAGCTGCACACAAGCCATCCATGTAAGTGGTGGCTATTTTACCGGGGCAAACATTACCTGGCCCCATCAGGAAGTTCAATTATATGGTTGTAATACCAGCACGCACCCCAATGATCTACCCTATGGCTACGACAAACCACGCTATGATTATGTCACATGTAGTCACATAGGAACGTCATATAATGATCGTGTATTCAACTTTGGGCCAGACTGTAAAAAGATAATCCGAGACTGGACGCTAATTGATTGGTGTAACTACCACCCAAACAGCAACAGTTATCAAGGTATATGGAGATTTAGTCAGGTGATTAAGATTAGCAATACAGACCAACCTGTCGTAAGCTGCCCAACCGAGGTTGTAATAGATGCGCTGGAATGTGATGGCGCCCAAGTTAATCTAGAAGACGTTTTTGTTGATGGAACATCTTGTACGGGTGACTACAGTGTTGTGAACAATTCAATATTTGCGGATAGTAATGGCAATAATGCAACAGGAAGGTACCCAATAGGGATTACACCTGTCGAATATACCTTGGAATATTCTTGTGGTAAGGAAATGCATTGCAGAACCGATATCGTAGTGCTTGATAAAAAGCCAGCAGTTCCATACTGCTATTCGGGTCTCAATGTTGCACTCATGCCACAGGATACGGACAATGACGGTATAATTGATAATGGAATGGTAGAGGTATGGGCATCAGATTTAAAC
>JABDJE010000160.1 GCA_013002625.1 Saprospiraceae bacterium | reverse complement strand
GTGCATTTTCAAGCACTCCAGACGGAAATAGTATAAAAAACCGGGTTCGCATGGATCGAAATTCAATCTTCCTGATACTGCTGACGTAGGTAGTCAACATTGTGCCTTGCACATTCCAAACCATTTCATCACCCAGGTCAACATCCATGGAATTTGCATAGCGCTCATCCAGAGAGATAAATATGGAATCACCGGGATTAATATAACCTTGCCATTCACCTTTGATCAATTCTTCATCTGAGGCCAGCGTATCTCTGTAAGACACCCGCGCTTCACGATTAATGGCCCACCGACTTGCTGTCCTGGTTGTGTCAGCCATCCATTCAGCTTTTGATCTGCCTTTCCATCCCGCCAGACGCATTGTTACAATTGGGACCTGTTGAATGACCGGCATATCATTATCCTCAGTGATCTGCTCCAGACCTTCCTTCTGGTCGGTCTCGATGCCATACAAAATCATATTGGGCTGATTCCCAGCATCCATGGATGCGACATTGCTCAACAGCAAACCTTGAATTATGAATAGCAAGGTGAGGATGGATGTTCCCAATCCAATCGATACAATCAATGTGCGTGTTTGATTATTTGGTCTGAATAAATTTGAAAGACCTTGTCGAAATACAAAACTCCATGACTTTGGAAAATACTTTTTAATCACGATCATGATCAAACTCGAAACGCCATACAGCATAAGAAAGGCGATGATCAAACCAATCGTAAAAACAGCGGCAGCCATCACATCTTTGGTCAAATTCCAAAGAAAGAAAAACAAGAAAATAAGAATGGCCCCATTTACAATATAGACCCAAATATCTTTCGCCGCCGAATCTTCATTTATCGATGCGCGCAAGGTCCTCAATGGACTAATTCGCCGTATGGATAAAAGAGGCACCATGGCAAATAGGCTCGTCATCACGACCCCAATAACCAATCCCTCCATTATTGCGCGCCATGAAATGGATAGATTCACTTCATAGGGTAAAATATCCGCCAGAATTTCCGGCAAAACGAGCTGGATCAAACTGCCTAAAGTAATGCCAACTATAACCGCCAATAATCCGATGATAAAAATTTGTATGAAGAAGACCTGAAAAGCTTGTCTGCCTTTCATACCGATACAACGCAAAATGGCGATGGATGGAATTTTTGATTTTATGTAAATGAATACACTGCTGGCAACACCTATGCAGCCCAATATCAAAGATACCAATGCGATCAGGTTAAGAAAGCTGTTCAAATTTGAAAATGCTTCGTCGAGGTTCTCTCGCTGGTCTTTGATGGTTGTCATTCGGAAGCTCTCATCTCTGAATTTTTTACGGCGTTCAGGATTACTCTCCCATTCCTCCATATCATAACCCTGTGGCACTTTATAGTAGTAGGAGTAATCAACCATACTCCCGGGTTGAATGAGATTTGTTTCATACAGAAATTTCTGGCCGATATAGATACTTGGGGCAAAACTTGAACCCAGACTTACATTTCCAAATGTGTTCATTAAACGGGCCGCGATAATAAAACTGAACTCTCCCAACTTAATTGAGTCTCCTACATTAAGATTGTGTTCCAGCATTAATCCGTCATCGACCAGTGCTGCGGCTTGACTCTGATAATCGGTATGCTCAAGTTTTGGCTGTGTATTTATTTCACCATAAAAAGGGAAGGCACCATCGATTGCCTTGATCCTAACAAATTGTGTTTCTTCCGTTTTCGGGATGAAAGACATCGAAAACAATTCCAACTCGGTTGCCCTCTCACCTGGAATCGAATCCGCAATGGATTGCAGCGTGGGGTCGAGTGGTTTATTGCCATTGATTACAAAATCAGCACCCAGTAAAGACTTGGATTGCTCATCTATATCCTTGACAAGATTGTAATTGAATGAATTAATTGCCACTAAGGCTGTTATCCCCAGGATGATGGAGGATACAAACATGAGGAGTTTTGGCCTGTTACGCCTGGAATCCCTGTATGCTGTTTTTAATGTGTAGCCGAAATTACCCATGTACTGTCAAAGTATTTGTCATTGTATCGGAAAGCACACGACCTCCTTTAAGTCTTATAATTCTTTGGGTTTTTTCTGCCAGCTCCAAATCATGCGTTACCAGCACCAGTGTCGTTCTTTCTTGTGCATTCATTTCAAACAAAAGCGATTCAATATTCTGACCTGTCGCATCATCCAGATTTCCAGTAGGTTCATCGGCGAAGAGTATCTGTGGTGTATTGCTGAAAGCGCGGGCAATTGAAACACGTTGCTGTTCACCACCTGAAAGCTGACTTGGATAATGATCCATTCTGTCCTTAAGCCCTACCCTGTCGAGCAGAGATTTAGCTGTCTTCCCTGCAGAAGATTGCCCAAGAAGTTCTAATGGAATCATT
Source organism: Saprospiraceae bacterium (assembly GCA_013002625.1). GTDB lineage: Bacteria > Bacteroidota > Bacteroidia > Chitinophagales > Saprospiraceae > RFSX01. The sequence goes on along the minus strand of JABDJE010000160.1, from coordinate 3,803 downwards.
ACATTCTCTAAAGCAGTGAGTGTGGGCACCAATTGAAAATTTTGAAATACAAATCCAACTTTTTTGTTACGCAGCGCAGCCTTTCCGTCTTCATTTAATTTATTGAGATTTTCACCACATAAAGAAATATTACCTTCTGAAGGGTTATCCAATCCGGCACACAAACCCAATAAGGTTGTTTTCCCACTTCCAGAAGGTCCGACGATCGATACAATTTCACCTTGTTGGATATCAAAACTTACATCATCAAGCACCTTCAACGAACGTGAACCACTTGTATATATTTTAGTTACTTTGTTTGCACTTAGTATAATAGACATATATCTTTTTGCTTAGTATTAAAAATGAACATTGAATGAAGTATTTATTATTGTGCGGCGCCACGATTTTTTCATTGGTTTTTCTTGGAGCTTGCAAAGATAAACAGACATCTGAGGAAGTTGTTGTGACTAAAGAGACGAACAAACAAGATAATTCGACAGAAATCATGAATTCTGACCAGAAGACAATTCTTTGTTTTGGAAACAGCCTGACAGCAGGCTATGGCCTGGACGAAGATAAGGCATGGCCACAACTTTTACAGGAGCGTCTAGACTCATTGAATATGGATTATAATGTTGTGAATGCGGGGTTGAGTGGGGAGACAAGTTCCGGAGGCCTAAATCGTATTGACTGGGTATTAAGTCAGCAGGTAGATATATTCATTCTTGAACTGGGCGCCAATGATATGTTGCGCGGTATTGATGTACAAAGCACGGAAGCAAACCTGAATGCCATTATTGAGAAAGTACATGCCAAGTATCCTGATATTCCAATCATTGTAGCGGGTATGTTATCTCCACCAAATATGGGTGCGGCTTATGAGACAAGTTTTAATGCTATTTTTCCTAGCCTTAGTAAAAGACACAACGGCAAATTGATTCCGTTTTTCCTTGAAGGGGTCGCCGGTAAAGCTGAATTAAATTTGGCGGATGCCAAGCACCCAAATGAAGAAGGGCAATATGTGGTCTTGGAAAATGTGTGGTCGGTATTGAAAGATGTGCTTTAATTTTCATCTACTTCTTGAATATTTCCAAATAGGAAATCATAAGTCAAGAAAAACATAATTGAATGTTGAGTAGTCGTGACATTTCTTTCCGATCCAAAGGAGAAGAAATTGAAGATATTCACTTCAGACAGATCAGTAAGTTGTCGACCGCCTGATTTACGTCCATAACCATAATCCAAACCCAAGGAAATTTTATTCTGACGACTTTTAAATTTCACTCCACCGGATAAGTGAATAACACCCGGGGAGGTAGATAAAAACTCAGATATTTCGTTGACCTTAAGGGTATTCTTTTGATTGAAGTCCGTTCTAAACCCCCACAACCAAGTTGTTTTTTCATTGACAATACGCTGGAATCCAAGAGCAAAATTGATAACCGCTTTATTGGACGTTGTCAACTTAATCGTTTCAAATTCTGGTGTATCAGGGATGCCGTCAAAAGGGTCATCTGTATCTTCGAAAATTGTGTACTCAGGAATGCCGTTGAAATACTCTGTCGAAAATGAAACGATCAGTTCATCTTCCAGGTTAAATTCAAACCCTAATCCTATGGCAGGTGGTGTCTTGAAAGTATTTAAATCAAGAGAACGGTTGTTGGATGTTGTTACAAGGTCGCCCGCTAAAATGCGTTGTTCATGCAAGTCATAGTTTGCGGTCTTATGAATAAGGCCATACATAGGACTCGTAAAGGTAAGTCCGAATTTAAAATCGGGTTTATTCCAGATCAGACCAATTTTCGTGAGCCAGCCACCGTAGGCGCTGATACCGTAAGAAAAATTATTCTGCCAGCCAAAAACCACACGGTCGGGATCAGCGATCGGTTTGCCTTCTTTGTTAAAATCCAATCGGGCACTTTCGCTGTGCCATATCGAAAACTGAGTTACCCCGATACCAAATTCAGAATTGACATTGTAGGATATTCCTACACCCAACCATTCCTGGGAAAGGCTGCGTTCAAATTCCAGATCTCCAACATAAAATATGTCTTCAAAATCCTCAACGGGCAACACCACCCGATCGTCATAGCGAATGGAGGATGATAATCTTTCAAAAGATGCCACACCCATGATGATTTTATCAGTGTTAAAAGGCTTAAAACGCACGGCTGCAAATCCTGGTGCAAACCCAAGGTCATCGTCCTTGAAGAAACTTCCTTCGCCGGTAAAATTCCTGGTTTGCAGGGATGAATAGGTCGGCGTCAGATAAGAGAATACAAATCCCAGGTCATTACCTTGACCAATACATGCCGGGTTGTAGAATATAGATGTTTCATCATCGGCCGAAGCAATTACAGCCCCATTGAGGAGTAAGCCTTTAGCACCGTATTGATGGGTCCAGTAATGGGCATCGATTTGGGTGAACGCCTCTGATGTTGCGCCAAGAATGAAAATTATGAGTATTAGTTTTTTCATGAGTTCCATGAAGTGTTGCAACTCAAATTAGGGATAAATAAATTAGGGGAGGGGCACTTTAACAGCTTTTAACGGCTGCTTGATATTTTGCATAAAATGATAAACCATAATAGAATGGAATACTATATATTTGCAGCACGATTTTAAAATCGTAACCCGCTTCGCTAAAAGTAGCGATACAAAGAATTATTAAAACATTGATTCATTATTTCATTGAATCATTATTCTCGCCTTCACTAGAAGTTTCGGCGATTAAATAGGTCCCTTAGCTCAGCTGGTTAGAGCACCTGACTCATAATCAGGGGGTCCAAGGTTCGAGCCCTTGAGGGACCACACTTATTTTAGATAAGCACTTGCGCAAGCAGGTGCTTTTTTTATTACCTGAAAGGGCGAGAACCTGTCTCGACCGAATGCAATGAGCGGAGAGAAGCACTAAAGTCAACTTGTCCATTGCATATTGGCGTATGATGAAATAAACCCTCTTAGATGAATTAAATAGATCTGATCCCTTTTATCAGCTAAGATAGTTATGAAGCCCTTGATATTAACTCATTGTCACCTTTACCACTTTTGGTCAACTCCATAAATAAATCATAATAATTATCCACCATCCTACTCCAACTAAAAGTTTCAATAGTATAATTATGAAAGGTCTGCTCGAGCTTGCGTCTGTCAGCATCTTCCATTTCAAAATATGAATGAATAACAATCGACCAAATAACCGGATTCGACGCAGGAAGTAGATACCCATTCCGTTCATGATGAATGGCATCCGGAATTCCATCCATATAGGAGGCCATGACCACTTTAGACATTACTGAAGCCTCTAAAGCCACAAGCCCAAATCCTTCAGCATCACCGTCCTCCTTAATATTAGGCATGACCATAAGGTCAGAATTACGGACGATGTATTGAAGCGTCTGGAAGTCCTTGTTTTTAAACCAGTGAAATGGATAATTACCATATTCATCTATAGAATCAAGGAGCGCTTGATCCGTAGGGAAGCCCAGGAACAAATCAATTTCATAGCGTAAAGACTTAGGAAGCAATTCAAAAATTACATTTCTGAATAGGCCAGGCGGCTTGTAAGGGCTCACTAAAACAAAGGCCGTTCTTTTTGGAAGATCAGCTAAGACATTTTCAATAAACCACCCAAAACCCTTGCGTTTGACCGGTCGTCCTATACCCACCACAATATTGTCATAATCTTCCATTATTTTCTCAAATCGCTCTATTGAGGACTGATCTACTTCATCTTCATGAAAAGGAATATCCTGATCCACGCCGTTTGGAATTACCGCCAATACTTCTTCATCAAATCCACGAGCCAAGCACTCCCTTTT
>JABDJE010000038.1 GCA_013002625.1 Saprospiraceae bacterium | reverse complement strand
AGCCTGGGCCTTGAATTTTGTTGATACCGGTATGACGGCACTGATAATTTCTGCTGAACCGCTTATAATAGTATTGATGATGTGGATCTGGACAAGAAAAGGACCGCCCATTCAAACGTTTGCAGGTATATTCATCGGCATACTAGGTATGTATTTACTGATAAGTCAAGAGACGGTAATTGCTAGTTCGAAGGATTGGCTTGGTCTAATCGCCATTTTTACTTCGATGTTGGCTTGGGGTGTTGGCTCAATTTTCGTGAGTCAAGCTCAATTACCAAAATCTCAATTTTTAAACAGCGGAATTCAGATGCTCGTTGGTGGTATAGTTACTTTGATATTGAGTTTTATTTTCCAGGAAAAAGGAATTTCTCCTTCGGGTTATTTACCAATAACATGGATCGGTATTGCCTTTCTTGTATTATTTGGATCTGTGGCAGCATTTACGGCCTTTAATTATCTGCTCAAGCAGGTATCACCTGAAAAGGTAGCAACCAACACCTATGTCAATCCAATTATTGCCATGATTCTGGGTTATCTGTTTCGTGATGAAATCATTACCAATCAAAGTATCCTGGCTGCATGTATTATGCTGTGTGGTGTCTTTGTGGTCAATACAACGAAGAATCTGCAGGCAAGCTAAACTTGTGCAGAACGATAAGTTAAAATCTTTGAGAATACAACAGTTAAAGATATCCCACTTGCCCCTGCAATGAAAGGAATCTTTGCCAGCAATACCTTGGAGTTAATCAATTGAGCAGCGGCCGCAGGTTTGATATTCTCTGTAGTAATTTTATATGCAATTTCCTCTGACATAAGATTTGGAGAAATGAAGTTGTAGAGTAACCAGAGCCCTACAGGCGTTAACAGGCAAACGATGAGCGTAAGTACTATTCCATTAATACGTATAACATATTTATCTGAGATGCTTTGCTCTTTGTGCTTCAGGATATCTACAAAGGCCAAATAATAAATTACCACAAAGATGATCAGATTAATAAAACTGAACTTGTAATGGTAGTCAATATAGGATCCGTGCCATCCAGCAAATCGTTCAATGACTTGCCATGTCAACAAGGTTCCCAGGAGCAGAAGCGCCCATTTTAAATGCAATTGATATTCACTCACGATCCGTATCTTATTAGTTAGGGGTATAAGTCACTCAAACCGAGGAATTTAAGATACTTAGGGTTTAAATTTAATAAAAAAACCCGCTCGACCAATTGGTCGGCGGGCATTATTTCTTTCAAGTGTAAAATGATTATCTAATATTCATCCTCATTGAATAAAAAGTCGTCTTTTCTTGGGAAATCCGGCCATATTTCGACCATGTTTTCGTATGCCTCTCCTTCATCTTCAATTTGTTGAAGATTTTCAATTACTTCAAGGGGAGCACCTGTCCTGATTGCATAATCGATGAGCTCATCACGCGTTGCCGGCCATGGCGCATCTTCAAGATGGTGTGCTAATTCTAATGTCCAATACATACTAAATCGTTAAAAAATGAATAAAATGTTTTCAGGAAAATTTTCAGCAAAAGTATTAAAAAAATAGAATCATGCAAGTTTATTAAATGAAACTTAATCATATATATAAACAGCTATAATTCAAGCCCATCAACAATGACATGTTGTTCCCGTTAAGAGGCACGCCATTATAACTACACATTCATTAAATAAATTCCAAATAAAAACTTAAATAATCAGCATGGCATCTCCATAGGAAAAGAAGCGATATTCTTCCTTAATAGCTTCTTGATAAGCGTCCATGATCAAATCCCTTCCGGCAAATGCGGCAATCATTATTATTAATGAGGTTTTTGGCAAATGAAAGTTTGTGATCATTGAATTCGCAATGCTGAACTCAAATGGATGATATATGAACAGGTTTGTCCAACCTTCAGCTTCTTTGAGTGTGCCCGTAGCCGATACTGCAGACTCGATTGTTCTCATACTCGTTGTTCCCACACTACAGATACGTCTTTTATTGGCCTGTGCCTTATTTACAATATCAGCTGTGCCTTGCGTTATCTCGAAGAACTCAGCTTCCATCTTATGCTTGGATAAATCTTCAACTTCAATATCTCTGAAAGTACCCAGGCCAACATGCAATGTCACCTGTGGCAGGTTTATGCCTTTGATTTCTAATCTTTTCATCAGGCTTCGGCTAAAGTGCAATCCGGCTGTTGGAGCAGCCACAGCCCCTGTTCTTGAAGCATACACCGTTTGGTACCTTTCTGCATCCAAAGCTTCTGGCTCACGATTGATGTACTTAGGCAAGGGGGTATTCCCCAATTGACGCAATACATTTCTGTATTCTTCTTCATCGCCATCAAAAAAGAATCTAATCGTTCTTCCTCTTGAAGTGGTGTTGTCCACGACCTCAGCGACAAGAATATCATTGCCATCATTATCTGAGAAATATAGTTTGTTTCCTACTCTAATTTTTCTGGCAGGATCAACCAGAACATCCCACAATCTTGATTCCTTGTTTAATTCTCTAAGAAGGAATACCTCGATCTGAGCACCAGTTTTTTCTTTTTTACCATATAATCGAGCAGGGAAAACCTTTGTGTTGTTAAAAATCATCACATCGTCTTCATC
>JABDJE010000011.1 GCA_013002625.1 Saprospiraceae bacterium | reverse complement strand
GAATACACCATCGGGAAGGCCGCTGTCGCAACCCCCTCTAATATTATATTCAGGATCAGCAAATTCGACATCATCTACATCAGGTATGTCAAAGGGTTGTGATTGATCGATCGATACTTCAACCGTACATACTGAACCCCCACAACCATCGATTGTAATATTGTATATTTCACCAATTATAAGGTCTGTTGCATTGAGCGTAGTTGGTTGATCGCTGCAGTTAGAATCACCTGCAACACAAGTGCCCCCATCTTCGGGACAGCCTTGCCACAAAGCAACTTGAACTCCGGTCAAGTCCATACCACCCTGATCCACTGTGTCACAGGTCATGGGTAAAGGCGTAACCGTCAATTCTATTTCTGTTGAACCCGCTACAAAGGAGTACCAACCTGGATTGTTGAATACACCTCCGCCACACAAAGGCCCACTAGGTGGTGAGGACATGGCGGGATCGGGGTTTGTAAATGTTGCACCATTAACATCATCAAGGTCGCAATATGCGTTCATTTCAGACGCAGGACATTCCGTATCAGCAACTTGTGCTATAGCAAAACTAAGTGTACATAAGGACACAAAGAGTGTAAGTAAAAGGTTCCGTATCATAAGCTTTTTAATCGGTCTAAATTTTTCTAACTCACTATTAATCAAAGCATTATAACCCAGATGGCATTCTCAACGTAAAAGGGTAAAGTCTTCTACGAAAAAGGTTTCAGTGTTATCAGGTAGCAACAATTTTGCCATAATAACATAAACGCCACTTCCAACTTGATATCCATTAAAAGTGCCGTCCCATCCGAAATTATTGAACTCCTCGGTTATTTCGGGGTGAAAAAATAGCAAATTTCCCCATCTATCTGTAATCCGAATGTCAAAAATCTTTACAATAGAATCAGATATATATAATGTTAATATATCATTATCGTTATCTCCATTCGGTGTGAAGATGTTTGGGACAAATATTTCTAAATTTTTGTCAATTATTATATTTAACTCATCACTGGCTTTACAGCCATTTTGATCGGTTACAACCAGGCTTAAATCGGCACTTTGGGTGAGTGTCAGAACTGGGTTAAAACAATCCAGACATGAAAGCCATTGCGGTTGTGACCACTCGAAGGATTTGACTTCATCTATGGAAAGGGATGCATTTACGTTTAATTGCACTTGTTCTCCGATGACGCCGACAATATCATCTCCAATATCAAGGATAAAAGGGTCAACATCATCGACAATGATGATTGTGTCAAAAATACACCCTTCTTCACTAATTATTTCTATATCATAGATGCCCGCCACTACATTTTGTAAAGCAGTTGGCATTTCTATCAATTCATTATTCAAGAATATATCATAATCCGAGCTTGCGGGCAAGTTATTAATCATGATACTGCCCAATTCCTCTGCACAATCGGGACCAGCACTTTGAATATCGATTGCATTCAGTGGGTCCGCCTCCTCTTCAATGAGCACAATTGCCTGATCCTCACAAAATGAAACTGTATCCTGTACTGAAGCCAAATAGGTGCCCGACTCGAAAATTGTAATGTTTTGGGTGTCAGCAAAATCGTCGCCCTGATACATCCACTGAAATACCTGATCTTGAGATGTAGAAGTTGTTGTTAATTCCAGATCGATCGATGATGTATTGCAGTCAAGTGTCAACGCACTTGGGTTAATGCTCAATTCTATTTCTTCAGATAAATCGTTCACAACATATTCTTGAGCGCTGGTGCACCCATTCTGATCAGTAATTTCCAGATTATAGGTGCCAGCAACAGTGGCCTCAATACAAGCTGTCGATCCTACATTATTCCCAGTGAATGACCAGCTTATCTCAGCAGCGCTGATCATCGAATTGTCATAACAAAGGTCCACCGCGTTCTGGGCACAATTTAAATCATCACCGGAAATGTCAACGGCAAATGGAATATTGATCACATTCAGTCGAATACTATCCTCTGTAATACAACCATTTGTACCAAATACCGTAATGGTGTAGCTTCCTTCATCCGTTGCTTCAGGATTTATTTCATTTGATATGCTACCATTTGGGAAGGTCCAAATAACACTGTCAACAGGACTCAATAATTGCAAAGCCAATTGAACAGGAGGATCCTCGCAGGTTCTGCTTACATCAAAAATATCTATCTCAGGAAAATCCGTGCTCTCGTCGACACGAACTGAATCGATGATGATACATCCAAATTCATCGGTCACTTCAAGTGTGTAGTTGCCGGGTGTTGATACCATAGGTATAGTGGTGTTATCCGGAATCGATTCTGGACCGGTAAACCTAATTGTAGGGTTTACTGCATTTGTATTATAGTCTAAGGTTGACATAGGATTGTTACAATCAATCATTGTAGAAGATACCGTCAAGGTCAATTCTGTTGCCTCGTTGTCAAGTATAACCGAGTCAACTGCATTGCAATTGCCATAAAATGCTTCAATTATATAATTTCCGTTTTCTATCGAGAAAATCGAATTGTCCATGAGCCCGACTGGGCTAGGTCCGTTATAAATAAACGAATCGAGTTGTGGTGTGCTCTGAATTTCAATCTCCATCGTATCTCCAAAGCAAAATACATCTTCAGACATCAGTGATATGTCAAAATTGTTAGTCTGCCCAATATTCACATCCATACTATCTGTGCATAGCCCATTTGATACAAATAGTGTATAAGTTCCGCCGGCATCTATTTCGGCAATAGGACCAAAATCGCTTACAAAATTACCGCCGTTGGTAAGCCAATTGTAATTTGTTATTGGCAATACGGTAGATGATGAACCAGAGCCATTTAAAAAAATTGCCTGTCCGCAATTAACCTCGTCCTCATTGTTCAAGATATTGGCATCAACAGAAACCTCAGTAGCACTAATTCTTATAATTGAGTCACAAGTAAAGTTGAATGGGTTGTTGGAAATTGTATCGAACACTGTAAGGACAGTATCCATTGTTTGTGAAAAAGGAATATCACGGATCCAGATTGTATCACCCCGACAAAATAGTGTATCAATCGTCAGTATATTATCTGCGGGTCGAATATCCAAGGAAAGACATTGATCGGTGATATCAGCACAAATGAGTCGATTATCAACGTCATTGATAATTTCCGATAAATAAAGCGCACTTTCGATTATGGGAATGGAAATATCTTCAATTACGATTCCACATATTTCATAGATTCCCGGATTCAAATCACTGATATCATTTAGCTGGTCTGAAGCCATTATTATGGAATCCATGACAGATAATATATAATACAAGGATTGATCGGAAGAAATGCTGTTCGGTAGAAAGAGTTCAGTTTCTAAATATTCTAGTCTGGGGTCATCTTCACAAAAAATTTGGTAGTCATTTTGAAATTCGCCTACATCAAGAATACAGGTGTTACAATCATTGCCTGTGTCATTACAAAGAATTATTTCAAAATAGAGTAACGCACCTTCAGATACACCGAGGTTTTCAATACTAAGCACCCAATTGCCAATGGCAGATCCCATGTTAAAATCTTCAAGGCAACCCATGGAAGGGAAATATGTCCCGGTATAGGTCTGAAAGCTTTGCCACAATTGATTATTATCCCATGTCGCCGAAAAGCCCATATCTGGTGTGGCTGTATTTGCACATTCAGTAAAAGCAATATTCCATGTGATGAGATCTGTGAAGTCAGCGCTGACACTTCCAGGTCCTATTAATATAACTTCTTGACCATCTGGCGAGTTCAAAGTAATTCTTAAGTTGGCGAGCTGATCATGTTCAAACACGATCCGTATCCCACAAATGCCCTGATCGTTGGATAGATCTTCGTTGAGGAGGTTTTCAATGGATAATATAATGTCGGTGGTCTCCAAAGCAGGAATAAGTACAGACTCATCCACAGTACAGCCCTGGGCTTGTACGCTGTTATAGGCACACAAACAAATGATACAATAAACCGATACTATGATTCTTACCAAGATAATAAACAGCTTTTCCCTTTATTAATATCCATGAGAACGTACAAGTGTTGCGTACAATTCTATTTAAAGGTAAAGTTAATTCATCATCCTGTTTAGCGCACGAGCGTTATATCCCCTATAAACAATTCGGATTCACCATTGTCATAGGTCACTTTGATACTGTACACATATACACCTTGCTCGGCTGGCGTATCATTGAAGTCGCCTTCCCAACCGTATTTGCTATTATTCGGTTCGTGTGGAGTTTCTGCCTCAAACACCAACTCACCCCATCTGTCAAAGATTCTGAATTCATCAACAGAGACAACAAATTGGTC
>JABDJE010000007.1 GCA_013002625.1 Saprospiraceae bacterium | reverse complement strand
ACCTGGAGGTACAGTAATAAACATTTGAGCACAATTGTAATTCGTGCTGTTACCATTTTGAAAACCAGTACAACACATACCAATTCCTTCAAGAGACACAGTTAACGTCGCCGTACTTGTACTCAGGGTATCATAATAACAGGTAGATTGTCCAGTATTACAGTTTCCGGTACATAAATTTTGACCAACCACATCTGATGTGAATTGAAAATAAAAACACAAACACAAAACAACAGTAACAACTAACCTCATAGACTTTTACTTGAAATGAACTCAATGAAAAGGGTGAAGTAAAGGTTGTGGTATGTTAGAGTTAAATTAGTATTGGTATAAATCAAAAATTATACCATAGATTGTTTAAAACAGTGAAGTTTTATAATAAGACAAAATCTTTATGAGATTCCCCTATTCAAAGTGAAACCTTAACACATAAAGATTTATAATAAAAAATTACTTTTCTTTTTTGTCGAGCTTATTCATACTCAGATTATCCTGATTTAACTCTATCATATCCTTGAGAATCATCAAGGTTTCTTCGAGATAAAAATCAGTCTGCACTCTATCAAGCCAGTCTTCGTTTCGAGCTATTCTGGATTCATCGAAGTTTATATAGCTTGTATCAACTGCCAGATTGGAAACCAACAGCTCTTCGATGTCATTGTCGTATAGGTTTTCGTACTTCCTAGCTTCTTCTGTTCGGGTATCTACATAAGAAGTGTACGCCGGTAAGCTTAAAGGATACTGCGTAATCTCTTTATTCTTCTTAAGTCTGCTTGCATTCTCAAGCATCAGTTGAAAGCTTTCATGGTTGTCCATTCGCTTCTCACTTCTGGCTTTCAGGGTGTTTACATCATTGACCACATAGACATCCTGTTCATACTCAACAGGTTCTATCTCTGACCATTCCATGGCATTTTCATAATCCTTTTCTCCAATATCTATATAATAATAATTATCAGGGAATACGATATCTGGTTCGACGCCTTTAAGTTGTGTTGAACCGCCGTCGACACGATAGAATTTCTGCATGGTGATTTTTAATTGACCTAGTGGTTTCATAGCATCTTGATCTCTGTATGCTCTGTCAAGATCAACAAATCTCTGAACGGTTCCTTTACCAAATGTTGAAGTACTTCCAACAATTACTGCGCGCTTATAATCCTGTAATGCAGCAGCCAATATTTCTGAAGCAGAAGCACTGAACTGATTTACCATAACAATGAGTGGTCCATCATAGCTGACGTCTGCATTTTCATCTCCGTAGACATAAGCGTCTTTGGATCTTGGTTTAACCTGAACCACAGGTCCATCTTCAAAAAACAAACCGGTCATATCTACAACATCCCTTAGCGATCCACCCCCATTGTTTCTCAAATCCAAAATGACACCGTTCACATTAAGTGCTGTTAATTTATCCAATTCTTTTGCTACATCAATGGCGCAGCTGTTGCCATCATTGCCTTCAAACTCGCTGTAGAACTTAGGTAATTTTATGTAACCGACATTTTCAATTACGCCAGGAATATCCAATGTTAGTGATCTGGCAAACCCTTCATCTAAAATGACTTCATCTCTTTCGATCTCAACATCAACAACGTTACCACTGCTCTTTTTTATCTCAAGGATTACAATGGTTCCTTTGTCACCTCTGATTTGTTGCACGACATCATCTATACGTAAGCCTTTGATATCAAAGGATTCTTCCCCTTTTTGGGTAACAGAAAGAATAACATCGCCTACTTCAAGTTCACCTTGCTTCCAGGCAGGACCACCCGGCACAATAGACACCACTTTAGTGTATTCACCATCAGTCTGTAGTCTTGCTCCAATACCTTCCAGTTTACCACCCATTCTGATATCGAAATCCTGCTTTTCCTTAGGATTGTAATAATCAGAATGTGGATCAAAAAGGTGGGTTATTGAGTTGATATAAATTTCAAAGAAATCAGACCGGCGATCCTTGCTTAATCTTTCAAAGTACTCTTCATAGTTTTCTTTGATTTCAGCAATAGCTTCTTCTTCTAGTTCTTCTACAGACTTAGGCTCGTCGATATCGTCGTCGTCTTCCTGTTCCTTGATCAGATCCTCTACCTTGGTAATAATATCAAACTGGATATATTTTTTCCAGTTTTCCTTTAGCGCGGCTTCATCTGCAGCGAATTCACGTTTTTGTGCATCCAACTCGATGGTCCCATCTGCATTAATATCGAATTCTGATTCAATGACTTCATTAAAAATCCGCTCTGCTCGAAGTCTTGAAGCTTCAATCACTTCATATGCGGCTTCAAAAAATGGGAAGGTGCGCATTTTGACCTGATCATCTATGGCTTCTCTATGGATAGCCAATTGATCTATCTCTTCCTGGGTAAGGAAGCGTTTCCCTGCGTCAACTTGCGTGAGAAATTCTTCGAAAGCTTGCTCTGAAAAGGTGTTGTCAATTGTTTTTGGTTTGAAATGCAGTACTTCCAAATAATTCATAACCGCATTTAATATGAGGCTTTCTTTCTGCTTGACATTTATCGATGGATAAAAGGCAGCAAGAATGAAGCTACTCAATACCAATCCTAATGTGATTAAACCCTTCCATTTCATCCTTCAAAGTATTTATACTAAAATTAAATGATTAAACTAATTGTTTTCAAGTGTGTGATAATTTAAAACTTATTTAACTATCCATACTTATAATCTTTATTTCAACCCTTTGGTTGCGTTTACGTCCATCTTCACTGCTGTTTGAAGCTATTGGTTTGCGTTTACCGTAGCCTTTAAACTGAATCCTTTTATCTTCTATACCTTTCTTTATCAAATATTTTGCCACAGCTTCAGCCCTGGCTTTGGATAGCTTATCACAATAGTCATGCGGAGGTATCCCATTTGTGTGCCCACCGATTTCAACTATGATGTCTGGATTTTCATTTAAAAAGTCATACACCTCATTCAACACAGCATAGGATTCTACATTAATATTTGTAGTATCCGCTTCAAAATAAAGTTGATCAATTTTAATTTTTTGACCTCTGCGAATGGTATTTCTATCCAATTCTTCAAGGATCTTTTCCTTTTGAGGTCGTACATATACGATTGTATCTACTTCATTCGTCCGCTGCTCTCTTTTATAAATGTCTCTGGCTTTTGCCTTGGCTTTATGTGCGGGCATTTTCATCACAACCTTTGGTCTTTCTATCTTTTCCTTTTTATAAACGGCGTATTCCTCCTCTCCACATTCTACAATTTCAAACTTGGATGCACCATCTAAGAGTATATGCCCATTATAGGGTACGAGAACAGGTGTTTTATAAAAGGCCTGAATTGTGATATAATAAATATCGGTCTGTGGCTCAATTAAAAATGTATGTTTTTCCCAATCAATATTATCAATTGGATCTGAATTGGCCAATAATTCTTTATCACCACACAGCCCAGTGCCACCCCACATTTGAAATACAGCCGGCTGCACAAAATTGCTTTCACGCAAATCTTGCTGTGAACGCTTACTCCAGTAATTGTTGGATCTTGCCAGATATATTGAAAATGAATAACACTTGCCCTTTCTTAATGGCAAAGCCAACTGTTGAGACAATGCTTCCCATGTCTCATTATCACGAACTACCATTCCAAGGTAGGTTCTGCCATTTGCAGAAGGAAGGTTATTTTCCCAGAATGCTACATCTGTTAGATCACCACTATGTATATCAGGTGGTGTTTCGTTTCTAAATCCATTGATAAGCGCACAGTCATACCAGCTTTTAATTGTTGTTTTATTACCCCAGGTATCGCTTCCACCTTTATGTGGAAAATCTTCAAAAGATGGATTCATCAATTGAATGTCCTGTGACAGCAAGGAATTCTGCAGGGAGACCATAACAAGCAGAGAAAAGAAAGTGAAGCTAAGATGTCGGAAAACAATCATATCTAAATTGAATATTTAAAGTTTGATTTGACTTAATTATAATTAGAAACTTATCACATTTGTTTCCTTTCGCGGACGTATTATAGAAATATTAACGAAAAAATTCTACAAACTCAATCAAACTGAGGCTTTCATCTTCTTTTTTAAAGCAAATAACTCGTCCCTATATTGTGCTGCTGTAATGAAATCCAACTCTTTTGCCGCCTTTTTCATCTTTGTTTCGGTCTCTTCCACCAAGCGTTTGAGTTGATCTCTATCCATATAATCGAGTATAGGATCTGCTGCAACATTCACTTCGTCTGGCTCAATATAAGCTTTAGATTTTTTACCTCTTATATCCAGAATGGAATTTTGAGCCATGATTTCTTCCTTGGTTTTCATCACCGTTGTTGGCGTGATTCCGTGCTTTTCGTTGTAGGCCATCTGGATTGCACGCCTCCTGTTTGTTTCATCAATGGTTGTCTGCATGCTGTCCGTAATTTTATCTGCATAGAAAATAACAAGTCCATTTGAATTTCGGGCAGCTCGCCCTGCTGTCTGAGTTAATGATCTGTTGTTTCTCAAAAACCCTTCCTTATCGGCATCAATGATGGCTACGAGCGAGACTTCCGGTAAATCGAGTCCTTCTCTCAATAAATTTACCCCCACCAATACATCAAAGCCACCGAGGCGTAGGTCGCGCACGATTTCTACCCTATCCAATGTGTCAACTTCTGAGTGGATATACCGCACCTTTATATCCAGTTTCACTAGATATTTGGTGAGTTCTTCTGCCATACGCTTGGTGAGTGTTGTGACAAGCACCCTCTCATCGCGCTCTACTCTGAGATTAATCTCTTCCAACAAATCATCGATTTGGTTTATACTTGATCTGACTTCGATTGGCGGATCCAACAGACCGGTTGGCCTTACAATCTGCTCAACTACCAAGCCTTCAGTCTCCTCCAATTCATAGTCAGCCGGTGTGGCTGAAACATATATGACTTGATTAATTATTTGTTCAAATTCAGAAAAATTAAGCGGTCTGTTGTCCAGTGCTGAAGGCAATCTGAAACCAAAGTTAACCAGATTGAGTTTGCGTGCTCTGTCTCCTCCCCACATACCCCGTACTTGCGGTAAGGTTACATGGCTTTCATCAATAACCATTAAATAATCATCTGGAAAATAATCGAGTAAACAGAAAGGACGGGTGCCTGCTTGTCTGCCATCAAAAAATCGTGAATAGTTTTCGACACCATTGCAATAGCCCAATTCACGCATCATCTCCAAATCAAATGTTACCCGCTCTCTGATGCGCTTGGCTTCTATATAGCGGCCCTCACTTTCAAAAAACCGTTCGTGTTCGTATAATTCATCTTCGATATCCTTGAGTATATATTTAAATCTATCTCGTGGTGCGACATATAAATTAGCAGGGAAGATGGCGGCATGATCCAGACCGATTATTCTTTTACCAGTTTCGTTTTCAATTTGATCAATGCTCTCGATTTCATCACCGAAAAAAGTAATTCTATATCCAAATTCTACATAAGGCAGATTGACATCTACCGTATCGCCCTTTACCCTGAATGTTCCTCTTTTGAAATCGGTCTCCGTTCTGGAGTAAAGTATTTCCACCAACTTGTATAAAAATTGATTTCTTGATTGGTGCTGGCCTTTTTCCAATCGAATAATACCTGATTTATAATCTTCAGGATTTCCCATACCGAAAATACAAGATACCGAAGACACAATGATGACATCTCTCCTACCTGACAATAATGAAGATGTAGCACGTAATCTGAGTTTATCTACCTCTTCATTAATCGATAAATCTTTTTCAATGTAGGTATCGTTTACCGATATATAGGCTTCGGGTTGATAGTAGTCATAATAAGAAACAAAGTATTCGACAGCATTGTCCGGGAAGAATTCTTTAAGTTCTCCATATAATTGTGCGGTAAGGGTTTTATTATGTGTGAGAACCAAGGTGGGTTTCTGAACTTTTTCAATAACATTTGCCATCGTAAAGGTCTTACCTGAGCCTGTTACGCCTAATAAAACCTGTGCACGCTCTCCGGACTCAATACCTTCTACCAATTGAGCTATTGCATTGGGTTGATCTCCGGTTGGTTCGAATTTCGAAGTAAGTTTAAATGCCATCTTATTTGAACTATAAGCTTTCAAAAGTATTTTAAAAAAAGGACTTTTATCGAATGAACAAATCAAAGACAATTAATTTCAAATCTTTTGGAGAAGGTGAGCCTGTAATTATTCTCCATGGCTTACTCGGTATGCTGGATAATTGGCAAAGCTTTGCTCGAAAACTCTCCGAGAATTATCAAGTTATCCTACTTGACCAAAGAAACCATGGAAAATCTTTTCACAGCGATGAATTCAATTACGAATTGCTGGCATTTGATCTGAAAGCTTTCATGGACTCACAAGCCATTGACCAAGCATCCCTGATTGGCCACTCGATGGGAGGAAAAACAATCCTAGCATTTCTAAAACACTTTAGGGCACAGGTCTCAAAGCCCATCATTGTAGATATGTCACCTAAAAGGCACGCAGGTGGCCACGAAGAAATATTTAAAGCATTGCTGAATCTTCCACTGCACGAAATCAACAGCAGAAAAGAAGCAACCGCGTGGCTAATGAACGCTTTAAATAGCGAGACGCTCGTATTATTTCTATTGAAAAATCTGGGTAGAGATCCCCAGAAGGGCTTTTTCTGGAAGGCAAATATTAAATCATTATGGGACAATTATAACCAGATACTTGAAGCTATTATTAGAGAAACACCTTATCAAGAATCTATCTTGTTCGTCAAAGGAGGACGGTCCGATTATATAGATATTACAGCCGAAACCCTAATTAATACAGACTACCCCAACCATATCATGAAGACTATTGATGATGCAGGGCACTGGATCCATGCTGACAAGCCAGAGGCCTTACTCGAAATCGTCAAAGAATATTTAAGAAATTAATAAGAGTTGGAAACCAAGGAATGCGTTACATTCGTTTCTATATTACTTAAATACATCCAAGATGATTAATAGAAAATGGCTAATCGCAGTTCTTACAGGTGTTGTGGTTGTAGGAAGCGCGTTCAATTATGCATATAAAGACAAGTTATACGAGATCTCAAAGAACATTGAAATCTTTATAAATGTCTATAAAGAATTGAATGCAAATTACGTTGACGATATAGATCCAACCCAATTGATGTCTGTTGGACTTGATGCTATGGTGGGATCCCTCGATCCATATACAAACTACATTTCAGAATCAGAAGTTACAAGCTACAGAATAAGTACCGATGGTAAATATCAGGGTATTGGAGCCATTGTATCAAAAATAGATGATTATGTAACTATTGTAGAGCCCTATGCCGACAGCCCTGTTCTGGAAGTTGGATTGAAAGCCGGAGACCAAATTATTGCCATAGAAGGAATGTCAACCAAAGGCAAGACACGCGATGAAGTGACTCAAATATATCGAGGCGTTCCCGGTACGAATGTGAATCTCACTATTCAACGCCCAGGAGAATCTTTGCCTTTTGACGTAGACCTCGTGCGCGAGGAAGTAGACATTCCAAATGTACCATACAGTGGATGGGTTGATCCGGATGTAGCTTATGTTTCACTCACCACCTTTACAATGGGTGCTTCTAAGAATATAAGGCAGGCAATTCGCAACATGCGTAATGAAAACCCCAACATGAAAGGGATCATTCTGGACCTGAGATATAATGGTGGGGGACTTTTAGCAGAAGCTATAAAGGTTTCAAACATATTCATACCAAAAGGACAAGAGGTTGTGAGTGTAAAAAGCAAGGTACGCGAACGCGATGTTAGTTATTCAACACAAGATTTACCTGTTACAGATGATATGCCACTTGTGGTACTCATCAATAAAAATTCAGCATCAGCTTCAGAAATTGTATCCGGCACAATTCAGGACTATGATCGCGGTGTTCTAATGGGACAACGCAGCTATGGCAAAGGATTGGTTCAAAATACAACTCAGGTAGGTTATCAATCTCAGGTAAAACTTACAACCTCTAAATATTATATTCCTAGTGGCCGATGTATACAAAGTGTTGAATATAAGGATGGAGAGCCGGTTGATATTCCGGACAGCAAAAGGGCTAAGTTTAAAACCAAAGGTGGAAGAACTGTTCTTGATGGAGGGGGCGTGAGCCCGGATGTTTTTCTTAAGCCAATAGAAAAATCTGACTATCTGAAGGCTTTAGAACAAAGTCATATAATTTTTAAGTTCGTGACGGACTATATGCAATCTGCAGAATATCAGGATACGCTTCTTGAGGAAGTAGTATTTGAAGATTATGAAGATTTTAAAGCTTATGTTCGAAATACACGGTTTGATTTTGAAAGCAGTCAGGAAAAACTGCTTAAAAATTTACAATCAGATCTGGATGATCAGTATGACGATACGATAAAAAAAGATCTTGAATCTCTTGTTTCAAAAATATCCAGTTATGATGATCGCGCGATTGAAATATATAAAGAAGATATCATCGATCGTATTGAATTGGAAATTGCAACAAGATTGAGATTTCAGGAAGGAAAAATATATCAAAGTCTTGAAGATGATTCTGAAATAGTAGAAGCCGTGTCCTTGTTAAAAGACAACGACAGGTACAATCAGATTCTTCGTCCGCAATAGAACTCAACACAATGGGGCTCATACTGCATTTGGAAACTTCAGCAAATTTATGTTCCGCTGCGATCGGTTTGGATGGTCGCCTTTTAAGCGAGGCAAAAACGACTGAAGTTATGCGACACAGTAAGGAAATAACACTGATTATTGATAGATGTGTAAAGGAAGCGGGATACACAATTAATGATATTGAGGCTGTTGCACTTTCATCGGGTCCAGGATCATATACCGGCTTGAGGGTCGGTACTTCTGCTGCAAAAGCTATTTGTTATGCCTTGGACAAACCCCTCATTGGCATCAATACACTTTTATGTATAGCAGATTATGTTAGACAGACGGATTCGGGAAAATTTAAATATATAATACCTGTGATCGATGCTCGACGCGAGGAGGTCTACTGTGCAATTTATAACCAAGATCTAAGCCCAGAGGTCGAAATGACAAATCATATTCTCAGCGAAGGCAGCTTTTCGGACTATGAAAACGTATTGGTATGTGGTGATGCTGCTGAAAAAGTCAACAAACACCTTAGTCGAAAAGATTATCAGTATCGCCAAATGGACCCTCTTGCCAGTTATTTGATTAATCTGGCCTATAAAAAATATCAACTCAAAGAATTTGAGGATGTGGCTTATTTTAGCCCTACTTACTTCAAGCCGCCTCATATTACAAAGTCGAAAAAGCCTCTTTTTTGATAAGTAGTTGACAAATTTAAGATTTCATTAATATTATATGTCTTTGTTTATCAGCTAGTTATAAATATAAACCTACTCGGATAAAAGGTTTTGGTACAGTTTTGGTTATTAACCTAGTCGTATTAAATCAACTTTATTAAAACTTACCTATGAGAAATAAAAAGAACGAAACTGTTACCCTGAAAAAAGGTGGGAAGGATATACAGTTGGACTATGCAGATCTCAGAAAGGCGGTACTTGTATTAAGAGCCGTTAATCACAAATTACGTCAACGTATAATTGATCTGTTAGAAGACAGCCAGACTATGACTGTTACGGATATCTATATCAAACTTAGGTTGGAGCAATCCGTAGCGTCTCAACACCTTGCCATCCTTAGGAGAGCGGGCGTTGTCCTCACTGAAAGACAGGGTAAGTTTATTTATTATTCTTTAGACAAAGACAGATTGAATCAAATATCTAAACTCGTAGAAGAGTTAGCAGGGTAATATTTTCTACTTAGATATTAACTTATAAAAAGTTGTTGATCATTAGATTAACAACTTTTTGTATATGTATACTGCACATTACTAGCACTTAACAAATTAATTTTTTTACTAATATTTTTTTAAAACCGAAAGAATTTATCATCTTTGTTTTCATAGGGTCTATTAACAAGTAAGAAAACTAAGTAAACTAATGATGAAGACTAAGGTTAGGTTTGACAATGAAAAGCTACAGTATTCCTCTATACTCATGAAAGCTTTGGCCCATCCTTTGCGGTTAAAAATTCTCGAATTTATTGATTCTCAAGGTATTATAAACGTTAATAAAATTTATAATACCCTTAAAATCGAGCAATCTGTCACATCTCAGCATTTGAGGTTGTTGAAAATGGCAGGTGTACTAACTGTAAAGAAAGAAGGGAAGTTCATGCACTACAGCATTAATTATCCAGTGTTAGAACGAGCTGAAAGTGCGGTAAAGAACTACCTCGCAACTATTTAAAACAGTACTCATTCTTCTTCTGAACTGACAAGTTGAGTCTTGTCAGCCTCGGATTTCTGTTTTTCCTTGGATAGGAAATATGATCTGTGAAAAATCAGAATCAAGGCAACACCTATACTTATTGCCGAATCCGCTACATTGAATACCGGACGGAAAAACTGAAAACGTTCTCCTCCCCAGAATGGAAACCATTCAGGTAAGTAGGTGTCGACCATTGGGAAATAAAACATATCTACAACTTTTCCTTGTAGAAAAGGCGCATATCCCCCACCCTCAGGGAATAATGTAGCAATGGCATTCATATTATGATAACCTGATTCAGAGAATATAAGTCCATAGAAAGCACTATCGATAATGTTCCCAAGAGCACCGGCAATGATTAATGCAAAACTGATTTGTAGGCCTAGAGATTCCTTATCCCGCATCATCCCTCTAAGAATATAAGCGAGAAAGACCACCATACCTATTCTGAACAGGCTCAATACATACTTACCAAGCTCACCACCAAACTCCAGGCCGAAGGCCATTCCTTTATTTTCAATAAAATGAATTTTAGCCCAGGACAAGCCTAGAATATCGAATCCTTCACCAATTGTAAAATTGAGTTTAATGTAGAATTTAAGGCATTGATCAATTAGAACAATAACAAAAATTACAGCAATCAGCAGCCACGAGTTTTTCAATTCCTATGTTCTATTTATCGAGATCAGTTAAATTATCTTGTTCTTTTTTGCTTCGCCTGTATACTAAGCGTTGCGTGCGGAACAGCCTTGAGCCTTTCTTTGGAAATTAAAGTCCCAGAATCCCTGCATACCCCGTATACCTTGTTTTTAATACGTATCCTCGCATTATCAAGATGCTGTATCAACTTGCGTTGGCGTGCTGCCATAGATTGCAATCTTTCACTTTCAAGCGTTCCGTTTCCATCGTCCAAACCCTTAATTTTTGTTTCCTCTCTTTCTGCCAGCTCCTGGATCTGATTAAGATAATAATCAAGCTCTTCATTGGCTTTTTCAAGCTTCTGAACTAAGAGTTTATCAAACATTTCTAACTCCTTATCGCTGTAGCGTGTCTTCTTTGCCATAAGATGCCGTTTTGAGATTTAAGCGTTCTGACGAATAAATTTGAAGTCGCAAAGATAAGGGTATTTCAATTTTTGAGTGAAATATTTTAAAATGGACGGGATGAAAACCGAAAATAGGCTGCTATTCAACACCAATAGAGAAAAATAGGATTAATGGAATTATATTATTTATTGCATGTATTAGCACACTTGACCAAATATTATTTCTTAAACGCACATACCCCAGATAAATACCCAAAATAAATTGGGGAATCACCATGAATGGTGCATAATACCAATTGACTGTCGAAATATCAAAATTATAGATGTGCAAGAAGGCAAAAACAGCTACGACATAGTAGAAAATGAGTGGAAAGTAGTTTTTGAATATTCTTTCCCACCAACCAAATGCCTTGTCCATTATCACCAATGTGAGAAGTGTAGCCACAAATAATACAATTATCACATTGAGTACAACATGGATGTTTAAGTTCAACCCCTCCAATAATATGTATATAAATGATGTTGTAAGCAGGAAAAAAGTGGCTCTGCAATGCCTCAAAGGAAACCTAAATAGAAACTCCTCTGTCAATGGCGCCACAATTACTGCTGCAATGATTATGAAGATTTTACCGTTTTCCACTAATGCCTTGTCGATTTTATGGTCCATCTGATCAATACCAAGAATATGCATGATACTCCCAAACAAAATCAGATCTGCAAAAAATATGATTAAGAACAGCCCGATTATGTTTGACAATCCGATTTGACTTCTTTCAGGTCTCAGAGCAGTGGGCGCCATTAAGAAAAAAAGAAAATCTTTTACAGTATCTGCGAAGGACAAATTCAAACAATTTTGATCTAAATTGATAAAAGTATAACAAGCTTAGAATTTTCTACATATTATATTTAGTAATATATCAATATTTAAGACCTTTGGAAGATGCATGAACTGGACGTACAAAAAAGTTATCTAGACGAGTTAAATGATATTCAGAAGCAAGCGGTGACCACATTGGACGGCCCCGTAATGGTAATAGCAGGACCCGGGTCAGGAAAAACAAGGGTTTTGACATACCGTATTGCCCATCTCTTGAAATCTGGCGTGCCTCCCTATCAGATTTTAGCGCTGACTTTTACGAACAAAGCTGCTTCAGAGATGAAAAGCAGAATTGAAAAAGTGGTTGGTCCCGATGCTTTCAAGGTTTGGGCTGGCACATTTCACTCACTATTTGCGAGAATTTTACGTGTAGAAGCCCACAGATTGGGATATCCTAATGACTTCAGTATTTATGATACCGATGATACCAAGAGCGTTATCAAAGAAGTTATCAAGACTATGGGGCTCGATACCAAAACCTACAATGTAGGCGCAATTAAATCAAGAATTTCAAGTGCAAAGAGCAACCTCATTACCCCCAAAATGTATGTTGCAAACGAAGAACTCATGGAGCACGATAGAATGAATCGCCGACACATGACGCATAAAATTTATGAAAAATATGTAGCGAAATGCCAACGTGCTGGAGCCATGGATTTTGATGACCTTTTGCTTCAGATGTTCCGACTGCTCTATCAAAACCCTGACAACATAAGAGCCAAGTATCAACAGCAATTTAGATATATCATGGTGGACGAGTTTCAGGATACCAATTTCCTCCAGTATGAAATTTTAAAACTGTTTGCTATATATCAAGGCAGTCCTCAAAATGTATGTATTGTTGGTGACGATGCCCAAAGTATATACTCATTCAGAGGGGCAACAATTGAAAACATACTCCAGTTTGAACATGATTTCCCTGAAGTACAAACATTCAAGCTCGAACAGAATTATAGATCGACAAGCCACATTGTGGAGGCCGCCAACCAGGTCATTACCTATAATAAGAGACAGATACAAAAGAAAATCTGGACTGACAAAATAGAAGGCAATAAGATTAAGATCATCAAAGCCATGTCTGATACCGAAGAAGGCAAACGCGTGGCTGACAGTATTGTAGAACAAAAAAACAGGTTTAATTTATCGAATAGCAACATTGCCATTTTATACCGTACCAATGCACAATCCAGGGTATTTGAAGAGCACCTCAGAAGATATAATATCCCATACAGAATCTATGGAGGCCAATCTTTTTATCAACGTAAGGAGATAAGAGATGTCATTGCTTATTTGCGCCTTTCGATTAATTCAAAGGATGATGAAGCATTGAAACGGGTTATTAATTATCCCAAACGTGGTGTTGGGCAAACGACCGTCAACAATCTTATTCAATTAGCCAATGACAATGAATTGTCCATGTGGCAATGCCTGAGTACTATTGAGCTTTCGGCACGCGCCCGTAAATCCATCGGATCTTTTGTCGAAATAATTAAAAAATGTCGGGCCAAAGCTGAAACAGCTGATGCCTATGAAGCCGCAGTATTTATAGTTAAGCAATCAGGCATAGTTGACCTTTTAAAATCAGAAAACAGTTTTGAAGCCCAAAATAGGATAGACAATATCAATGCACTTCTGGATGGTGTACAGCAATTCACAGAAGATGATGTACTTGATGAGGGAGAAGATATAGATAAGCAAGAAAGAACACTCTCACATTTTTTACAGACCATCTCACTGATGACAGATCAGGATGAGGATACCGAAAACAAGGATACAGTAACCCTCCTTTCAGTACATGCAGCCAAAGGGCTTGAATTCAAATCTGTATTTGTAGTTGGGCTGGAGGAAAATCTATTTCCGTCATATATGTCTTTATCTGACCCTGAGCAATTGGATGAAGAACGACGATTGTTCTATGTCGCCATAACCCGTGCGGAAGAATATCTATGCTTATCATTTGCAAATAGCAGGTACCAATATGGTCAAATGCGCTTCAATGATCCGAGCAGGTTTGTCGAAGAAATATCCGATGACAATATTGAAGCCAGCATGACGATCAAGAAGAAAGCCAGTTTTGGTGAACCTAAGATCCTTGGCAATTTTAAACCTTTAAAATCTGCAACACCTAAAAAGCTTGCGATTGATCCAAAAGACTTCAAACCCAATTCAATTTCTGAAATTAAAGAAGGTCAACACGTTCTGCATATGAAGTTTGGAAGAGGAGAGGTTCTGTCAATTGATGAACGAAAAGTAGCCACTATTCGATTCGAATCACTGACCGATAATGCCGAGAAGCGCATTATGCTTGAATACGCCAGATTGCAAATCGTGGATTGATGGCGTATTGGCAAAAACATTTGTAGCTCCAATCCGATAGATTTAATTTTTCTATTACCTTACAAATAGGAAATTTAAATCAATGCATCCAGATATTTCAAGAAGATTAATCCTTAAAGCCTTAGGGATAGGAACATTGGGAACAGCACTCCCTAAGTCTGCATGGGCAACAAATGAGTTGGGTACGCCATTAATGTTAGCCGATCACAAAACTATTCCAAACCAAGATCGTCCTTTGACAGCGATTACACTTGGTGCTGGTAACAGGGGTAATGTATATGGCAATTATGGTATTGAGTATCCCGAACGTCTTAACATTGTAGGCGTGGCAGAACCCATTGAGATTCGAAAAGAAAGGTATATGGCCAAACATGAAATACCCTCTAAAAATGCCTTTGTTACATGGGAACATGTTTTTGAAAGAGAGAAATTTGCCGACGCAATCATTATTACTACGCCCGATGATCTGCATTACGGACCATGTATGAAAGCACTTGAGTTGGGTTATCATGTTCTATTGGAAAAACCAATTTCACCTTCAGAAAAGGAATGTCGTGATATATTGGCCATGGCGCAGCAACAGAAAAAAATCGTAGCAGTTTGCCATGTATTAAGATACGCACCTTACTTTCAAAAATTACAGGATATTATTCAATCCGGTGCATTAGGTAAGGTCGTGAGTATGCAACATTTTGAACCGATACAGCATATTCACATGAGCCATTCATTTGTGCGGGGTAACTGGCACAACAGTAAAGCTACAGCACCGATTATCCTTGCTAAATCCTGCCATGATCTGGATATTATTAAATGGATGCTTAATAAAACTTGTAAACAGATCCATGCCTTCGGCAACTTGAGTTGGTTTAATGGCACCAACAAACCTGAAGGCAGTACCGCCAGATGTACTGATGGTTGTAAGGTTGAAGCAACCTGCCCTTATTCTGCATTAAAGATTTATTATAGAAATCGCAACTGGCTCCACCATTTTGACTTGCCGGAAGACCCTGAAAAACATGGTGATACGATAATGGAGTATCTGAAAACTTCCAATTATGGCCGGTGTGTCTATGACATGGACAATGATCAACCAGACCATTATACTACCAATATTTTATTTGAGGATGATGTTACAGTTAGCTTTTCAATGGAGGCTTTTACTTCCTATCATGGAAGAAGAACAAGGATAATGGGATCTATGGGAGATATCGTTGGAGATATGAGTAATTATATTTGGACTGATTTCAGG
Source organism: Saprospiraceae bacterium (assembly GCA_013002625.1). Lineage (GTDB taxonomy): Bacteria > Bacteroidota > Bacteroidia > Chitinophagales > Saprospiraceae > RFSX01. The sequence goes on along the minus strand of JABDJE010000007.1, from coordinate 5,302 downwards.
ACTGGAGAAAAAGAACACTTTACACATCAATCTGATGGCCATGGCGGTGGAGATTGGAATCTGGTATCCGATTGGATCGCAGCAGTCGTGAATGAGGACGAAAGTCTGTTGACTTCAACAATCGCAGATTCTATCGAAAGTCATATAATGGGTTTTGCTGCAGAAAAAAGCAGACTTAATAATACCGTAGAATCCGTTAATCTTTAAATCTGCATTTCGGGGATTTCACCATCTACGATCAGCTTGCCTTCGGTAGACTGTATAATCGTTTCGACAGACACGCCTGGAGCGCGCTCCAAAAGTTTGAATCCTTCATCTGTCACATCCAAAACAGCCAGATTGGTCACTATTTTCTTTACACAAGCCACACCGGTCAAAGGCAAGGTGCATTCCTTTAATAATTTAGATTCGCCTCTTTTATTGGTATGGCTCATTGCCACGATAATATTATCTGCTGAAGCTACCAAATCCATGGCGCCACCCATCCCTTTAACCATTCGCCCTGGAATCTTCCAATTGGCAATATCTCCTTTTTCAGACACTTCCATAGCGCCGAGTACTGTAAGTTGAACATGTTGTCCACGAATCATGGCAAAACTCAAAGAGGAATCAAAAATACTTCCGCCATCCCGAATGGTTACGGTTTGTTTACCTGCATTGATTAAATCTGCATCTTCTGTTCCCTCATAAGGGAAGGGTCCCATTCCTAATATTCCATTTTCACTTTGGAATTCAACACTAATACCTTCCGGAATATAATTTGCTACAAGCGTAGGAATCCCGATGCCAAGATTTACATACCAACCGTCTCTGAGTTCCTGTGCTATACGTTGTGCTATCTCTTCTCTTTTTAACATATCAATTGTCTTTGGTTAGTATTAATTTTTTGATCTGACCGTACGCTGTTCAATGCGTTTTTCATAATGGCTGCCTTGATAAATCCTTTGAACAAACACACCTGGCAAATGAATAAAGTTAGGGTCCAATTCACCCGGCTCTACCAATTCTTCAACTTCAGCAACTGTTATTTTGCCTGCCATGGCCATGACAGGATTAAAATTTCTGGCAGTACCTTTAAAAACCAGATTCCCATATGGATCTCCTTTCCATGCTTTAACCAATGCAAAGTCTGCCGTTAAAGCCTTTTCCAGAATATGAGGTTTCCCATTATACGCGCGCACTTCTTTACCTTCTGCAATTTCTGTCCCATATCCGGCAGGGGTGAAAAATGCAGGTATGCCTGCACCACCAGCCCGACATCGTTCTGCCAGGGAACCCTGAGGAATTAAATCTACTTCAAGCTCACCACTTAACATCTGACGTTCGAACTCTTCATTTTCGCCCACATAAGATGATATCATCTTCTTAATTTGCTTTTGCTGCAGCAGAAGACCAAGACCAAAATCATCTACACCTGCGTTATTCGATATACATGTTAAGCCTTTCACACCTTTGCGGACAAGTGCAGCTATACAGTTCTCAGGTATACCACACAATCCAAATCCTCCCACCATGATTGTCATTCCATCCAGAATACCTTCGATGGCCTTATCCGATGAGGCTACTATTTTATTCATGAAGCTTCTTTTAGTTGTTTAATAAGAAATTAGCCGTATTTGTTTGTCATAAAGTCGTATGAACTGGCTACCAGTTCTTTTAATACATCAAAATTAATATCCTGTTCCTTTTTAATGTATAAACAAGACTTTCCTGTTTTATATTTTCCGAGCTTACTGAGGAGTTCATTATACCTGTGAAAACCCGGCATAATATATAAAGTCATATTTTGTTTGCGAGGCGAAAATCCAACTTTCATAAAATCACCTTCTCTACCACTTGCATATTTATAATGATACTGGCCATAACCTACGATACTGGTACCCCACATTACCGCCTGTTCTCCTGACACCTCTGCCAACATAAGTTGAATTCGATTTGCAAATGCACGTTTCTCCTCATTTTCTATCTTATCTAGAAATGATTGTACGTTGTTCTTTGTAGGTACAGTTTTATTTTTTGAGGCCGACATAATCCAATTTTTTTGACTGGCTATAAGTTATAGTTTTTATTCTTTACAAAGAAGGAAAATCAAGCATGCTGAATATTGAATATACCTTATCTATTAAGTACTTTAGCAATAAGTAGATTATGAAAATTGCCTTTTTTGATTCGGGTGTTGGTGGATTAACAGTGCTCTATGATGCCATGCAGAAATTACCCCATGAGCAGTATATGTATTATGCCGACACCGTCAATGTACCTTACGGTACAAAATCTAAAAAACAAATCATAAATTATGTAGATCAAGCGGTTGCGTTCATTGCAGAAATGGAACCCAAGGCACTCGTAATCGCATGCAACACTGCAACAAGTGTAGTCATTAAACAACTGCGTGCTGACTATGACTTTCCCATTATCGGAATGGAACCTGCTATCAAACCAGCACTCCAATTACATCCTTCAAAAAAAGTATTAATGTGCGCTACAAAACGCACGATTAAAGAAAAAAAACTACAAAACTTGATTGATGAATTGGATGCCCACGATCGTGTTGAGAAACAAGCACTTCAGAAATTGGTGAAATTTGCTGAAGCCGGCGATTTTGATAATTCTGAGATTGAGTCTTACCTCACATCTAAATTTAATAAGATCAATTGGAATCAATTTGGTTCTGTAGTATTAGGCTGCACTCATTTTCTATATTTTAAGGAATTGATTCAAAGGATAATTCCGGATGATATTGATATAATTGATGGCAATGCCGGTACAGTTAATAGGTTAATTGATCTGGTAGAAACAAATGAAGAAAAGAACGGGGCGGGTTTACGATTTTATGAATCGGGAAAAGAGGTGGAATTTGGAAGGTTCGAAACGCATTTAAAAAAATATGCTCAAATCAGAGGCCGCGAACTTTAGCATCCTTATAATATCCCGACTCAACCAGATCGAAGAGGGCCTCCATTGTATCCATCGGTCCTTTGGTTACAGCTAAATTGACAAGCCATGCAGGCAGCAATCCGCCAGGATTAACTTTCATATAGTACTCCAATTTCACTTGACCGCTACCTAGATCTGTTAATACATAATTCGAAAAATAATCTGGGATTCTAACAAAGTCTTCTGAAACAGGATAGTTATACTGATATTCATTTGATGTGGTACTGACCTTATTTCTCTGTGGATGAACGGCCCTCTGATATTCAATAACCAATTCACGGTCCTTTACCGGAAATGGCATATCCATAGACAGGTAGTATATAAAATGGCCGTCATCAAATTTTTCAAGAATCTTGGACTCCATGGTCCTGGTAACCCAGGTATGATGTGTGGGGACATCCTCAATTGAAGCCACCAACTCTGAAATTTTACAATTGACAATTCCTACTACTTTGACTTCCTTGAATGTTTCGTGATCAAGTTTTCTGACGTAGACCTCCAGGTTTTCTTTGGATTTTACCAGCTTCCAAGTATCCGCAGACTCTGAATAGACTCCAGGCAGATGTAAAAGAATAGAAAAGAAAATGGCGCTGATCATATAAAACAAACGATTAAAATCAGGAATTAGTTCGCACAAAAAAAATTAGCAGTCCGTTGACTGCTAATCTTCATTTTACCCTTAAATTTCTATCTTTTGTAATTGATGTAGTTAGACCATAATCAATTTAATATTCTATCGCCCGTTAAAGGCTAAGGGAATTGATTAGCTAGTTTATACCAAGAAAAATGCCAATTTTTAATCTATGAAAGCAATCATAATCCAGGGAAGCTCTAGACGCGATGGGAATACATCCAAAATCTGCGATCTCTTTTCAATAAATCAATCGATTGATATGCTTCATCTGAGCGACTATCAGATCGGGCATTTCGATTATGAATTCCAAAACCTTGAGGATGACTTTCACCCCTTAATACAAAAATTAATGCATTATCCTATCTGGGTTTTTGCTACGCCGGTGTACTGGTACTCCATGAGCGGAAGAACAAAGGTTTTTCTAGACAGAATTTCTGATCTCTTAAAAATCGATAAAGAATCTGGAAGAAAATTGCGCGGGAAATCTCTGGGTCTCATTACTTGTGGAAGTGAAGCCAAACTCAATAAAGGTTTTACAATTCCATTTCAGCTTTCAGCAGAATATCTTGGTATGGATTATTTGGGTGATGTGCATGGCTGGATTGAGAACAGCGAAATTCCAGCACAAGTGATGCCCGAAATCGAAGCCTACCTTCAAAAAATATTAACTATTCTGGCTTCCTGAGTAAATCTCCGGCCGTCTTGAGTTGTAGTGCTTTGAGTGTTTCAAGATCTACATTAAATAAAGGTTTTATATTCTTCCCCGTTGCAGCCAACACTTTGATATAACCAATGGAAGCTGTCCATGCCGAAAGTGTTGCCAACATCGGATCTATATCGGGTCTAATGGATCCGTCCTTTTTGCCTCTTTCAATTTCCTGAACCGTTAGTTTAAAGGGTAGGTTCTGAATATCCTGCATCTTTCTAAAATACACGCTTTCCTTGACGCCATCTGTCAATTTCATGGTATGAAGTCCATGTGACGTAGATCTAATCAATTCAAAATATGCAAGGAGGGCTTCAGAATAAAGAAAGTTGTTCTCACAAAAGTCAATAAAGAGTTGAAATATAGCCAAGGTACTTTCAAGGCCCGACTGGTCTTTATAAGCATTTAAATGGTTATAATATTTGTCGATTAAAAGCTGCAATGCCCTATGAGTAACTGCAAGTTGTAGGTTTTCTTTACTCTGAAAATATGAGTATAAAGTAACTTTCGTGATTCCTGCTTCCGAAGCAATGTCTTCCATTTTTGCATTCAAAAACCCAACCTTGGAAAATACCTGTTCAGTAGCATCGATAATGCGTTGTTCTTTTATACTCTTCTTAGCTTCGTTCATTTCCTGAATTTAACCCGGGGTTTAATATCTTTAAGGTAAAGATATTTATTCAGATGAAATATGGCCTTTTAATCAGTGGTTTGGTGGAGATACTTGGTGGAATTATTGTTTTTTTCGCTTCCAATTTGGTTATTCCTGATAATGCTGCGGCTTTACCTTTAGTTAAAATGTATGGCTTGCTGGCATTTGTTGTAGGCTTTATAAATTTTCAGGCTTTCCTTCAATATGATGATAATCCATTAGCGCGAAAAGTATTCATGGCTATGTTTTTCTTTCATGGGGCTATAGCACTGATGTGTTACAGAATGGATCATTCTGTGATAAAGTATCCATTAGCGGCAACTTTGACACACTTGGCACTGTTTGTTGTTTTATTAATGGCATACCTTAAAGA
>JABDJE010000341.1 GCA_013002625.1 Saprospiraceae bacterium | reverse complement strand
AACGTTTAGCGGCAGTTTACAACAAACCAGATTTTGGAGAGAAGGCAATGTAGCCAACGGAAAATTTCCTGAGACTTCTTTAGGAGCGTCTGAAAAAAGCAGCTTTATCCACGGACAGTTTAAAGCTGGTGCCACCTATAAGATAAATGGACGGAATTATGTATATGCGAACATGGGCTACCTGACAAGAGCGCCATTCAGTAGATTTGCATTTCTTTCTCCAAGGATAAGAAATGCACTTGTTGAAGGATTGACTACAGAAAAAACAATTGGAGGAGAATTAGGATATGTCCTCAGACATCCAAGAATTAATGCACGTTTAACAGGATTCTACTACAGAACATCCGATGCTATCAACTCAGTTTCTTTCTTTCATGATGAGCTAAGAAGCTTTGTCAATTACTCAGTTACCGGAATAGATAATGTCAACTATGGCTTAGAGATTGGTGCAGATATTAAGATATCTCAAGTACTGAGTTTGAGGGTAGCATCTGCAATTGGAGAATATTATTGGGACTCAAGACCAAGTGTGACCATAACACAGGATAACAGCGGAGAAGTATTGGCTCAAGATCAAACCGTATATCTCAAAGGGTTTAATCTGCCTAGTATGCCTCAAATTGCACATACTGCAGAAATAAGATATACGAGTCCTAAGTTTTGGACAGTTTCTGTTAACGCAAATTACATGGATGACATCTTCATTGATCCCAATCCTAGTAGAAGAACAACGAATGCCATCGACGGTGTCTCTCCAACTGAAGATACTGAAAGGTATAATGCCATCTTGGGGCAGGAGAAGTTTGATGCGGGCTTTACGATGGACATGTTCCTATCCAAATCATTAAAATTTGGAAGACACTACATTAGAATGAGTGCAGGGATCAATAACATACTCGATAACACAGAATTTATAACAGGAGGATTTGAGCAGTTGCGCTATGACTTTGAAGGCAAGGATCCTCAACGCTTTACGCCTAGGCATTTTTATGCTTTCGGCAGAACATATTTTATTGGTATTTCATACAGCTTATAAAGAAATTAGGTACATGCGTAATAATACATTCATTGGATTACTTTTAGCAACAATCTTCTTAGGGTCGTGCGTTGACAGAGAATTTGACACGCCTCCAATCAATGGAGAAGATCCAAATATCGATGCTTCAGAAATTGTTACAATTCAATCTATTAAGGACCTTGCGGTTCCTGGAGGTTTTGTTCAATTGTCTTTAGACAAATATTTAAAAGCAGTTGTCGTAGCAGATGATCGTTCAGGAAACTTCTTTCGATCTGTTGTGGTGCAAGATGAGACTGGCGGCATAACCATTTTATTAGACGATGTAGAATTATGGAATAAGTATTTTGTTGGTAAACGATTATACATAACCTTTCTGAATTATGGATTTCAGATTTTAATGGTCTACCTCAAATCGGTTTTACCCCATTTGATGATGATGGTCAACAAACTCTAGGCAGAATACCTGCTGTAAAAATTGAAGAGGTTGTATTGGGTGGAACAACAGGTAACGATGTAGAGCCGGAACTCATTACCCTTGATCAATTGACACCTGATAGATTGAATACTTTGATCAAGCTTGAAAACATACAATTCGCCAATAATGCACTGGGTGAAACTTTTGCGGACGCTGAAAACTTATTATCAATTAATCACACATTGGAAGACTGTAGTGGGAACAATGTATTACTAAGATCTAGTGGGTTTTCAGATTTCGCAACCAGGCTTGTGCCGGAAGGCAATGGTTCTCTGATTGCGATTTATGGTGTATTTGGGAGTGACAAACAATTATTATTAAGGGATGTAGAAGAAGTGCAATTTGACGCTGAAAGGTGTGATCCTAATTCAGTAACGATAAATGAAGAAGATATTATTACAGTAGCCGAAATGTTTCAAAGCTATGTTCCAGGCGTGGAAACGCCCCTCGATGATAAATTTCTGCAAGCTACAGTAACATCGAGTGATGAAGCTGGCAACTTCTTCAAGAGCTTGGTTGTACAGGATGCTACCGGCGGAATTGCTATTCTTGTTGATGAATTTGACCTTTATGAAAATTATCCACCGGGACAGGAAGTCTATGTTGCATTAAGAGAGTTGTGTATTTCTGATTATAATGGATTACCCCAATTATGCTATACAAACTCAACTTCAAGTGTAAAACGCATTCCAAGCTCTCAGGTAGGCAATATCATTTTAAGGAGCAGTAATTTTGGTGAAATCACGCCTGTTGTAAAAACAATTGACAACATAAGCCTTTCTGACCTGAACACCCTGGTTCAATTAAATGATATTCAGTTTGCTCCAAGTTCAGCGAGTATGACCTATGCAGATACTGAAAATCAATTCAGTGTCAATCACACCCTGGAGGATTGTGATGGAAATACTATTGTGTTGAGAACAAGTGGTTTTGCTGATTTCGCTGGCAATATTACACCTACAGGAAATGGTTCTTTAACGGGCGTATTGCAAATATTCTCAGGCACCCTACAAATGTACCTTAGAGATGTTAGCGATGTCAATATGAACAACAACCGATGTGGTCAAACAGGAGGTGGAGGCGCCTTCTACGAAGAATTTGAAGGACTTAATGACTTCGACAATATATTCTTACCTGGCTGGACTAATGTTGCTACAAAGGGCGATCGCATCTGGATCAAACGATCTTTTGATAACAACGGCTTCGCTGAGACAGAAGCTTTCCAGGACAGTAATCCAGAGACGGAGAATTGGCTGGTTACACCGACAATTGTCACAAGTGAAACCGCCTCGATCAGTTTTAAATCAGCTATAGCCTTTTTTGAGCACGATGGTCTATCTGTTTGGGTAGCCAATGATTTTAATGGAGATGTTTCTGGTGCCAATTGGATGCCATTACCAGCAACACTTGCAAAAGAGTCTGACGGCAACTTTAACTGGGTGGGTTCAGGTGTTATTAATTTAACAGGATTTGGTGCTGAAGTCCATGTTGCATTCAAATATGAAGGTACTGCTGCAGCCAATACAACCAAGGTCAGGATTGATGACGTGAGGGTAGAGTAGTATATTTAATTCAACAATGCTATCGTATAAGGAATCCGATTACTTTTATTTTAAAGGCTTTAAACTAGGCAATAAGTATGCAAGCTTTAAAATAAATACCGATGGTGTTTTACTCGCAGCTTGGTCGTCATTACCAAAATCAAAAAGCGCACTTCTCGATATTGGAAGCGGAACTGGTGTCATTACTGTAATCAAAGCTCTACAAAACAAGAGCATCATCATTGATGCAATTGATATTGACAAACTCAGCTACGAAGAGACCCTAACCAATGTAAGAATTAATGCATTGCAGGAACGTGTTAATTGTTACCACACCGGACTTGCAGAATTCAGGCCCGATCAACTTTATGATTATATAATTTCTAATCCGCCATTCTATTCAACGCATCAACCGCCATCAAATTCCAGAAAGGCACGTGCAAAACATAACGAAGGATTGAGCATACAGCAACTATGGGAATATATAGCTCAGGACGCTAATTATGATTGTACCGTGGCCTTAATTTATCCTGCAACGGACCATCAGAATCATCTTGATTATGCCAAAATAAATCATTTTAAGCCTAAGAGAATTTGTCAGATTAGAGGAAAAGAAGGTGGGAAATTTATTCGATATCTGATTGAGTTTACAAACCATGATGGGAATATTGAAATTGAAGAATCTTCAATGAGTATCAGAGCAGCTAATGGAAAAGATTTTTCGTTAGACTATCTAAATACTTGTAAAAACTACTATTTAGATTGAAATGACAAAGTGTGATTTACTAGCAACCCTTTCACCATTTGAAATTGAAATAAAGTAAATGCCTGTTGGCAATGAAAGGTTATCTAACCGCACAACTCTTTCTTCAAAAACACTGGGGTTAAACGCTTGTTTATAAATTAACTGCCCCAATGCGTTGGAAATGAAAATTTCATGATCGGAAAGCTTATCTGTAACATATTCAACCACCAGGTCCAGAGACGTACCGCTGTTATTTTTAGACTCTACAGATCGAACTTCAAGCGCACCAACGTTTGCCAAACCGCAAATCGGCTGTAATTCAAGTAATGCATTATAAACATTTAGACGACCTCCTGATACTGTATTAAAGTAGGTTGTGCTTTTATCGACACCCGACATAAGCGCTTCTTTTATTGTTAGGGCAGCAGCTGCAGGATTATTGGCAATTTGATCTAGAATAGCTTCACATTCAACCGAATACATCAGGGCAACAGCACCTGCAATATGAGGTGTTGACGCTGAAGTGCCTGAAATAATACCGTATTCATTGTTGATATCTAGACTTCGTATTCTGTCACCTGGCGAGGCCATATCAACATGGATAGCACTCGTTGCCACATCGCGTACCAACTCATCATTTATATTTGAATTTGTAGCTACGATAAGGAACTCAGAACTGCACAAACTGGGCATATCTCCTTCAATATCAATATTAAAATCCTCATTGGCCGTTGCGCCCACAGATAATATCCCCACACTTCCCAATAAATTATACATGGAGCACCACCCGGGAAAATCCACAGGAAAAACGCGTCTTATGCCTGCAGAAAAATTAGTGACAACAACATTAGCGCCTTCTGCACCATTGGAGTCAAGGTACTTTTGTTTCATGTTATATACATAATCAAAGCCGGCTATGATCTCAGCCACATTTGTTACACCGCTTAATACCATGATCTTGCAGTTCCAATTTATCCCAGTTATTCCAAGCTCATTATCACCTTCTGCGCCGATGATTCCAGCTACATTTGTACCATGATCTAAGATCGGATGCTCGTCACGTCCTTCTTGAATATTGACCCCGAAATAATCGTCGATATACCCGTTGCCATCGTTGTCAAGATTATCATCCGGAATTTCCTCCTTATTGATCCAAATATTATTCCTGAGGTCTTCATGATTGATATCAATTCCATCATCCAATACGGCAATAACTATTTCCTCTCCTGACGGTGTCACCCCGCCTTGTGTTTCTTCCCATAATTGCGGCAGACTAATCATCTCCAGGTTCCATTGTTCATTATACAAGGGATCATTTGGAATGATGCTCCTTTTCTCGACATCGAGATTAGGAAATACATAGAGCGCTTTAGGTAGATAAGCAATCGAGGACACCAATTGCTTCTCATCTACTGCTGTGTCGAATGTCACCAAATAAATATTTTGATTCGCTGAAATTCGTTCAATATCTAAGGCTGTACTTTGTTTTGAGAAATTTATACTTCTGTCAAATTGCACTACCCATTCATGAGCAACATACGAATTGGAATATTGAGCACCCACTATTAAATTATAGCAGAGTAGAAGTATGACCAGAATAGATCTCATTTATATGTGCTGTAAGATATTATGTAAAATTATAATATATCTATACTAAGTGAAATTAAAACAAGAATGGTTGTCAAACAAGCCCGATTATGGATTAAGTCTTTTGATTGACAAGGACAAGCCTGTTATTTCGAATAGTAATTCTTGAAATTGAGTTGATATTTATAGCTCCTAAGTCCTGAACAAGCTCCCAATCTGTCGAATATCCCGGATTGTAGCGCATTAATTTACTTCCTTGCCCCATAAGAAGAGATCCGGCTGGCAATAAGGCAAAGTCTTCAGAACCATTAGGGGTTTGACATACAATAGAACTTTGTGATGTTTCAAGATTATAACTTTTGATATACCAGTTTTCATCTTGCAGTTTATGCACAAACATTAATTCACCTTGTGCTGTTTTGATGAGGCATCTGCCAATTTTATCGAGTATAATCTTTCGTTTTTCAGAATCAATCTCACAAATAGCCAGTTGATGCTCTGGTGCCTTGACAAGAAAAAGGGCTAAGTCATTAGCATTTAACCAACAATGATACCCTACATTTTTAATATTGGTTAAATATCTTTCCGGCACACCCATGCCATCCAATGGATAAGATGTCAATGTCTGTATATTATTTAACTCAACCCTTACACAACTGAAATCAGAGGAATTGGGAATTGGTGTTGGCGAATACTCAGATTCCTGGGTAGTTGTAATTCGGGTAAGCTCGGTTTTGCCTAGATCAAATTTTGCAATTTCTGTTTGCAATGAATCATAATAGTCCGTTGTAAAATAGACTACATCATCATCAAAGAATAATGGCTGATTATTATAGCCATCCTCATTAAAACCAGTCAAATATTGTGGATTGTCAAGTTGTATTCCGTTGTTGCCTCGTACTATTGTAAAATGGTAGATATCTGTTGATGGTAATTGACCCACAAGGTCAGCAGCCATAAAAACGATAAAGCAAGCTATAATAGAAATTCTAATCAATATCTGCAGATTTAAACATTCGATTAAATCGAATACCGTCTGAAATTCTGGCATTTTTAGTAGAAAACCAAATAAATAATGGTTTACCCACGATATGGTCATGTGGAACAAAACCCCACATTCTTGAGTCTTCGCTGTTGTGTCTGTTATCTCCCATAGCCCAATAATAATTTTGCTTAAAGGTATAAGAGTCGGTTATCTCTCCATTTATTTTAATCGAACTGCCATTTATTTCAAGATCATTCTCCTCGTAAACTGATATTATGCGCTCGTACATAGCAATATTCGAGGTGTTAATTTGTATTGTTTCGCCTTTTTTTGGAATCCATATAGGTCCATAATTATCTATCGTCCAACCGGGGAAATTTTTTGGGTCATGCGGAAACAATGCGCTGCCACGCGGTGTGTGTTGCCTTATTTGGACAATCGTTCCATCTCCTAAAGATTTTAGCTTCTCGGCTTTGTCAGGCGACATAAAATATCCGACTGGATTGGATGGGGATCCCAGCACCTCAGTATCTGTCTGGCCAATATCCCATTCCTCTAATTTCCTGGAATTGAAACTGGCTGGGAGTTTTACATCATATAGGAATTGAATATTTTCAGGTGCCTCTTGTTTTTGTCCGTTTACAAAAACATCCCGATTTATAATCTGGAGAGAATCCCCGGGCATAGCGATACATCTCTTTATATAATGATCCCGCTTGTCAATGGGTCTAACTATGACATCATTTTTTCTTACCAGTCTGGCCAGTTCGCGATCATAACCCAATAGGCTTTTATCATTTCTTGGCTGACTTACCCCATAAGACCTGCGGCTGGTCAGATAAATACTGTCTCCAATGGGCCAATTAAAAACGATAGGCTTACCTGTATCTATATCTTCCAGTGCGGGTAATCTATAGTATCCCAGATTGGGCTTTCTCAAATATGATTCAGTCCCAAGACCAGGAACTCTGTTATGTAATAATGGAATCATTGCTATCGTCATCGGGGTACGAATACCGTAGCTGGCCTTTGAAACAAATAAATAATCGCCCACCTTTAACGAACCCTCCATCGATGGTGTTGGGATTACGAAAGCTTCTACAAAAAACATACGAATAAACGCCGCCGCAAATACAGCAAAAACAATGGATTCTGTCCATTCTCTCATGCCTGACTTCTTGTAGGGACTGCGTCTTGTTAATCTTTCTACTTTGGCCTTATCACGTGACCGGTGTGCTTCTTTCAATTCATTGAGGTATGCACGCTCCTTCGTATAATTTGGTCCATCATAAACCGCATCATCATTTTTAGCTAACCAAAAGAATGCAGCCGGGGCATAGATCACTGATGCTGCACTGTGGACGAATTTATATTTTTTGAAGGATCGGACCATATTAACGGCCATTCCTGCAAAAATGAATATGTTAACAATTGGTACCAATAATAAAATTGGCCACCAAGTTGGTCTTCCAATTATATTAGCCCATTGCACAAAGTTCTTTCCCGGTATCAAACCATCCATAGCTGGCACATCTGCTTTGGGAAACAACAAGTAAAGGCTTATGCTAAGTAGTATATAAGATACAATCAAAAATATCAATAATCCCACAAGTGTAATTTTGCATCAAAGATAGTAAAGAAGTACTGTTAAGAGCCCGTTAAATAGGATCAGATTTATAGACAATTGGATGAATGCCCGTAATCATCCTACCAACGAATTAATCCTTGTCCGATCTATATGCAATATAGAATTCAAAACTGGGTCCTGTGCCCAAACTGCCATTGATACTGGCCAGTGCTCCAATGCGTAATGAAGTATATCTATCACCTACATCATTCATTATAACACCACCATAAAATGAATAGTCATTCACGCTGCTGTAAGCTACACCGGCCCAGAATGTCTCTTCCATTTCATATTTAGCACCCAAGATATAGTCTATTATTTCAGGATTAACATAATTCATTTGGAATGAAGGTTCGATGTAATGGCTATAACCCATCCATTTGACACCCAGATTTGCAACAATATGTTGTTCTCTGTTTGCGCTGCCAGAATCAAACTTCAAATCAGGCGAAAAACTTTGAAGGGTTGCTAAACCGAAATAAAAGATATTATCTCGGTCAAACTCTTCTGTTTTTGAAAAATATGCAAAGCCAGCACCCACAGATGGATTAAATCCACTTTGTTGAGTACCCGATAAAATTATATCGCCCTGGTCATTGAATTTTTCATCTGCTGGATTAAAACTATACTGGAACAGATAGCTTGTAATGCCTACAGAAAGCTGATCATCTCTTGAAAGGATTTCTTTCAACTTGTAGGCGTAATTCAGCTGTAGACCAATCTTTGATACCGGCCCAGTCTTGTCAGAAATAATACTGGCCCCAGCACTCATATTCATATCTACAAATGGATATTGAATAGTGGCAAATGCAGTATTTGGAGCATTATTAAATCCAAACCATTGCTTTCTATAAAATGCTGAAGCTATCATATCTGTCCCAGGTGCAGTAAATGCAGGATTCCAAAGATGATGTAATTCTTGCATCGGAGAAGAATAGGGCAATTGCTGTGCATCTAAGGAGATACTAAAAATCAAAGAAAGCCCAACGAAAAGTAGTTTAATGTGCTTCATATCAATCTCTTAAAATAGTTAGGCTGGATTTAATTTTAAATTCAGCAAATTCTAAAACATAATAATAGGTGTCCGGCGGCAATTCCTCCCCATCACGCAATCCTTCCCACAATAATCCATCACGCTGATAACCAACTGTCTGATAAATTATATTACCCCATCTGTTGAATATGGTCAATTTGTTTTCCGGAAATGCTTCCAGTCCTCTGAATATCAACGCATCATTTTTCCCGTCACCGTTAGGTGTCATTACCGAAACTTCTTCAATTAATTCGGTCGGATCATCAACAACACAAATCTCTACCTGGTCTGTGTCTGCACATCCGTTCACATCAGTTACTGTTACTGTAAAAATTGTAGTAGAATCGATGAGTTGAACTTGGGCGTTAGCTGTAAATGTAGAGCCTACAATCAAATCTTGATTATCCCAGGAATAAGCTATACCACCAGAAGCATTTAATTCATATATCTGACCAGATAATACACAAGTATCTCTACCTGCATCTGCAACAGGTGGGTCGTTAACATTTACAACAATATCGAATACTTCAACATTATTTGGACAATTATCGCTTACTGTTACGGAGTAATTGGTTGTCGTTACGGGTGTTGCTGTTGGATTAGGGATATCTGTTCCACTTAAAGTCCCATTAGGGTCTGACCATTCATAAAATAAACCTCCAGAGGATCCAAGCGTTACCGATTGTCCTTCACATATATTATAACTGTCTGAAACTACACTCGCCATGAGCTCTGGGTAAAAAGTAACATTAAAGC
>JABDJE010000326.1 GCA_013002625.1 Saprospiraceae bacterium | reverse complement strand
GTGGTATGTTGAACGGATTATTGACACTAAGAGGTGCATGGGACAGAGTACGTAATGATCCTATTCTAAAATTCATGGTGGTGGCCGTTACCGCTTACGGTATGTCCACATTTGAGGGCCCGATGATGTCTATCAAATCATTCAATGCCATAACACACTATACGGACTGGACAATTGCACACGTTCACGTTGGCGCATTAGGTTGGAATGGTATGCTGACATTTGGTATGCTGTATTGGTTGGTGCCCCGTATTTACAAAACAAAATTATTCTCTACCAACCTCGCCAATGTGCATTTCTGGTTGGGAACACTGGGTATTATCTTTTATGCAATTCCATTGTATTGGGGTGGTGTTACGCAACAGTTGATGTGGAAGCAATTTACGCCTGACGGGTTTTTACAGTATCCAAATTTCCTTGAAACTGTAACTCAGATTATACCTATGTACGCTATACGTGCAGTAGGCGGTACGCTATACTTTATTGGTTTGATTATCATGGTGTATAACATTATTAAGACCATGCGTGGTGGATCATTTGCTGCAACTGAGGAAGCTTCAGCACCAGCAAGGGTTGCACATGTTGCTCATAAAGGAGAATACTGGCACAGATGGCTTGAAAGACGATCTGTTTTATTCACAGTATTGACTCTAATAGCGGTTGTAATTGGTGGTTTGATAGAAATCATTCCGATGATGATGGTCGATAAAAACGTACCTAAGATTGCAACGGTGGAACCATACACGCCTCTGGAATTAGAGGGACGAGATATTTATATCAGAGAAGGATGTGTAGGTTGTCACTCACAGATGATAAGACCGTTCAGGTCAGAGACGGCTCGCTATGGAGAGTTCTCCAAATCAGGTGAGTTTATTTATGACAGACCATTCTTATGGGGTTCCAAGAGAACAGGACCAGACTTACATAGAGTTGGTGGAAAATACTCTGATTCATGGCATTATAATCACATGGTTGATCCAGAAAGTATGTCACCAGGTTCTATCATGCCTCCATATCCTTGGCTACTAACCGATGATCTGGACGTCTCAAAGATTGCCAAGAAAATCAAGGTATTGCAAACTTTAAATACGCCTTATCCTGAAGGATATGCAGATGAAGCGCTTGGAGACTTGCAACTGCAGGCTGGTCAGATTGCGGAAAGATTGAGAGCGGACGGAATAGATCAAGAGAATCTTGAAAACAAAGAGATAGTTGCTATGATCGCATATCTGCAGCGTCTGGGAACGGACATTGGAAAAAATCAAGTTGTTGAATCAAATCAAGAATAGTTATGTACAAATATATTTTAGAATCGGTGAGTCAAATTAATTGGATGGGTATTGCACCCCTGGTGATTTTCTTTTCATTCTTCACAATCATGTTAATAAAAGTGTTGCGAGAAGATAAATCCCATGTATCTAAAATGGCTCAGATGCCACTGGACAAAAATTCATAATTCAGTTGGGTTTACCTGACTATAAATAAAGATAAAATGAAAAAGAAATTAGAAAATATCACTTTGATCGCTTTGGCTGTATTATCTCCACTATTTGTTTTCGGTCAGGAGGAAGCTGAAGCAGCTGTTGAAGCGGCGCCTTTAGAATTCACTATGGATGTTTTTAGTTGGTCAATTGCGATAATGGCTGTTGTTGGGCTTATCGTTGCAGGTTTGGCTATTTACAAGATCACAGAACTTATGATACGAATGCGTAAGATTGAAATCTATGAGAAATATGGTCTTGAGAAATTTCTGGAAGAAAATTGAAAATGATTCATAATTCACTCGAGAATATCTCGATTATAAAGTAGAATAAAATGAAAAGAAATTTAATAAATACCACTTTGTTAGCGCTGGCTTCATTCTCGCCTCTTTTTGTCTTTGGACAGGAAGAGACAGAAGCTGCAGTTGAGGCGGCGCCATTAGATTTTAGTCCAAATACTTTTGAGTGGACGGTAGCGCTGGTTGCCCTTTTGGTGATCGTAGCGGCAATTATCACCATATTCAAAATCATGGAGCTACTTGTGCGGATGCGTGAAATTGAAATATACGAAAAGCACGGTTTGGAGAAGTTTCTTGAGGAGAAACGACTCAATGAAGGATCATGGTGGAATAAGTTCAGCCGAACAATGACTGGAGCGGTTCCTGTATCACAGGAAGCAGATATTATGCTAGACCATAATTATGATGGCATCCGTGAATTGGATAATAACCTGCCACCATGGTGGCTGTATGGCTTCTATGTAACCATTGGATTCTCTGTCTTTTATATCATCTTCTTTCACTTTTCGCCTTATGCAAAAAGTTCAACTGAGCGTTACGAAATACAGATGGCAAAAGCACAGGAAGAGGTGGATGCTTATCTGGCTAAACAAGCTGATCAAGTAGATGAAAACAATGTATATCAATTGACCGATGCAGATGCCTTAACGAATGGACAGGAAATATTTACCTCACAATGTGCAGCGTGTCACCTTAATCATGGTGGAGGAAGCCCTGTAAGTGTAGGACCTAATTTAACCGATGAATACTGGTTGCACGGCGGCTCTATTTCAGATGTCTTCAAAACCATCAAATATGGTGTGCCTGAGAAAGGTATGATTTCCTGGAAAACACAATTGAGACCAGCGGATATGCATGCTGTGGCAAGTTATATATTGACCTTGCAGGGCACAAACCCAGAGAATGCCAAAGAGCCTCAGGGTGAATTATATGTACCGGTTGCAGAAGCAACAGATACAGAGTCGACAGATGAGGCGCTTAATGAATCTGAATAGAGTTTAAATATAAACCCGCATGGAAGATATTTATCTGGATGAGAGGGAGGAGTTTCGTGACTCACTGGCTACTGTAGATGATAGAGGTGGAAGAATTTGGATATATCCGAAAAAGCCATCTGGAAAGTATTACAACTATAGGGTTTGGGCAAGTTATCTTCTGTTGGTCGTTTTATTCGGTTTGCCATGGCTTAAATTTGATGGGGACCCATTGTTCTTATTCAATGTAGTTGAAAGGAAGTTTATATTATTCGGGCAGATATTTACACCACAGGATATGCACCTTGCGGCACTGGCTATGATAACAATGATGTTATTCATTGTCTTGTTTACCGTTGTATTTGGAAGACTATTTTGTGGTTGGGTTTGTCCTCAGACCATTTTTATGGTAATGGTATTTCGGAGAATTGAATATTGGATTGAAGGAGATGCGAGTCAACAGAAGAAATTAAATATAGCACCCTGGTCGGGGAAAAAGTTCTTTAAAAAGATTTCAAAACATGTAATTTTCTTTTCGATCTCCGTATTGATAGCCAACACTTTTCTCTCCTATATCATCGGGGTGGATAAGGTCATTGAAATAGTGACAGAACCTGTTACGATGCACTTAGGCGGATTCTTTGCCATGTTGGTATTCAGTGGTTTGTTTTATGGTGTCTTCGCTTTTTTCAGAGAGCAGGTCTGCACTGTGGTTTGTCCCTATGGGCGATTACAAGGCGTCTTGTTGGTAAAAGAATCGATCGTCGTAATTTATGACTGGATTCGTGGTGAGCCTAGAGGACGGATTAAGAAAAAGGACCCAGAAGCCAACAAGCATCTGGGAGACTGTGTGGATTGTGGCTTATGTGTACGTGTATGCCCTACGGGTATAGATATTAGAAATGGCACTCAGCTTGAATGTGTTAATTGTACAGCTTGTATGGATGCATGTGATGATATAATGCGAAAAGTCGGAAAAGATGAAGGATTGATTCGTTATGATTCACATGAGAATATTGAAAAAGGTAAGCTGAAAATATTCACCCCCAGAGTGTGGGCTTATACTGGGATCTTAATGGTGTTGATTATTTTTCAGGGTTTCTTATTCACGACAAGAACCGAAGTAGAAACAACATTGCTAAGGACGCCTGGAATGTTATTTCAGGAAGTGGATGAAAACTACATAAGTAATTTATACAATTATCAGTTGGTAAATAAGACATCAGACCCGATTACCAATATTGAATTTAGAATGCAGACAGAAGGTGGTAGGATCAAGATGGTAGGTGATGCTGTGCTTGATGTTGATAAATTGAATTCGATTAAGGGCTCTCTTTTTGTAGAAATGGAAAAGTCTGCTTTGAAGGGAAGAAAGAACAGATTAATCATTGAGGTATATTCAAATGATAAGAAAATCGATGCACTAAAAACAAATTTCCTAGGACCAATTCAATAAGAATTATACAAAACATAAGAATATGAAAATTAATTGGGGTTCCGGTATTGCGATCTTTTACACGGCATTTGTAATTGCCATGCTTTCCATGGTATATATGAGTACTCAGAACAAGTCGCACCTTGTACAAGAAAATTATTATAAAAAAGACCTGAACTATGAAGCATTTAGATTGAAGCGGCAGAATGCTGCAAATCTTGAGCAAAAGTTGGATATTCAATTCAAGCACTCAGACAATGCTATAGCGTTAAATTTCCCTCCGGACATGCTTGAGGCTCAAGGTAAGGTTTCATTGTTCAGACCTTCTGATAAATATCAGGATGTATCCTATGAACTTAATATTGATAGCAATGGGGCTTTTGTAATTCCTGTCGAAAAAGGTCTCAAAAACGGCTTGTGGACCGTAAAAGTTGACTGGGCATCCGGAGATAAGGAATATTATCAGGAAGAAAGTATAGTCTTATAATATGTCACTCTGGGTCGCATTTTCACTTGGCATATTAGGAAGTCTACACTGCGTAGGTATGTGTGGACCGATTGCTATGATGCTGCCTTTAAATGCTAGAGAGAAAAGCCAGATTTTCGCTCAATCATTTACATATAATATAGGCCGAGTATTCACCTACGGCTTTATGGGTGCCTTTATGGGACTTATGGGTTGGGGTATCGCACTGGCAGGGTATCAGAAATCCATTTCTATAGTGTTGGGTTCACTACTGGTCATTGCAGCCGTATTTTCAATCTCCTTGGAAAGTCGATGGTTGAAAAATACCTTGATCCAAAGCGTATTTCAAAAACTCAAAACGGCTTTGGCAAAGCGACTGAAAATAAACTCTATGAGTAATGCTTTTCAAATTGGATTGCTAAATGGTCTTCTACCCTGCGGTCTTGTATATGTAGCACTTGCAGGTTCAATTGCTGAAGGCACTGCTTTGTCCGGAGCATTATATATGATGGCATTTGGTTTAGGTACCCTACCCTTAATGCTGGGCGTAATGCTCGTTAAGAATTTCAATCGCAATCGTTTTATAAGATTAAGAAAACTCATTCCTTTTGGCCTATTTGTCTTTGGGGTCCTTTTGATCTACCGGGGAATCGCTCTTGACGTACCATTGGATCTCAAGTTTTGGGAAGCCAATAATTTTCCTATCATGTGCCATTAATGTACACTTTGTATCTTGGAGGAAAATCAATTATCATGATGTCCAACTACCTTGAAAGTGCTGAAAAACAATTTCAATATTATAAACAATTAGGTGATAAGACTTTTGATCAACTTTCTGATGAGGCTCTGTTTTGGCGTCAATCAGATCATCAAAATTCTATAGCTATTATTGTAAATCACTTGTGGGGTAACATGATGTCAAGATGGACAGACTTTCTTCATACTGATGGAGAAAAGGAATGGAGAGAAAGAGACTTGGAGTTCGAAGATGTTATTACAAGCCGTGAAGATCTTCTTTTGAAATGGGAAGAAGGTTGGAGTTGTGTATTTAAAGCTATCGACACATCCAAGCAAGTAGAACCTGACACATTGGTTTATATAAGGAATATAGGGCATACTATTGTAGAAGCCATTAATAGGCAGCTATGTCATTACGCTTACCATGTGGGACAAATAGTAATTATTGGAAAAGCACTTAAAGATACAGAGTGGATCAGTTTATCTATTCCGAAGGGTGAGTCAAGCGAGTATAATGCCAAGCGGTTCGCTCAGAATAAGCACCGTGGACATTTTACAGAGTATGAGAATGAATAATTTATAACTGCAACGCCTATTGGAAGTGAGCGTATTTCAAATGGTTGAAATAAATCATTTGTGCGTCTAGTTTAGTTTTACTATTTTTCATTGAGTGTCAATTACCTGAAACTTTAATCTTAATCCTCTAAACGCACAATATGACTCTTAAAGAAGTAATGAAAGAACTTGAGTCATATGGAAATCCATCGACGAAAAAAGTATTAATGAATCATGGAGCTAAAGAACCGTTCTTTGGCGTCAAGGTCGCTGATTTGAAGAAAATTCTAAAGAAAACCAAGACCAACCATGAACTCGCTTTGCAGTTGTATGATACCGGGAATTCAGACGCGATGTACCTGGCAGGTTATATGGTTGATGAAAATAAGGTGACCAAGAAAATGTTGAATGATTGGGTGAAGAAGGCATACTGGCAGTATTTATCAGAATATGCAGTGCCCTGGGTGGCCGTAGATAGTGGTTTTGGCCTTGAAGTAGGATTAGAATGGATCGAATCAAAAGACGAAACTATTCAAGCCGCGGGATGGGCAGCATTAAGCAGTTACTTATCAGTTACTTCTAATGATGAAATTGATATCCAACAAATTGAAATACTTTTAGATCGTGCTCAGAAAAATCTACATGAATCACCAAATAGAGCACGGTACACAATGAATGGATTTATAATAGCCGTAGGTTCTTATCTGCCTGAACTGCATGACAAAGCGCTATCTGCAGCTTCTGCTGTTGGAAAAGTACATGTGGATGTTGGAGGTACAGCTTGTAAAGTGCCCCTGGCCACCGAATACATCAAAAAAATCAAGGATAAGGGAAGACTTGGGAAAAAGCGTAAAATGGCCAGATGTTAATCAGACATCGAAAAGCTTTCCTTTTTTAAGCAAGGTCTTCCAGCTTAATGGTTCTTGTTTGATCTGTTCCAATTGTTCCTGAATGGCTTGTTTTGAGACCTCTTTTTCAGCAGCGATTGTAATCTCGGTTTTATATAATCCAGTCTCTGTATCGAATTTAATTTTGTTCGTCGTAGCATTCTCTAACTGCGCGACATAATTATTATGATTCATCCTGAATGCAAACTCATGTTTGTTCAAGACGAAATCGTATGGTGATCTTTCCGCAATAAGTTTAACAAATATCGGGGAGGTTTCGATCGCTATAAAAAGCAACATTATAAATAGCCCGGCGTAAAATATAGCGGTGCTTTTATTGGATAGTCGATCCAATGCTTCAATCCTGGACGCCAATCCTGTAAG
>JABDJE010000287.1 GCA_013002625.1 Saprospiraceae bacterium | reverse complement strand
GACTCAATCAATGAAGGATCTGTTGTTTGTATTATTGAAGCAATGAAACTTTTCAACGAAATCGAGAGTGAAGTTTCAGGTAAAATTGTAAAAGTCTTAGTAGATGATGCCAGCCCGGTGGAATACGATCAAGTACTCTTCCTGGTTGATCCTAAAGGCTAATTGCTGACCAAAAAACCTATCACATGTTCAAGAAAGTTTTGATTGCCAATAGAGGTGAGATTGCCCTGCGTGTCATCAGGACATGTAAAGAAATGGGCATCAGTACTGTAGCAGTGTACAGTACCGCTGATAAAGACAGTTTGCACGTAAGATTTGCCGACGAGGCCGTATGCATTGGTCCTGCAAGCTCACTGGAATCCTACCTAAGCGTTCCCAGAATCATGGCTGCAGTAGAAATCACAAATGCCGATGCCGTTCATCCAGGTTATGGTTTCTTATCTGAAAATGCCGGATTTGCTGAAGTGTGCGAAGATTATGGTGTAAAATTTATCGGACCATCTGCTGCAATGATTGGCAAAATGGGTGATAAAATCACAGCCAAAGAAACAATGATCAAAGCCAAGGTGCCTGTCGTGCCAGGATCTGATGGCCTTGTAAAAGATATTAAATCAGGTAAAGTAGATGCCAATAAAATTGGATATCCTGTAATTCTTAAAGCAACCGCAGGCGGTGGCGGAAAAGGAATGCGGATTGTGAATTCTGAAGATGAGTTTGAAGATGCCTGGGATGCTGCACAGAGAGAAGCAGGTGCCTCATTCGGTAATGATGGAATATATCTTGAAAAATTTATTGAAGAGCCTCGCCATATCGAATTTCAAATTATTGGCGATCAGTTTGGCAATGTAATTCACCTCTCCGAAAGAGATTGTTCAGTCCAGCGCCGACACCAAAAATTAGTAGAAGAGTCACCTTCGCCATTCATGGACGCTAAGCTCCGAGACAAAATGGGTAAAGCTGCAATCAAAGCAGGTAAGTCCATTAATTATGAAGGCGTAGGTACGGTTGAATTTCTTGTGGATAAATACAAGAAATTTTATTTCATGGAAATGAACACCCGGATCCAGGTAGAACACCCCGTAACAGAAGAGGTGATCAATAGAGATCTGATTAAGGAACAAATAAAAGTAGCTGCCGGAGAGAAATTAACCGGGAAAAACTACATCCCTACGATGCATGCTATAGAATGCAGAATTAATGCTGAGGATGTATACCACGACTTCAGACCTAATCCTGGTCATATCAGCTCATTTCATAGTCCGAAAGGCCATGGAGTACGCGTGGATACACATGTATATGCAGGTTATTCTGTGCCACCATTCTACGACTCAATGATTGCTAAATTGATTTGTAAAGCGGAAACAAGAGAAGAATGCATTAAGAAAATGCAGCGTGCATTGGATGAATTTATTGTCGAAGGTATAAAAACCACGATTCCGTTTCATCAGCAATTGATGAAGGATGAACGGTTTAAGAAAGGCGACGTTACGACAAAATTCCTTGAAGATTTTGACTTAAAACCGCAATAGGCTATACTTGCTGTAGATGCAGGATATTCAAAAGCTGGTTCAATACCTCCTTAAGTATAAATCAAAAGTCATCCTGAGTATATTTTGCCATATACTCATGGCTGTCTTTACCGTAATATCCATTCCACTTATTATTCCATTTTTTCAGCTGTTGTTCAATACAACATCTGAAACTGTCGCTTCACCGGATTCAGTATTCGATGTAGTCAATTATTTGAAATATATTTTCACGCAAGTTATTGATAATCAAGGAACTGATAGGGCCTTATTGCTTGTGTGTTTGCTGGTTGTAATTACCTTTTTATTGAAAAATGTATTCCGTTATCTGGCCATGTTTTTTATGGTTTCAGTTAGGAGTAATATAGTCCGAGATCTCAGAAAAGGCCTATATCAGCATTACCTATCGCTGTCAATAAGCAGCCTCAAGAACAGTCAGCGTGGAGATCTTATCTCTCGCCTCACTGGAGATGTGCAAGAGGTCGAATGGAGCATGTTGCGATTTATTGATGCGATATTCAAGTCACCACTGATTATAATAGGAAGTATATTTTTTATGTTAAGCATCAATGCCCGATTAACACTTTTTGTTTTTGTGCTCATGCTCTTCACCGCACTTGTTATTGGCACCTTGTCCAAAACCTTGAAAAAGCAATCTTTGGTCTTACAAAATCTATTGGCTTCTCTTACATCTACCGTGGATGAGACACTGGATGGAGCGGTGCCCTTGCGTGTTTTTCGCGTCCAGAAGAAATGGGCAGAACGATTTAAAAAGGTAAATGAAGCCTTTCGTCATACTTTGAATAAAGTTACCTGGCGTCAGGATATGTCCTCACCACTATCAGAATTCCTGGGGGTCTCCCTTGTCGTCGTACTGCTGTGGTATGGCTCTAAATTGGTTCTGCAGGGGGATATGGCATCAGAGGATTTCTTTGCATTCATTTTTGCATTTTACAATGTAATAGAACCATCAAAATCATTTGCTACAGCATACTATAACGTAAGAAGAGGATCAGCAGCATTACAACGTATTGATGATCAAATACAATCTGAGATCCTTGAAGAAAATGCAGGTGAAAAAGCGTTTAAGTTCGAACAAAAGATTAAGGTGGAAGATCTTTCATTTAAATATGAAAATGATTGGGTGCTGAGAGATGTGAGTTTTCAATTAAACAAAGGTGAAACGCTTGCAATTGTAGGCGCATCGGGATCCGGAAAGACCACACTGATGAATCTCTTGCTAAAATTGATTGCACCTCAGGAGGGAAGGATATTGATTGATAATATACCATTGGATGATATTGATAAAAATGAATATTACAGCCACATTGGGTTGGTGACACAAACGCCTTTCCTCTATAATGACAGCATCCGTAATAACATTACTCTGGGACGTGAGCCCATATCAGATGAAACCATTAACAATGCATTGGAATTGGCCAACGCAAGTGCATTTTTGCAAAACCTCGAAGGAAAACTTGATTATAATGTAGGCGATCGCGGCGAACAGCTTAGCGGTGGTGAAAAGCAACGCATTACCATTGCCCGGGCTTTGCTTGAGGACCCCGATATTCTTATACTGGATGAGCCAACTTCTGCCCTGGATCCAAAATCTGAGCAGAAAGTTTCAATGGCAATAATCAATGCTCTACAAGATAGAACTGCTATAATTATTGCACATAAATTGGCAACCATAAAATATGCAGACAGAATTATTGTTTTAGATAATGGCCGTATTGTTGAAGAGGGCAGACATGATGACTTGATCGCTCAAGAAGGACAATACGCAGCCTATGTTAAAATTCAGTCTGTGTAATGATGAAGGAATTGAAAAGCATTTTGGTTTGTGTCCCTTTAGTCTGTTGGGCCGCCATACTCTATTCTCAAAACTTGCTGTTGAATACTTCTGATTCCATATACAGATATGAAGCTTTTCTGGACGACCCCATTGCTATAGATCGCATTAATCTCCTCAATATTGACTTCCCTTGTGTTGAGGTATTG
>JABDJE010000144.1 GCA_013002625.1 Saprospiraceae bacterium | reverse complement strand
TTTATTATCAATGTACTTACTTCAAATACATTTATATTTATTATTCAGAATTTCCTAAAGCAAATGATAGTGATTATTTAGGCCCAGCTGCCAGAATTTCAGCATTCACACCTGATTCGAATTGTTTGAAATTATTTACAAACAATTCAACCAACTTGGTCTTTGTAGCTTCATAGTCATCACCATTGGCCCATGTGTTCTTCGGAATTAATAATTCTGAAGGCACATCAGGACAACTTGTTGGGATTGAAAAGCCAAAATGATCATCTTGAACCATTTCAACATTATCAAAGCTGTTGTTGTGAATAGCGTCTATCATGGCTCTTGTGTAACGCAACTTGATTCTGGATCCTGTGCCATAGGCGCCGCCTGTCCAACCTGTGTTTACCAACCACGCTTTAGCACCATGCTTATTCATTTTTTCGGCCAATAACTCAGCATATCTGTTAGGATGCCACATCATAAATGCAGCACCAAAGTTTGCAGAAAATGTAGCTTCTGGTTCAGTCACACCCATTTCTGTTCCAGCAACCTTAGCAGTATAACCAGAGATGAAATGATAACTGGCTTGCTCAGGCGTCAACCGGCTCACCGGCGGTAAGACACCAAATGCATCACAAGTCAGGAATATGATGTTTTTTGAATGGCCAGCCAAGCAAGGCATTTGGATGTTCTCGATATAATGAATTGGGTAGGAGGCTCTCGTGTTCTGTGTGATACTGGTATCACCATAATCCACAACTCTGGTCTGAGGATCATATACCACATTCTCCAGAACCGTCCCGAATTTTATGGCATTGTAAATATCAGGCTCTTTTTCTGCAGACAGGTCGATGGCTTTTGCATAACAGCCGCCTTCGATATTGAATACCCCATCATCGGTCCAGCAGTGTTCGTCATCTCCAATAAGTTTGCGCTTTGGATCAGCACTCAGGGTAGTCTTCCCTGTTCCAGACAGGCCAAACAATAATGATACATCTCCTTGTTCACCTACATTAGCGGAACAGTGCATTGGAAGTACATCTTGTAAAGGCATGAGGTAGTTCATAATAGAGAACACACCTTTCTTCATTTCACCTGCATACTGGGTTCCCAGGATTACAATTTCTTTCTCCTCCATATTGACATCGATACTTGTCTTTGAAGTCATTTCAGGGGTGAAGCGATTGGCAGGGAAACCACCACCGTTGAATATCACGTAGTCAGGCTCTCCGAAGTTAGCCAGCTCTTCCGCCGTCGGCATGATCAACATGTTTTGCATGAACAATGCATGATAGGCTCTTGTACATACGATTCTGATTTTCAACCTGTATTTAGGGTCCCATCCTGCAAAAGCATCGACGACAAAAATGCGCTCTCTTGTGTTCAAATAATCGATTGCCCTCTCCTTGTTAATCAAATATGTTTTACTATCCAATGCAATATTAATATCACCCCAATCAATGTTATTCTCGGAATCGGGATGTTTGACAATACGCTTATCCTTAGGCGAACGGCCGGTTTTTTCACCAGAGTACACCAATAATGCGCCTACATCTGAAATTGCAGTTCCCTCTTCTCTTCTCAATGCAATTTCATACAAGCTGGGAACACTGGTATTTCTGTAAATATTTTCTATTTCAATGCCATATTGGGTTAGGTCAAATGCCATATTTCAAATTTTTGGTGAAAGTACTGAAAAACGATTGATGTCTAATTGATTATTATCATCATCTTTATGAAGATTAATCAATTTAAGCCATTAATATTATTAATGGATTCGTGCCTAGAGTGCATTCACCAATAACGTATTCGAATGAATCTATCTTCCTTTGACTGGACAATAATTATCGCTTTTTTCGGGCTTACTTTGATATTGGGGCTCATCGCATCAAGAAAGGCCTCTAGCAGTGTTAAGGAATATTTTCTTTCAGGGCGGAATATGCCCTGGTGGTTGTTGGGTGTCTCCATGGTGGCAACGACTTTTAGTGCGGATACACCCAATCTTGTGACCGATATCATTCGAAAGGGGGGTGTTGCAGGAAATTGGGTTTGGTGGGCCTTCCTTATCACAGGCATGTTTACTGTATTTATATATGCCAAATTATGGAGACGGTCTGGCATTACGACAGACCTGGAGTTTTATGAAATGCGATACAGTGGTAAGGAAGCAACTTTTCTCAGAGGGTTTAGGTCACTTTATCTTGGCGTTTTTTTCAATGTCCTGATCATGGCCACAGTCTTACTAGCAGGCATCAAGATTGCAGGGGTTATGTTGGGGATCAATCCATTGCAAACCGTTATGTTGGTGTCCCTCATCACAGTAGTATATGCCTCATTGGGTGGTCTACGAGGAATCCTTCTGACAGATTTTTTTCAGTTTATATTAAGTATGGCGGGTATGATTGCCGCTGCGATCTACATCGTTCAATTGCCAGAAATCGGCGGTCTGGAGAATTTAATTAACCACCCCAATCTTGAAGGTAAAACAGCTTTCTTCCCTGATTTTTCAGATTTAAATGTAGCTATTCCACTCTTCTTTGTGCCCATTGCTGTTCAATGGTGGAGTGCATGGTATCCAGGCGCAGAACCAGGTGGAGGCGGTTACATTGCACAACGAATGTTGTCCGCAAAAAATGAGAAAGATGCCACGAAAGCAACGCTGTTTTTCAATTTTGCGCATTATGCTTTAAGACCATGGCCATGGATATTGATTGCTTTGGCTTCATTGGTTCTGTTTCCCGACATGGATTCTATCAAGCAAGCCTTCCCAGCTATACAGGACGGGATTCTAGGTGACGACATCGCTTTTCCAGCCATGCTGACCTACCTGCCAAAAGGATTGCTTGGCCTGGTCGTAGCCGCTTTGATTGCGGCATTGATGTCGACGATAAGCACACATTTGAATTGGGGTGCGTCATATTTTGTACATGACTTTTATGTGCGATTTCTTAATCCTGATGCATCAGAAAAGAAACTGGTCAGCATCGCTCGATGGGCAACCATATGCCTTATGGTTTTGGCGGCCGTGGTCTCTCTTTATCTTACAAATGCATTGCAAGCATTTAATATTTTATTGCAAATAGGTGCCGGAACCGGACTGCTTTTCTTGCTGAGATGGTTTTGGTGGCGTATCAATGCCTACAGCGAATTATCGGCCATGATTATATCCTTTGTTGTGGCGGTGTATTTTGAATTTATCTACAGCGGCAGCATGGAACCCTATGAACGCTTGATCACGGGTGTGGTCATTACGAGTATCGGTTGGATAGCAGTGACTTTTTTGACAAGACCTACTGCCAAAAGCACGCTTAAAAGCTTCTATACACTTATTCAACCCCATAAGGCGGGGTGGAAACCAGTTGTTGATGAGATCGATGAAGCATTGCTTTATCAACCTCAAACTAAAATCTCGCAGGAATTGATAGCTATCTTTTTGGGATGTATTGGAATTTACAGTTTGTTGTTTGGCGTAGGGTACTTGTTGTATGGAGACATGATCCCTTCGATGGTTTGTTTAATTGTAGGAGGGGCATCTTTAGTTACAATTATTCGACTCATCAACAGTACACTGTCGGATCAATAAAAGCCACACTTTTTATGGTATAAAAAAAAGCCCCACCGACGATTTATAATACCAGTGAGGCTTAGGTGTTTTATTTTACAAATATCCGTTGACTTAATTGTCCCTTTTCATTTTCAATCAAAACGACATACAATCCAGTTGGGAGATCCTGGGCATTCATTTGGACACGGCCATTTAATTCTGTTTTCTGTAACATTTGACCTTGCGTGCTAAACAATGCCACATTATAAGTGTCGGATTGTCCGGTTATAATTTCTATGACATCGTTTTCTGTGATTATTCTGAAGTCATTGGCATCTAGAATATTTTTAGTAGAGGATAGCAAGCCAATATTATTGATGGATATAGAATTGTCTACAATATAGTCGTTGCCTTCTTTTTCCCACATAATCGCCAATAGGCCTACATTGTCCTTGTTCCAATTCGTGTTGGAAAGGTCAAAGGAGAAATCCATGCTTGAAGTACCCATTGTGAAACTGTCCCCCCAGTAATTCTCTGAAATCACATCTCTCAACACAAAAGGATGCATTGCATTGCTACCTTGCTGAGATTGAAAATTTACAACGTTGTTTTCATAGATATAGACGGCAAAATAATAGTCGCCTTCACTTTTATTGAGGGGTGCAATATTTACCGAAGATTGAATCGTATTGTCATTGTCAACATAGGCTACATCAAAGTTAAATGCTGAAGCAGCATCCATACCGCTTACCATGTCTACCATATCGCGAATCTCATCCACTTTCCCGGGCCAGTTGTTAGAACCCACACTGATTTGACCGTTGTTGACAAAAAATTGGGGTTGATAGGAGTTTTTAAGATTTTTGGCAAACCAGTCACTCACTGGATTTTCCAAGTCTCCACTGTGGTGTACACCCAGAAGAATGGCATCACCATTATTGAATTCATCTTTTAAAGCTTCCATATAATCCCAACCCCAGCTGCCACAATTCGGGCACCATGTTGCGGTGACTTTGGAAATTATAGGTTTCTTTTTGTAATCCTGTGCACCCAGGTTGAGGAATGCTGTCAGGCAAAAAATAAGAAGTAGATATTGTTTCATTGTCATTATTTATGTTCTACAAAATTAATTTTCTGATTCGCTATAAATGGTCTTGAGCACTACTTGACCCACAACTCTTAAAGTTCTTTTATCAATAGCATCGATATCATCGTCATGCGTATGCCAATGACCCACAAACCCAGTCTTCGAACCTTTCGGTTGATTGATAATATCAATCATAGGAATCTGGGCCAATTGATTG
Organism: Saprospiraceae bacterium; assembly: GCA_013002625.1. GTDB lineage: Bacteria > Bacteroidota > Bacteroidia > Chitinophagales > Saprospiraceae > RFSX01. Next base: position 234 of record JABDJE010000144.1, on the reverse strand, counting down.
ATAAAGTAATGATCATCCACAAGCGGACCCGTACGATCATTTACAAACATATCAGAATAACCCATTCTTTGACCTAAACTCCACACTCTGTCCAGCAATTGTCCAGCGTATTGTCGCGAAAAGTCATCCTGACCAAATCTCGGATTCTTTGCACCTACCATATCCAGGTTTATCCCCCATTTGGCTTTATAATTCGATCTATGTTTATTGCGTGCCCAATGCTGAGATCCCAGA
>JABDJE010000143.1 GCA_013002625.1 Saprospiraceae bacterium | reverse complement strand
GTACTATGCATGGGCCATTCTTTTTTTCATGTTTGCTTCCAATACGTAATGATCAATTAATGGAGCAAATGTGTTTAAGAATAAAATTGCTAACATCCAGCCTTCAGGATATGCTGGGTTGATAACTCTAATCAACATCCCGATCATACCAATACCAAATCCATATATCCATTTTCCTCTGCTGGTTGAGGAGGCGGTCACCGGATCGGTAGCCATAAATGCCATGGCAAAGAAGAAGCTACCCATATAAAATTGATACATCCAAGGCACTTCCATAAATGGCGTTGCGCCCCACATATTCAACAGCAGCGACATCACGATAGCTCCAAGTAACATACTCAGCATTATTCGCCATGATCCTATTCCTGTAAATACCAAAATTGCAGCACCGATTAAGATGAGCGGTTTTGATGTCTCTCCAATTGAACCTGGAATTGTACCCCACCACATTTGTGCTATGGTAAAATGTTCGGTCACGTTTTCCCATCCACCTTGATAAGCCAATGCCAATGGTGTGGCGCCGCTGTATCCATCGGCTACAACGGCTGAGGCATCGAAGGAGGAGAGGTTGACCAGCCCGAAAAGCCAGTTGGCCAAATCATGGCCCCAACCATAATCAACTGCCATGCCTGGTGCTAATTGTTCGAATCCTGAAACCCAGACTTCATCACCTGAAATAGAGGTCGGATAGGCAAAGAATACAAATACTCTTGCCAACAAGGCAACATTCCAAATATTCATTCCCGTTCCGCCAAATGCTTCCTTACCAAGAATTACAGCAAAGGCAACAGAAACACACAATATCCAAATTGGAATATCCGGTGGCATAATAAGGGGTATCAAAGCACCAGACACAAGAAATCCTTCCTCGACAGAATGGCCTTTCTTATAGGCAAAGTAGAATTCGATTCCAAGTCCAACGACATGGGTCCAAATAAAGATTGGCAATAGTTGAATTAAACCGTGTGCTAATTTGAGATGCATACCTTCAACGAATCCAAGGTATTGCCCCATGGCCACAAAATGCTGATGACCAATATTATATGTACCAAATATGTAGCAAAATTGCATTGCTAAAACGACCATTACCATGGTACGTTTTAGATCCATTCCATCCCTGATGTGCACACCCCCTTTGGTTGTAGAGTTTGGCGCAAATGCGAAGGTAAAGAAGGCATCGTATGCAGTATGCAAGAATGGTTTATCCTTCTTATCTGGTTCTATCTTTTTGAAAAAATCGAGTAATCCCATTTATGTATTCGTAGGTTCTTTTAAAAATTAAGCTTGTTCTCGCATCATATCCAATCCTTCTCTAAGGATCTTCTGTAATGGCATTTTTGATGTGCACGTGAATTCACACAGTGCTAAATCTTCTTCAGACAATTCATTTATACCCAATCCTTCCATTCTTTCAATATCGCCAGCCATTATAGCTTTCATCAAATGTTGGGGATAAATATTCATCGGTAAAACTTTTTCATATTGCCCAGTGACCACGAAAGCACGCCTTTCACCATGTGTATTCGTGTCAGCATCATACCTATGCTCCGGTATTATGAATGCAGGAAATGTCTTACTCACACTTGGTCTAGGCTTCAACGGCAGTAACCAACCGAAAGCTTCATGGTAATCACCTTCAGTCAAACAGCTTAGTTGATTAACATGTGCATTGACAAAATCATCCTGATATACATGTCCGCCGGTCAATACATTCCCGTTTACGAATCTCAGAGCTGAATCATTTACATCTGCATTGCCAGCTGTAATTTCATCTATACTAGGTCCAACAGGACATTTTATTAATTTGTTTTCATTGAAGGGTGTTCCGACTAAGCCAATCACCTGATGATGCTCATATCTGTTGAGATTGAACAACTTGCCCATTGCAATCACGGCAGCTACATTCAATGTCCATACAGATGCGCTTTGCTTGATAGGTGCAACGTGATGTATTTGTACGCCTACATTTCCAGCAGGGTGCTTGCCATCAAAATAGTGCTTTGCTACACCTTCAGCATTTATAAACGTCGCGGGTGGATTGGCATTATGCCTTCCGTCAATGCCTAGGTGGACTTGTCCATCTGTGAGTTGACCCAAAACATCCAAGCCTTTTTGAAAATGTGCCTCGTTCCCATCAAGGATATACTTGGAATCGATTGCTAAAGGGCTTGTATCAAAGGTTGAAATGAAAATATTCTCAGGTGTAGTCTGCGTATCAGCCACAATATCAAAAGGTCTCTGAATGATATACGGCCAAATACCGCTTTCAATTAGAAATTCTACAAGTGTCGCTCTGTCTGCATCGGGAGATGGCGCAACCAGCGATTTAAATCTTTGCTCTTTATCCGCCAGCACAATAACGTGGGAGATAGATCGCTTGGCCCCTCTTCTGACTTCTACAACCTCTCCACTGACAGGAGAGACATATTTGATTTCAGGGTTTGTTTTATCATAAAACAGAACGTCGCCGGCCTGTACATCGTCACCAACACTCACTTCGACTTTTGGGATGGGCGCAATGCCTCTAAAATTTGTTGGTTTAACGGCGTATCTGTTTACATTGCCGGGCACAACAGGTTCGTTGGCTGTTCCGGCTAATTTGATATCAAATCCTTTTTTGAGTTTGTGATAACTGCCATCTTTTATGAATGATGGTGCTTTTCCTCCTAGGATTTCTTTAATACTAGGGAATACTCCTACATTATTTATCCTTGTGTCAATACCCTCTTTTTGAGCCTCAATATGAATGAGGTTATCTGAGATTGATAGTATCGCAGCAAGAAGCAGTAAGATTCCGACTAAAACGAAGGCTGCTATTAGCATTGTTTATACGTGATGTTTGTTGTTATTTGAATCTAAATTGTCAAGGTTTATGGGAAATTACCGCAAATATAAAACTCTTTTTACATCTATAAAGATGTGGGATTTTCAATATCCCTACTTGCATTATTTATACAAAATCTAAACAAATATGGTTGAGAAAAAATCAATGTTTTTTCAAGGTTTTATTTGAATTTTAATTGCTGCCTTAAAATACAAAAAGCCGTGCTCCTCTCGGAACACGGCTTCGTGTAAATTTCAGTCGGTTTTTATTTAATCTGTATCATTTTCTTGCTGGCAAACCCAGAACCGGTTTCCATGGTATAATACATCACGCCGCTCGCTTGTAAATCATCTCTATGTAAGATGATACTGTGCTCTCCAGCGCTATATCTTGTCTTTTGTTGCATCAATTGTCTTCCGCTCACATCGTATACCGAGAACAATACTTCTGAATCTTCCGGAAGATTGAATCGGATCTCAGTTGTCTGAGTAAATGGATTCGGAATATTCTGATACAATGTGAATGCTGAATTATCAACACCTCTGAAGTTTAGATTTACATCAAATATCTCCAGATCTGTGCTGTATGCTTCTGTTTTCGTCAACATTGAACTGATGTAGATCGCCTCGCTTAAATTTGCTTTTTGTTGTGCTACAAATTGCAATTCAAACAATGGTGTATTCTGATCAAATTCAACATCATCGGTTGTATGCCAAGAGAATGAGATCATCCCATCTTCAACAGCATATAGACCCAAGTTCTCTTCTGTTACATCTGCTTTCTTTCCAACTACACCTGCAAATTCCAATACATCAGTATCAAAATTGAAGGTATTCTGGAAGCCTGCAAGATTTGCAAGATCTCTGGAATAAACAGCTACATTAATAAGCTCTCCTTCACCAAATGATTGCTCATTCACTTCAAGAACTACAGAATTTGCATTTCTGTTATCAGTTTCAGGTCCATTGACGTTCATTTGAACACTGGCATTCACGTCTCCAATCTTCACGGCTACAAAGTCCTGATTCATTCTGGCTTGCTCACCCATATTTACAACAGTAATCTGCTCATTGTAAGGGAAAGGTGCCTTTGGATCTGTAAAGTATTGATTCTTTTCAGGGAATCTCCATGCCGTCTGACCGTTAGGGAAGTCATTGTACACGCCCAGGATCAACTTTCTAAGTGTAATCAAGTCGGTTGCACTGATATTGTTACTGTTATCTGCATCCGCAGCAATTAACTTAAATGGTGAATCGAGCTTCTGAACACCTAGAATATGTCTCTGAATCAATAACAAGTCTAATGTCGATACTCCGTTCAGTGGTTCTCCATCCATTTCTGCATTCAAGTAGTAATTTCTACCTGTCAACAGATCTTCAAAAGCATACTCTCCATTATAATCAGTTGTTTTAGATTCATGGAATTCAGGAGAATTGCTCAAGATATCCACTTTTACACCTCTGACAGCTTCCTGAAATTCAGTTTCGATCAAACCAGCAATCATTGATCCTGGATTTCCAGTTGTGTCTATAACATCAGGACATGAATCATTTACATTATCCTGTAGTAATAAGGTCACAACACAATAATCCACATTACCAGCTTCATCTTCATAGTACACGTTCAGGAGTACCATTTCTTCAATACCGTCAGGAATGTCGTCACAATCAAATTCTAGGGATTGCACCTTATTATTTCCTTCATCAAGGAAGTACACTTCCAATGCATTAGAGTTACAATTTCCTGTGTAATTATCGAATCCACCCAGATTGAAATCTGAAGCCCAGATCGCAACAGGTCCATTTTCAGTCATGGTAGCCGTTACAACTACTCCCAGACAGTATGGTGTCGGTGGTTTAACATCATTGACACGTACAAGTGTTGTTCTCGTACCAATATTTCCACAGTGATCTTCTGCATACCAGGTAATTGTACTTGTACCGAATGGATAAGTTCTTCTGGCATCGTTACCTACTCCAAAGTCAGACCCACCATCTGCATAGTCGATTTCATACCATGCATTGATATCCTGGTTATCATAAAGATCAGTACATACGTCTGTGATGTCAGCGACCAATGCTGAATCCTGAACTGATACTTGACAAGCGTCAGTCGTCGCGTCAATATCTACCGAACTGTCTACATCGATCGTCGGTGGTGTAATATCATTAACCTTAAGCACCTGAGTATGAGACTTTTGCGTGTTTCCATTAAGTCCAAATCTCTGTGCAAGACACCAGTCTACTACAGTCCATGTTCTTAATATTTTCAAACAAGCATCTTCTACATCTTCAAATACAAGGTCATCCCAGGTAATGGCAAGATTACTATTACATTGGAAAGTATTTACGTCATTAAAGTCTACTGTGAATTGAGCCCCCAGATTATCCGGGTGAAGATCATCAAGACTTGAACAATTCAAGAATTGTGTAGGATCCTGTGGCCAGTTTACAACAAATGTTGTTGCAAAATTTCTTATTGAAATGTTTTGTGCCCAGCTTCCGATTTGATCTCCACATTCGTCAAATATTGTATAATTAACAGTCAGGCCTGCTTCTCCACAATCACCAGGTGATAGTGGTGCACTTATATTCTGACCGTCTGATCTCGTCCATTCAACTGTTGTAAAGAATGTTCCGTCATTATTTGGATCACAGTTATCTGTGTACCCAAATTGAGGTAATGTCTGATTGATAATACTTTCCACATCTACATCTCCGTCCATACAGTTAAACTCATAGAATGACTGTGAAGGATAAATTGGAACAGGATCTAAATTGTCCTGAATCTCAACTTCTACCTGACAAGAGTTTGTATTACCATTGATGTCCGTTACGCGCAGGTAAACCATTTCATTAGGAATAGTACATGCACAACAGTACTCAACATAATCCACCCATTGGCTGGTATTTTGTCTTCTGATGTGGAAGCTCTCGATACCACAGTTATCCCAGCTGCCATTATCTAATGACTCTGCGTGCAGTTTCGCACATCCATCATTACTCAATGCAACTACAGTGTATTCTATACATACCGGGTGTGGTAAGTCATCATCTTCTACATCAACTTCTGTAAAACACTCACCAGTATTACCGCAATCATCCGATGCTGTATATCTGATCCATGTTCTTCTTCCTGAAGGAAGATCCGTAATTCTGAATGGAACACCGTTAATATATTCTACATTGTCCTGGATATACACACCATCTACAGGTGCATCATCTGGGTTATCATCGTCATCCAGCAAGTATGCTACATCCCATACGATATTAGCATCGCACGAGTTAGAGAAACTCAGTGGTGGGACGACATCCCAATCTCCGGTACAATCAAAGGAATTTGTAAATATTGTATATCCAAGATTATCTGGTTGACAAGTCATTTCGATTGGTTGATCATCTTCAATCTTAATTACTTGCTCATAATGTACAAGGTCTCCAGTACACCAGTCTAAAACAGACCAAGTTCTGATCACCTTTGCAGCATATTTACCACAAATTTTGAATTTTAAATCATTATGTGTCATTTGAAAGTTACCACAAACCTCACCAAAAGGAACACGCGGTCTACCAGTCACAGCCGGTGTAGGAATGGTGTCTGCAGTAACAAGACTTTCATCCAATTCTCCTGAAAATGGGTCAAATAGATCCCAACATTCAATAACAGGAAGCTCTAAATCATCGTAGCTTTTTGGCCAAATGATATCATCAACTGTCCACTTCAACAAGTTAATGTTCTGTGTACAAGTAGCAGAAAGCCCTGAAACATTGTTTGTTACAATCCATGTTCTCTCTATCACATTCCACAATCCATTCTCGCACTCAAGGCCTAGATCTTCATCAAATGGACCATCTACTTGTGGATTACTACATCCCGATTGAATAATAATTTCAGATTGTGTTGGAATTGAACCTTCAATAGTTGTCAATCTGAAGTCAAATGATACCAAGGTCATTGGATCGGTCTGACTCTCATTGTACACTGTCAATTCCCAGTCACCAAATGCTTCCGGTGCACTATTGAATTGATTAAATCCATTCAATGGTCTGAATTCTCCAATAAATGCATTCAAAGTAGAACGACATTGATCCAATGTACCGAAATCAGCATGAGAATTCTCAGCATCATCTCTTAAGCATACATTGATATTGGATTCAGTACACTGGTTAGCCAGTGAAATATCTGAAAGATTTAATATGGTTCTTGTAATTGTCCCGCTAGGATCCGTCAGTTCAAGCCAAAGGTCATTAACATCTGGAATCTCAGCATGAAGTTGTATTTCTATTGATGTTGGCACGCCTTCTACACCATCCATAAACAATGTAATGGTCTCAGAGTCATTTGGATCAATAGTAATGTCTTCTACAATTCTTCTGCTGAATCCCAAGATCGTCTGACCTGGTGTAAAGTCACCATTTACAGAGCCTGAGCAGTAGACATCGAAGTCTTCACAGTCTAATTCAGGAACTGACTTGTCTTCAGCAAAGATGGTTCCCCAACAAGATATACCAGAGGCACCTGTTGCAGTAACTACATATTCGCCTGGCGCATCTAATATTATTGTATTTCCAGATGGATAGCCATCAATATCCAAAATGAATAAATCATAGCAATAATCTCCTTGCAAAATCATCTGAGGCGTTAATGTGCCTGTACAGAACTCATCCAATGTGATGTTCACTCTGTCATTACAAGCTACATTGTTAATACTTTCTACAACGCGAAGTTCAGATTCACATTGCGCCAGTACCTTAGATGGGTTTTGAGGATCTGTTAGAGTTGTAATCAACTCATGTGTACCATAAGGTAAACTATCCACTATTGTAACCAGTTGCCCGTCTACCATAGTTGGTATACCAAAGAATACTTGATCTCCGGAACCCGCCTGCCCGGTTTCACTGTAAAAATCCAATTGATCTACAAATATTGAAATACTGTAGTCTACTGGATCAGGAGGACAGTTTAACATATTCACAGTAAAGTTGTAGTCTACAAGGTCAGTTGAACAATCAACACCCGTAACCATTACAGTTTCCGGACATGTCCAATCTACAGTAGGCACAACATCGATTGTCTGGCAATCGGGCTGTGAATCATTTGATCCGAGAGAAGATAACACAACACAATAATCACCTATTTGATCCTGTGATGTGATTGGTATTCTTGGACTCTGTTCATTGGACGCATACCCATTAGGTCCTGTCCATGAAAAGCCTACTCCAACTGGTGGGTCTACCAATTGACCATTGAAATAGACTTCAACCGTCAGTTCCAATGTATCACAGGAAGAGTCACAGAAGCTATTTGAATTAGCTGATGTAACTCCTACTAACTGAGCATTGAGACTGGCATATGACAGAAGAGTCAAGAGCAACATGGTTGCGACCTTCGTCATAAAATTCAAGCTAGTGTTATAAAAATCTTTCATGATTAAAATTTTTGTGTTCTTACTTTTGTTATTTGTACTTTTTTGTGATCGTTATGAATTATGATTTTTATCTATTAATATTTTTTTAATATCTAAAATCTTGTTTATCAGGTTTTTATGAATAAATTGCTTCTGATATTCAAGATTATCGTAATTCATACCTATGTGGAGGCAAACATTATACCAAACTGTAATATGTTATCTACCCAGCAGACGGGCTTTCATGAATTGAAACAGAATAGAACCAGGATTAATATCAGATCAGTTAAATGCCTTATTATTATAGTTACCAACTACATTGAATTTTGAAGAACAGTAAAAATATTTGCCTTAATTGTAATGCGCAGCTGGACAATCAACACGCATATTGTCCGGCTTGTGGCCAGGAGGCCAAGTTTAAGGATCTAAGTTTGAAATATATCCTTGCCAATGCGCTGGAATCCTTTTTTAACTTCGATACAAGGTTTTTCAGAACAATTCGTGATGTCTGGATTCCTAACCGAATAATTAAACAATTCATTGAAGGAAAGCGTACTAAGTATATGCACCCTATGCGCTTTCTTTTCATCTGTCTGGTGCTGTTCTTCACATTGCTTTCATTTTCATTGCGAAACTTTGATATGGAAAGCAATACAGATATCGAATCTATGGTCCTTACCAATGATTTATACCATGCTTTTGAATCTTACAACGATAGTGTAGGTATAATTCAGGATCAAGCCGACATTGATAGTATTCGCAAGCACGTATTCGTGAATTATAAGGATCTTGAAAAGGATACATTTTTCAATGGAACAATATTGGGGACTAATTTTGACAGTCTTGGGCTTATAACCAGTGATGTTTATCACATGGAACCCGATTCCTTGTGGGCAAAATATAATATCACATCCCGAACTGAGAAATTGCTGATTAAACAAATCAAACGTGTAACCCTAGATCCAAACCAATCTGTACGTTTTGGTATTGCCAACATGTTGTGGGGCTTTATTATTATAACCATTCTGATGGCTTTACAGATGAAACTGCTATATATAAGACACGATGTATATTATGTAGAACACCTCATGCAAGTGAATATCTTTCATTGCCAGGTATTCCTCATTTTTTCAATACTCTTTGGAATTAATTTTATAGTTGACGTCCCTGGACAGCTATTTCAGCTTGGCCTGGTCCCCTTGCTATTACTTATTTACAGCCTAAAAGACTATTTCAAACAAAACATTTTCAAGACTATTCTAAAAGTCATCATTTTTGGAATCGTATACTTTATACTGTTAACCATCATTGCAGTTTGGATCGCCTTGCTCAGTCTGGCTGTTTATTAATATATTGTAGCATGCTAAATCCAGAGGAACTTACGAAAAGATATTACGGTATTGGTGAAGTTGCCAAAATGTTTGACGAATCTCCATCCTTGTTGAGATATTGGGAAAGCATCTTTTCAGAATTGAAACCTAAAAAAAGAAAGAACGGAATCAGGCAATACACAGTGAAAGACATTCAACTTATCGAAGAGATTCATTTATTGGTAAAAGGGAAGGGCTATACACTTGAAGGAGCCAAAGAGGGTCTAAAGACACGTCGAAATCTCAGAAAAATAAAAGAGGAACTCGAAGATATCAAATCTGGATTAAGCACTTTAAAATCAAAGTTATAGTGTCAACAATTCAAGTCGTTGCGTGCAATTTTTCAAATCCCGTTCATCATTCGAAGCAATAATAACTGTTTTAGAACCTGTATACGCAGATAACATTTCATCCAGCCAGGCTCTCTTCCCTTCATCCAGAAATGAGCTGGGTTCATCCATTAACAGCAATGGCACATCCATAATCAAAGTCAAAGCAAGGTTAAGCCTTTGCTTCATCCCGGAAGAATATCCACTAATTGCCTTGTATTTATCTTTTTTCAAATCCACGACATCAAGAAATTCAGTGACGTCATTAATAAGAAGGGGTTTGAATTTTCTCACATGATTAAACAGTTCAATTGCATTTAGCTCTTCATCCAACTCCGTATAAGCAGCAGCCACAGATACGTATTTATGAATTTCATCACGATCGATGACCTGATCCTGAAGTGTATAATTTATTTGACCTTTGGAAGGCGATAATAATCCTGAAATGGTTTGAATCAAGGTAGACTTGCCCGACCCATTTGACCCTACGACAGCGTGTGTGCCTCCTGAATCAAATTTAAAGTCCAATGCTTTGATAATCCAACCTGCATTGTATCTTTTCCATAAGTTTTGTAATTCGACATGCATGGTAAGATCAACTTAGGCTGTTGAATCCTTTCATCAGACCATGTTCAGCTGATTGCACAAAGTCGATGATCTCTTTTTTCACATTGCTTGAAGGCAAGTCGCTTTCAATATATTCAATGGCCTTCGTTATATTCCATCCTTTGACAAAGAGATACCGGTAAATTTCTTGAATATGCTGAATTGTCTCAGCTGAAAAACCACGCCTTTCCATTCCGATATGATTGATGCCTACATAGCTGATGGGGTCTCTCGCAGCTTTCACATAAGGAGGAATATCTTTCCTGACCTTACTTGCACCACTAATAAAGCTATGCGCTCCGATACGAACAAACTGCTGAACTGCCGTCAAGCCACCAATGATTACATGAGGTCCGACTTGGACATGTCCTGCGAAATTAACGCCATTCGAAATAATACATTTTTCAGAAATGTGGCAATCATGCGCAACATGCACATAGGCCATTAACAAGCAATCTGACTCTACCACAGTTTTGCCGTAGGCAGCTGTTCCTCTGTTAATCGTGCAATATTCACGCACAGTTACATTGTCGCCGATATGAACATAGGTAGCTTCACCAGCATATTTTAAATCCTGCGGTGCAGCACCAATAACTGCTCCTGGATAGATTTTGCAATTCTTTCCAATCCTGACGCCATCGAAGATGACAACATTTGGACCTATCCATGATCCTTCACCTATCTCAACATCCTTTTGAATCGTTGCAAATGCTTCGACTTTTACGTCGGCAGCAATTTTTGCATCGGGATGGATATTTGCAGGTGGAAATGTGTTCATTAGTCTCTTTTAATAATTTGAGCCGTCAATTCTCCCTCGCTTACAATGGAATCTCCTACGTAAGCGGTACCTTGCATATGAACAATCCCCCTTCTGATTGGCGTCAGCAATTCCATTTTTAAAATGATAGTGTCCCCAGGTCTGACAATCTTTTTGAATTTGACATTATCCATTTTCAAAAAGTAAGTGTCCCATTTTTCTGGTTCTTCAACATTCGACAAAGCAAGAATCCCTCCAGTCTGCGCAAGAGCCTCCATTTGTAATACACCAGGAAAAACCGGATTGCCAGGAAAATGTCCTTGAAAGAAAGCTTCATTAATACTGACATTTTTTAATCCTACAACGCGATTCTCAGAGAGTTCAATAATTTTCTCGACCAATAGAAAAGGATATCTATGTGGTAGAAGATTTTGAATTTCATCCACGCCATAGACGACTTCCTGACTTAATTTATATTTGGGTTTGCCCCTGAGTTTTATGTTTTTTTGATGCTGATCCCTTAAAAATCTTGCAAAAGCTACATTACCTGTATGGCCAGGCTTTTTAGCAATAATCCTTCCCCTAATTGGTTTTCTCAATAGATAGAGGTCACCTAAAAGGTCTAATAATTTGTGTCGGGCTGGTTCGTTTTGATAATATAAGGTAAGGCCATTGAGGATTCCGTTGTCGACAATAACATCTTCTTCCACATTAAACTTCGTTGCCAATTCACGCACTTTCTCTTTGGGAAAGTCTTCATGAGAAAAAACAATTGCATTGTCTACTCTTCCACCCTTTATAACCCCTTTCTGATACAATTCTTCCAGTTCATTAACAAAAACGAAAGTTCTCGATGGGGCAATCTCTTTGATATAATCTACTTCTGGATCAAAGACCGCTACCTGTCTGCCCACTTTCGAATGATAGTCAATAAGGGCTGTTATTTCAAAAGCTTTTTCTTCAGTAGCTGGCAAGTATAAAAATTCGGCACCGCTTACCGGATCAGAAAATTCCAGTTGCTCATCAAATGCGATATATTCTCGTTCCGCATCTTGCTCTTCAGTTCCCACTGCCTGAATGGCATTGGTAAAGGGCTCAGCACTTCCGGTTAATATTGGAATTTCAGGACCGGTTAATTCCACCAAAACATTATCGATATTCATGCCATAAAACGCTGATAATAAG
>JABDJE010000259.1 GCA_013002625.1 Saprospiraceae bacterium | reverse complement strand
GCCATGCAGGAGGTCCGCAATCAGAATATTGCCTATATATTTCAGCAGTCTGCCAATGTATTTAATCCATCAATGAAAATTGGTGATCAAATCGCAGAATCTGCATTGTATGGCAAGAGGACAGCTGAGCCAATAATCCGGGAAAAGGTACATGCATTATTGCAAAGTTGTGGGCTTGAACCCACAAAGCGTTTTGCGGAAGCTTATCCACATCAATTATCCGGAGGTCAAATTCAAAGGGCACTTATCGCTATGGCACTGATCAATGACCCTGATTTAATCATAGCCGATGAGCCCACTTCAGCACTTGATAGTCACCTTAAGGAATCTGTAATAAAATTGCTCGAGAAAATAAATGAACTTCATCAGACCAGCATATTGATAATATCTCATGATTTAAATCTTGTAAGTAAGATCAGTTCCAATATTATTGTAATCGACGATGGCAGTGTAGTGGAAGCTCAATCAAAAGTTTCTTTGATGCGTAAGCCCATGTCTGAGATTACCAGAGATATGTTGAATGCCTCAGCGGTCTTTGATTCCAAATCGCCAAATACTGCGGCTAAAGTCTCCAATCCTATTACAATGATTGAAGTGAATGCACTATCAAAGTCTTATGCTGCCAAAACTTCAATCTTCAAAAAGAATGTCAAGGATATAAAAGCTGTGGATAATATCAGCTTCAGTTTTAACAAAGGTGAAATTTTGGGTATCGTCGGCCCATCGGGAAGCGGGAAATCCACACTTGCACGATTATTGGCATTGATTGAGGATTTTGATTCAGGGACCTATAAATTTGAAGGGCAGCATGTTCGGGAATTATCTTTTTCAGAATTTGAACAGCTGAAGACCCAGGTTCAGATGATCTTCCAGGACCCTTTAAGTGCCTTAGCGCCCCATTTGACAGTGAAAGATGTACTATTTGAAGTTCTTCCAGAGAAAAACCAAGGCCTAAAAGTCATCGAAGACGCATTGCTGAATGTAGACTTGAACCTAGATTACCTGAATAGAATTCCAAGAATGTTGTCAGGAGGGGAGAGGCAACGTATATTGATCGCCCGCGCATTATTGACGCAACCCAAATTATTGATTTGTGATGAAATTCTCTCGGCGCTGGATGTATTGACCCAATACCGGATAGTGCAATTATTGCTCAAATTGAATCAATCCCTGGGGTTGAGCCTAATTTTCATATCTCATGATCGAAAGCTTGTAGAATTCCTATCGGATCAAACCATTGAGCTTTAATTTGCTGGGTTTTTAAGTCCTGTTTAAGAATATTAATATTTTATTAAATACTGTCTAATAGAACCCCAAATGGATCAATTATGCGTAATTTTATGGTGTTGGATTGAAAAATCTTACAAAAAGTTCATCATTCTGTAACTTTTAGAAAAATCTTAACGTTATAAGGGTGTATGCTTAAAAGTTCCTATTGATTATTACTATGAAAAAGCGATTTAAGAATTTTTGCCTTGTTTTTATAGTTCTTGTGAGCGTCTGCTCATACTTGTATCTCAACCAATGTACCAGTGTACAAAAAAAGAATGCCGTCGTTGAGCTTCAAGAATTAAATAACAGTACCGATAGAATGATTGCAAGTATCACATACATGACGATCGTCGTTGAAAAAGTTGTTGATATAATTACAACGAGACAAGCTTAGCAAAAGGTGCTATATCAAAGCCATTTAAGAACTGGCCCACTTCCATTTTAGATTTTCCTTCGTATTTAATTTCAGATAAGCGTATATATCCGTCTTTGCATTTCAAACTAATAAAACTTTTATTATCACTTATAATATCTGCATCCTCGGCTATAAACGTTGCGTTGGAGCTTTCAGCTCGTATGACTTTCATCATTTTATCTCCTAGCATAAACCAGCACAAAGGATAAGGATTCAATCCTCTGATAAAATTTAATGCCTGACTAACGGACATATTCTGATAGTCAAGTCGAGTGTTCTCTAATCTTAACTTAGGGGCATGAGTGACCTGACTGTCATCCTGTGACTGGAGTTCAGCTGTACCGTTTTCAATTTTTTGAACAGACTCCAACACAAGTTGGGCAGCAAGGAATTTCATCCTGTCGTGGACTTCACCCGTTGTTTCATCTGGACCTATACGCATGGTGCGTTGCATCAGGATTGATCCCGTGTCGATTTCGTGTTTTAGTTTAAAACTCGTTACACCTGTTATCTCTTCACCATTGATTACAGCCCAATGAATTGGAGCAGCACCTCTATATTTAGGAAGCAAAGAACCATGTAGATTGTAAGTGCCAAGTGGTGGCATATTCCAAACAACCTCAGGCAGCATCCTGAAGGCTACGACGATTTGTAAGTCTGCATTAAAGCTTCGAAGCTGTTCAATGAATTCGGGCTTTTTCAGGTTTTTGGGCTGCAAAACAGTGAGGCCCTTCCCAACTGCATAGCGTTTGACATCCGACTCAATAAGCGTTTTACGACCGCGCCCACCCATTCTGTCTGGAGATGTGATAACGGCCACAATATTATATCCAGCTTTGTAAAGGATATCTAAGGAACGCACCGCAAACTCCGGCGTGCCCATGAATATGATTCTTAATTTCTTACTGTTGTTATTTTCTTCCAAATTCACAATTCTTTTCTCAACTTTGAGCGCAAATTCATAGGCACAAAGATGGTCAAATTATTAGCAATAATATTCTTGTCGTTAAGTTCAACTTTAATCTCTGCTCAAGAGTTCATCATTTTTGGTGCAATCCGCGATGCACACTCTAAAAAGCAGTTAAGCAATGCTCAAATCAAAGTATTTGATCTTAATAATACATTGCTGTATGAAACAAAAAGTGATGAAAATGGTCGTTATAAAACAAAGCGATTAAGCGCTCGACAATTGAATCTCGGTGTTCAATTAGATTCTTTTCGAACACAGGCATTTACAATGCAAATTCCTTCTGATCTCGATAATACAAATTTGCAGGTTGACGTGGATCTCAAGCGCAGTTACTTTCCTCAACCTGCTCATTCTTTGACAAGATCAAATGTGAAAAAAGCAGCTACTGAAAATAAAGTGCAAGTCGACAGTGAGCCCAAGCCCGACAGGGGTGAAATTCAAAAGCAGAAGCCCATTCAGCAACCAAAAGTCAATGCCGCACCCGCACAAAAGGATGCAATGCATGATGTTAAAGTTACCAAGCCTGTTTCATCACATTATGGGATTGCTTTTAAGG
>JABDJE010000245.1 GCA_013002625.1 Saprospiraceae bacterium | reverse complement strand
GACCTGCGCACTATGGCCAAAATTATAAATTGATAATAAATTCTGATCTGGCAGCCCGTGTTTATTTTCCTTTGGGGTGTTAAAGTATTGATCTAGAATAATTTGTGCGATTTCTTGGGGTGATTCGTCTTTGTAGAATTCAATATTTTGGCTGTTAAATTCTTTTAAACTTGAATGATAGGGTAGTAAACATTGTGCACCGCATTTAACAGCTTCAACAACTGGCAAACCAAACCCTTCATATATACTGGTCATAATAAACAGTGCGCATTGTGTGTATAAGGCACTCAGTTGTTCATCATTCACAGAATCCAAAACTAATATGTCATCTCTATAAGGAGAACTATTTAATGCTTTTGTCGTGTCATGATAGCGCCACCCCCACTTACCAACTATCACCAATTTCAATTCTTTTTGGACAGGTTTTAATTGATTGAAAATTTCTATCAGCTGTGTGTAGTTCTTTCTCGGCTCTATAGTGCCAACGGACAACAAGTACGGTGTGGTAATTCCATTTGATTTGAGCCACGAACTATCCGTTGTTAGTTGAATGGATTTTCCTACCCCTAAGGGGATGGTAGTTGTTTTTTCAGTGGGAATATTATATGTGTCTTGAATATCTTTTGTGGTGTGTGCAGAATTCGTGAAGATTACATCAGCTTTCTTTAATATGCTTCCCAGAAAACAACGTTGAATGAATGCGCTAAAACTTCGATGAAGTTCTGGGAATTTTATTGGGGTAATATCATGAATCATAGTAACACGATTCATTTTGGCTGGAAGCAGAAAAGGACCAAAGTGAGCAGGTTCAAAGACAACATCAACGTTCAATTTTCTTGCTATATAAGGGTTGTATAAAAAATATTTAAAAAAACGAAAGCCTGTAGAATTGAAAATTCGAGGGTAGGTGATAACCTTCAGGTTAGGGATGGGTTCATTTTTCTGTCTTAGGACAATGATATGCAATTCTGATCCTTGATCTCCTAAAGCATGTAAAATACCTTCAATGGCTCTTTTAATACCAGCATTTTGACTGTCTAGCGGATCTGCAAGAATTAAAATTTTGGTTTTAGCCATTTTGTGCTTGATTCACGCGATTTATTAACAACAAGATAATTATCCAAGGTGAATAAAATATCAAATATTAAAGTTATTTTGCATATGTTAATGCATTAAGTAAAAATTCTGGCGAAGCTTTGGTAGAAAAAGCTAAGATAAGGTCTATTGTGAATATATTAGTCTGGGTGTTTGCAGCAATTTGGTTGTTTGTACTCGGCTTGGATTATATTAATAAGCACCCCGCTTATTATTATTCATTGTCATATTTCAGATATACAGGTTTGGTGGTTCAATTGGGTATAATCGCCCTGGGTATTGGGCTTTCCCGAAAATACCTGCCCAAATTTTTCTCTTATATCAATACAGGTATCGGCGTCTTTCTCGTAGGCGTATTGATTAGTTTTTTAATTATCAGATCCAACAGCGAATTGGTTAGTTTTGAAAACAACACATCAGATCATCTGCATTTTACAAGTCGAGTAGTAGCCTCAGCGATTCAATTATTTCTTATCATGCTATTATGCAGAAATGTAGGCGCATTTATATTTTCAAAATGCTTTAGTAAAACCTATGATGCACATTTTATAATCGATATAGGATTAGGCATTGTACTCATGGTTTTAAGTATGTTCTTTCTGGCGATGTTTGGCGTTTTAAATGCTTATTCATTGCTTTTAGTATTGATAGTATTCCTATTCGTTAATCCTATTCAGTTCTACCAATCAATAGGGTCAACATTGTTTAAACAATTGGATACTAAACAGTTCAGCATGGCTGGCTTGATTATTCTTTTCACTCTATTGTCTTTCTTACTTGTCAATTATATTTCCATTCACACGCCTTTCCCATCTGGCTTTGATTCGAGAAACTACTATGTAAACATTTCCAAATTATTGGCCTCCAGCGGAAGCATTGTTCAAGGCTTTCCCCCTTACAATGGATCAATTTTTATTGCCACCGGTCTTGTCCTGTTTGATCAAAGTCACCTGGCACACGGGATGGCCTTTGTCAATATTGTTCTGGCTCTATTAGCGGCCTACACATTTGCCAGACAGATCCTTAAATATGATGCAGATACATCGGCTATCATCATTACCATGGTAGGCGTTACACCTGCAATCGCCAATCAAATGTTCGTTGAACTCAAAGTAGATTTCGGGTTATTGTTCTTTCAATTGCTTGCTCTTTTCTGTCTATTAAATGGCTTCAAGAAAATCAAGAAATCCCAACAGCCAAGAGATAATTTCAAAGATATATTAAAGACTTATTTACCCTATTCAATTTTACTAGGTGTCTTTATTGGATATGGATTAGGTATTAAAATGATTAACCTGTTTCTACTTATTGTGATTTTCATTTTGATTGGGTGGGAGAAAGACAATCGGATTTTATCCATTGTAATGGTATTCGCCTCAATAGCAGTTTTTTTATTTGGGGGTATTGATACGATAAGTGGATTAAGGCAATATCATCTTAGTGCAAATTATGTTGCTATGGCCGCTGCTCTATTGGCAATCATTTCATTTGCCTACGCCTTTATTAAGTCCAGAATATTGGCCTTAAGACGTGTCGTTTTTGCAGGATTGATCACGATTTTTGCCTTGATGGTATTTAGTCCATGGGCAGTAAAAAATTATCAGGACACAAAATCTTTGAATCCAAAAAAGATGCTTATGGGAAGTTCAACAGGGCCTGAAATGAGTTTGGCTAAGATTAAGAAAAACTATAGAAACGCACAAAAGAATAAATAGAATTGAGAGTTGGTCGACATATTAAATGGATTGTATGCTTGAGCTTAATTGGATTTTTCCTTTTGGGCGATACAGAGATTCTATTGTCCCAAAATGATGAAATTCAGGAAATCGTCAATGACTCAAAGAGAGAAGAAGTCCAAAGATATTTTGGCTACGAATTGCTGCTGTACAGATATTTGACGCTTCCATATGATATTTCTGTCAATATCAACGAGCACGGATTATTCGTAGAAATTGGTTTTATATATATACTCTTCATTCCAATTCTTTTGCTCTTAATAAGTCGTCGTAAACTCAAATACCTTATCCCTCTGGTTTTGATTACGCTATTTTCATGGGTCATTTCTACATCCAATTCATTCGTCTATTCGAATGCATCGCAAATAAAAATTGAAACAACCAAAGACCTTATCAATGAGTACATGGCAAATGCCAATGGTTCAGAAGAACCCGTTGCTTTTCTTGTAGGGAATATTACTAAGTTCAGCCTAACACTTTATGAGCCCCTGAATAAATTCGGAAACTGGATTTCAGGAAATAAGGATCATGTAACATATCCTATACTAATGTTTGGTTTTCTTGGGTTGATACTTTTAATCCATAATCTGATAAGGGATTTAAAGACCAACCAACAATATCTGATTATCATATTTTCCAGTTATGCATTCTTTTGGTTTGCCTTTGCTGGAGGTATAATCTGGTATGGATACATTCTATTGTTTCTAGCATATTTTCTGATTCACTTGCTGATTAACGTCTTAATTAAGCAAGACTATAAAGCTGGTTTATGGATGAAACGATTTTTTCTTGGGTTTGCAATACTATGGATTGGGATGGGCTTTCTGTCACGTGTATCAAATATTCAAAGTGTAGCCAATCCTGATGAAATCGGAAAAGGGATATTCAATCCAGTTTTCTATGAATACGGCCTTGGAAAAATAAATGATACTGAAGTTAAGAATAAGATTTACCCGAATGTCACCACTGGGCTCGACGCCATCAATAGAGATAAAAACGCACTGGTGTGGCGCGTAGGAACAAGTTTGACATATTTCATTGACAATAACACTGAACGGGTTGTTATGGATAATCAGTTAGGCCGGTTCCAGAACTTAAGAACAACTTATCCAGATAACAATGCACTTGTGGATGCATTCCTTGCTTCAAATATTAAGTATTTGATTGTGGATTTGAATACGGCTCAAATCGATAAGACCCCTCAAAGAACATTGACAGCAAAGTACCGAGAGCTTGAACGTTTCATTCAAAATAACCCACGTGTACAGCTGATATCAACGGACCGTATACTTCAACGACGCAATTCGATGCAGAATATTGAGTATTTTTATGGTGATTTTGGTCAGGTATATCTAAATGGTTATTATGCTATTTACCAATTCATTAGATAGAGTATTAAATGTTTAAAACACCGATAGAAAAGGTTTTCGTTGTTATTCCTGCAAAGGATGAAGCAAAATTTATCAGTCACGTGGTGAAACGGACCTTGCAAGTCGGGTTTAAAAACATTGTTGTAGTCAACGACAGCAGTACGGATGATACTAAAGCTTTGGCAAAATCTATTGATGAAAGTATCGTCGTACTGGATCATATAATAAATCTCGGTGCTGGAGCAGCTACTAAGACAGGTATTGATTATGCCGTAGCACGTGGCGCTCATCTAGTGGCTACCATTGACGCAGATTATCAGCACAACCCCAATGATTTAATTCCACTTATTCAGGCCATTGAGGCCAAGGAGGTGGATTTGGTAATCGGAAGTCGATTTCTGAAAAAAAATAAAATTCCTGTTTCGCGTATCTTCTTTAATTTTCTTGGGAATATTGTCAACTTCTTTATAACCGGACTTGTCATTACGGATAGCCAATCTGGCATGAAAGTGATGTCAAGAAGATTTGCGGAAAACCTTACCATTACATACAACGGATATGAGTTTTGCATTGAAATCATCAAGAATGCAAAGATAAACCGCAACAGCGTGTACGAATATCCTATTGATGTGCGCTATTCAAAGGAAACCATGCAGAAAGGACAGAATATTTACACTGGCTTTAATATGCTCGGGAAGTTTCTGAACCCGTTTAAGAATAAATAATATTTGGGTTTAAGTTTTAAACTTAAACCTAAAATCCACATGAACTTAAACCTAAAGGACACAATTTCAATTCAATACCATCTATGATCTTCCTTCTCCCTTAAAGTGATCGTCTTTGTACTTGAAGAGAACGTTGAAACTGGTTAAGCTTCCGTAAATTCTCGAAATGTATTGTTGAAGGTTTACTTTTTCTTCATCTGTGAGTTTGCTGCTGTTGATCCGCTGTTCCATAACACGCAACCTGACTCGTACCATTACGATTTTATGAAAGAAAGTATCAATAGGCATTTCCTTTGACTTTAACTCCGAATCTCTGGGTTTCAGAACAAGTGTCCCGCCATCCCACTTATCTCCCAGCTCGACAACTTCCTGAATGGCATTGTAAGATCTGAGGATTCTCACCAATGCTTTTTCAGCTGCATCAAAACTGACTTCTTCTTCGTTGGCTACTGCATCGATTATTTCCCAACCTTCGTATTCTTTTCCAACCAGCTTTTTTCCATAAGTCATAAAGACTACCGAATAGGCTGCTACATCTACACCAATAACAACACCATCGCCATAAGCAGGGTGGTTAACGCGTGATCCCACCCCAAGAATATTTGTTTCACTCATCTATCAATATTTTTGTATTTCTTCAGAAAAAACCGTTCCAGATTATTAGATACTCTTTAAGATTCAAGGTTTTCTTTTTCCAGGTTATCAAAGTAATAATCGTCCCAGTTTTTAACTTTTGGTTCGTGTAATTTCCCAATAGATTTGCCAACCAACATTGCAACAGTAGCATCGCCGGTTACATTAACGACTGTACGCAACATATCCAAAGGTCTGTCAACGGCAAAGATCAAAGCGAGGCCTACCATAAGTGTTTCCTTGGATACACCTAATGAATCCAATACAATGACTAACATAACCATGCCAGCGCCGGGCACAGCAGCAGAGCCTATGGATGCGAGCAGTGCCGTCAATACAATAGTCAATTGATCCGTTAATGTCAGTCCGCAATTTAAGGTTTGGCATATAAATACAGCAGCCACAGCTTGATAGAGACTTGTTCCATCCATATTGATCGTTGCACCAACCGGACAGACAAAGGCGGTTACTTCCTTGTCAACACCTAAATGCTCTTCTACGCGCTCCATCGTCACCGGCAGGGTAGCAGCTGAAGAGGACGTTGAAAATGCAAGTAATTGTGCAGGCATAATTCCATTGAAGAAGAACTTTGGTTTTTTGCCTGTATAGAAATATAAAATGGTCACATACACAGCAATCATGGTTATTAGACCAAGCACAACTGTCAAGGCATACCAGGCAAGCGCTGCAAATAAATCACCATTGGTTGTTTCGACGACCAAGGAAGCAAGAAGCGCAAACACAGCATAGGGGGCAATCAACATAATCAGATCTATCATTTTCATGATGACCTCATTGAAGCTGTCAAAAAATGCCTTGATCGGAGCGCCTTGTTTTTCATCTACAAGCAACAAACTGATCCCAAACAAAATCGTAAAAAAGATAACTTGTAACATATTGCGGTTGGCACTGGCCGCTGCAAATATGTTATCAGGTACCATATCAACTATAAATTGGAGTGGACCTTCTGCCTTTCGATTTTCCGCAGAACTTATGCGTGCAGAAGCGTCTGTATTGTAGGACGCTGAAAGTTGTGCGACAGTTTCTTCACTGATTGTATTCCCGGGTTGTATGACATTTACATAAACCAAACCTATTGATATGGCAATGACTGTCGTCATGATATAAATCATAATCGTCCGCAAGCCCATTTTAGAGAATTTGGAAATATCCTTGAGGTCACTGATACCTTTTATCAGACTGGCGATAATGAGTGGAATAGCTATGAGCTTTAACAGCTTGATAAATATGGTTCCAAAGGGTTTGATCCAATCCACAACAAAGGATCTCCAACCTAAATTATTAAACAGGATCCCCAAAAGAACGCCGGCAACCATTCCTAAAAGGATTTGCCAGTGTAAAGCCATTTTTTTCATAACACTTATTGTACCGTTAAATTAACAAAAGTCTGATGATCTAAAGAAGGGGATAACTAGGCCTTTACAGCACGGACCATCTCTCTTTTTTTTGCTGGACCATTTAAGATATCAAGTTTGTAACCTAAATTTTTCAAATGTCTTTTGAAGGCACCCTGTGTGCAATAGGTTACCAGAACGCCACCTTTATTTAATGATTTGTAAATCTTTTCATGGAGTTCTTCTTCCCAAAGATAGGATTGGCAGGAAGGTGCAAATGCATCGAAGTAAACCAAATCATAAGTATATTCTTGTAGTGCAAGTTCCCTGATATCAGCTAAGTGTTTTTTAAATGCGAAGCGGTCATTCAGCTTGTGATCCTCGTTCCAAGAACAGGCATGCATTTGATGAAACTGATTCACAAGTTCTGGTTGAAGATTTAAAATTTCAGTATAATTAAGTTTATCAACAAGTGCCTTGTCGAAAGGATCCGTCTCAACGGTTTGGTAAGCGATATTTAAATTAAATCTTTTGGCTTCAATTAGAGTAAGGAGTGCATTCAGACCTGTACCAAAACCCATTTCTAAAATAGAAATAGTCCGACGCTCTTTACGTTGTAAGTAGAATAATCCAGCACTGATGAAAACATGTATGGACTCTTCTAAAGCGCCGTAGATCGAATGATAATGTGCATTGTACTTTGCACTGTATGCAGTATGGGAACCATCTTTGGAGGCATGAATAGATTGATCGAGAGGCCTCACGACAGCATTATTTTATTAGAATAACTGTACGCAAATGGTTGGTAATGCTTTAAAGTTGTTAGGGCATCCTACACCTTTTCGAGCACAAGATGAGAACACCGTAAGTACGATTAGAACTACAAATACCTTAGCTAGGAAATTTACCTGATTTTTTCTCATTATTGACGTTTTATCGATTTATTCAACGTTCTTTGCCGCAAATATATTACTAATTAACGCGATAGTTCAAATATTGTTCCAAATTTGAAAGACGCAAAAAGATATCACCTCATTGCCATTGGGGGCGCTGTGATGCATAATGTAGCCATAGATTTAAAGGAATCAGGGCATCGCGTTACAGGCTCTGATGATGAGATTTATGAACCTTCAAGATCAAGGTTGGCTTCATTCGGATTACTGCCTGAAGCCATGGGTTGGGATGACGAGAGAATCTACTCAGATATCGATACGATTATACTTGGCAAACATGCCAAAGACAATAACCCTGAATTGCTTAAAGCAATAGACTTGAATTTGAATATTGTATCCTTCCCTGAGTTTATTGCCCAACACAGTCAAGCCACAAAGCGGGTATGCATTGCGGGATCCCACGGTAAAACAACGACGACTTCCATGATCATGCATGTGCTAAAGTACTATAACCATGATTTCGATTATTTGGTTGGTGCGAAATTGGAGGGGTTTCATAAAATGGTAAAAATATCTGGTGCTGACACCCTGGTTGTTGAAGGTGATGAATACCCAAGCAGCTGCCTTGATAATCGTGCAAAAATGTTACACTACAATCCAAATATTTCAGTGGTAACGGGTGTCGCATGGGATCATGTGAATATTTACAAGACCTACGACGACTATCTTGAAATATTCATCCGCTTTTTATCCGAAATGGGAGAATCAGATATATGTTTCTTCGATCAGAATGATCAAGATCTCCTCAGACTTGTACTGGATAATCGATTCAAATGCAAGCTGAGATCATATCTGCCATTTGAATTGAATAGTGAAGGTGAAATTGTACGCTACGCTAATACACACCCGGTTCAAATATTTGGCAGCCACAATATGTCCAATCTTAAAGCTGCATTTTATGTCTGTGATGCCCTGGGTATTCAGGAAGATGATTTTTTTAAAGCCATTCAATCTTTTAAAGGTGCTCAGAAACGGCTTGAATATATCGGAAAGTATCACGCATGTGAGATTTATCGGGATTTTGCACATGCGCCATCTAAGTGTGCGGCCAGTTCGAAAGCGATGCGTGAAAAATATCCCAATGCGAAGATTACTGCCGTGATTGAACTTCACACATTCAGCAGTCTGAATGAAGATTTTATACAGCAGTATGCTCATACAATGGATGATATTGACATTGCTTATGTTTTTTATGATCCGCATGCAGCGGAAATGAAAGGTATGCCTTCGATTCCGCCCCAAAATATCAAAGCTGCATTCCAGCATCCAAATTTGTCTGTAGTTACCAATAGTCAACTCCTTAAACAGGAAATTTTACAATCAAAAGAACTATCCGATGTCCTTGTTGTTATGAGTTCAGGAAATCTTGGAGGCTTGGATCTGAAAAAATTATTCGATTAAGCTTCTCAAATAAATGAGATAGTTTGCGCAATGATTCCTATTTTTGCGACCTAAAATTTTACATCATGTCAAGAATGATCACACTAAGGGATGCTTTAAATGAAGCCATGTCGGAAGAGATGCGCAGGGACGAGAATGTATTCCTAATGGGAGAAGAAGTTGCTGAATACAACGGCGCTTACAAGGTGAGTAAAGGGATGTTGGATGAGTTTGGACCTAAGCGTGTTATCGATACACCGATTGCGGAACTGGGATTTGCAGGTATTGGTGTTGGCGCAGCAATCAATGGATTACGTCCGATAGTGGAGTTTATGACATGGAACTTTGCGGTTTTAGCCTTTGATCAGATTGTAAATAATGCAGCTAAAACATTATCACAATCTGCTTCGGAATTCAAATGCCCAATCGTTTTCAGAGGTCCGTCCGGATCTGCTGGTCAACTGGCGCAGCAGCATTCACAGACTTTTGAATCCTGGATGGCCAACGTACCTGGATTAAAAGTGGTGTCTATCATCGATCCAAAGGATTCCAAAGGACTATTGAAGTCTGCTATCAGAGATGATGATCCGGTCTGTTTTATGGAATCAGAAATGCTCTATGGATTAAAAGGGGATGTTCCTGAAGAAGAATATTTAGTACCGATAGGCCAAGCAGCTGTTAGAAGAGAAGGAACGGATGTTACAATTGTATCTTATAATAAGATGATGATTGTGGCTCAGAATGCCGCTGAAGAGTTGGCAAAAGAAGGTATTTCAGCTGAAGTAATTGACCTGAGGACAATCAGACCACTTGATCACAAGACCATCGTTGATTCGGTTAAGAAAACCAATCGTCTTGTTGTGGTGGATGAAGCATGGCCTTTTTCAGGCGTCAGTGCTGAAGTAGCATATGAGATTCAAAAGTATGCCTTTGACTACCTGGATGCACCCGTAACACGAGTGAATTCGGCTGACACATCCCTATCGTATGAACCAACCTTTGTTGAAGAGTACCTGCCTAATCCGGCTAAGGTTATCAAAGCGGTAAAGGAAGTGACTTACGCAAAGGCATAAACAAATAATTAGATATATGAAAACGATTTTATGTGCGTTACTTTCTATCTGTATGATAGCAAGTATGAATGCACAAGCTGATACTGAAACTGTTGTTTCTTATCCTGAGAAAGGTGATTCAGAATGGCACGCTTATGTTGGATTATTTTCCGGGTTTGCTAGTGAGAATGGCTTCACGCCAGTGGAGGAAACTACTACATTATATAATATAGGATTCGGCGTCGGATTCGATTATTATTTATCCAGTACATGGAGTCTTCGTGGAAGATTAAATTTTGACCCTAAAGGATCAAAGGATGACATAAATGATTCAAAATTTAATGCAAGTTATATTACCGTTCCGTTGATGGCTAATTGGCATTTTGGGAAGCGGAAAAGATGGTACTTGCATTTTGGACCCTACATTGGTTTCTTGATGTCCGCAGATATTGATGGCGATGACGTCAAAGACGATTTACACAGTACAGAGATTGGTTCAGATATTGGGATCGGTGTGAAAATTCCAGTCGGAAATACAATGCTTTTCATTGAATCAGATGGTCAAAATGACTTTACCGAAATGTCTGATTTTACTGATGAAGGCATCTATTTTGTAAGATCAACCTTGTCTGTTGGTATAATCTTTTAAAAGAAATATTAGGTTGAAGTTTCTGACTTCAACCTAATACTTTTACCATTAACTTCGACCTAAGCTATACATTAAATCTGAAGTGCATGACATCGCCGTCTTTCACAATATATTCCTTGCCTTCGACACTGAGTTTTCCCACTTCTTTTACAGCACTTTCAGAACCATGTTCTACATAGTCATTGTACTTGATTACCTCTGCTCTGATAAATCCTTTTTCGAAATCTGTGTGAATCACACCTGCCGCCTGAGGTGCTTTTGAACCCTTGCGAACGGTCCATGCACGCACTTCTTTTTCACCTGCTGTGAAATAAGTAATCAGATCCAGCAACTTATAACACGAACGAATGACGCGGTTGGTTCCCGGTTCGTTGAGTCCCATTTCGCTGACGAAAAGCAATTTCTCTTCATAGTCTTCCAATTGTGCAATCTCTTCTTCAATTCCGGCACAGATCAAAATTACTTCAGCATTTTCATCCTTGACATGTTCCATGAACCTTTGAGTATGATCATTACCGGTCGTGACACTGTTTTCGTCGACATTGCATACATATAGAATTGGCTTGGCAGTAAGCAACATCAGCTCTTTGACGAGTTGGTTACCATCGTCGTCCAAGTCAAGCGCGCGGGCTGATTTTCCGCTTTCAAGTTCTTTGATAATGTGTTCTGCAATTTCAACCATTTTAACATCTGCAGCTTTTCCGGTTTTGGCTTGCTTCTTTAATTTCTCAAGTCTTTTTTCAAGCGTTTCAAGATCTTTCAGAATCAATTCGGTATCGATGATATCTTTATCCCTGACTGGATCGATTGATCCATCTACGTGCACAATATTCTCATTTTCAAAACATCGTACCACATGCGCAATGGCATCCACTTCTCTAATATTGGCCAAAAACTGATTACCTAATCCCTCTCCCTGGCTGGCGCCTTTGATCAATCCGGCGATATCTACTATTTCAACGGTTGTGGGCACTACTTTTTGAGGTTGTACCAATTCAGCCAGTTTGGTTAATCTTTCATCAGGAACGGTGATAACACCCACATTGGGTTCTTTTGTGGCAAACGGATAATTCGCTGCAAGTGCTTTTGCTGAGGTCAGTGCATTGAACAATGTTGATTTTCCGACGTTAGGCAATCCGACAATTCCGCAGTATAGTGGCATATTGTTATAAATTTGAGCGCAAATATAAACGCTTTGTACACACTATTCACACTTAGTTTTTAGATGAATTATCTCGCACATTGTTTTTTATCATGTACCAATGAAGATGTCTTACTTGGCAACTTCATGACTGACTTTCTCAGAAGGGATGAGATCAATAATTATTCAGGAGAAATCATGGAGGGTATTCATTTACACAGAGTAATTGACAGTTATACAGATACACATCCTGCATCATTAGCATTACGTGCCATGTTGCGTCCGCGTCATGCAAAATATGCGCCAGTGGTTGTGGATTTGATTTGGGATCATTATCTGTCCATTAATTGGGATGACTATGCTGGGAGTTCATTAAATGATTTTGCTCAATTAATCTATGAAATACTCCTAGATCGTCGGTCTGAACTGCCGGTCAAACTCAATATGAGGTTGGATGAAATGATCGCTAATGATTTTTTAATGGCTTACTCCAATGAAAATCGTATGCTGTCTTCATTGCGGTGGATGGATCGCAGGGCCCGCTTTAATTCTAATTTTGAATCAGCCCTTTTGGATGTGCGTGAAAACCGCGATAAGATTCAGGTTCTATTCAATGCATTTTTTCCGGATATCATAAAACACGTAGAGCAGTCTTGTGCTTGTCTGTAATGAGAGCATATTTGATTGAGAGAATGATTGCGTTTGATTTCATTCCTTCAATAATTCAATAATTCAATAATTCAATAATTCAATCACTCAATCATTCAATCACTCAATCATTCAATCATTCAATCACTCAATCATTCAACAATTCAATCATTGACAATCATCCCTCGAAATGAAACGAAATAGACAATGTTCTGGACAAGACCCTGTCCAGAAGGGTAGACTCTTCTAAGAAACCATTAAAAATGTGAATATTGCCAATTCCTTGGGAATACTTAATCTCAGGTGAGAATATAAAGAATGGAAAGAAAAATTGCATGCCAGCTCCGACCTCAAACTGAAAATCATGGGGTGCAATTTGAATGAGATTTTTACCTTGTTCCTGACGGACACTGGAATTGCTGGCAACATCATAGGAGTATTTCAGCCCTCCTACCACAAAAAGCCGTTTGTCTTTATACGGAGCCGATTTAAATCTAAGGAGGAGTGGTATTTCAAGAAATACGGATTCTATTTTTTTCTCGGACACTACACCGGTAGGTGAACTGAACCTAAATCGGCGTTCTGAGAATGCAAATCCAGGGATGAATCTGAAGTCGAAGTATTCTCCGATTTTCAAGTTTGTGATAATATTTACATTAAGGCCTGGCTTATCTAGGCCTGTAATGACCCGGATTGAATCTGTCTGTGTAAAGGCACGCGACTTTTCAACAAGGTATCCGGTCGAATGGGTACCTAAGGTCAAACCAAAATAGAATGGCTTCTTTTGAAAGTCCCAATAGTTGTAGTTGCCTTTTGGACGAACCTGAGCACTAAGTGTTGTTGAAGTGATCAGTAAAGCAAAGAAGATTATTTGACGCCAGTGTATATTGTGCATATGCCTAAACTCAACGGTTTCCATTCTACTGAACGAAATCCTATCCGTTCTAGTATGTTTGCAAAATTATCATAATCTGGAAAAGCTTGCACCGATTCATACAAGTAGTTGTATGCCTTCTTGTCTTTGGATGTTTTCCTACCTATGAATGGCAAGATATATTTGAAATAAATATTAAACAGTTGCTTAAAAGGAAAATATATCGGCCTTGAAAATTCAAGAATTACAATTTTGCCTCCTGGCTTAATGACACGGTGCATCTCTTGCAAGCCTTTTTCCAGATTGCCAAAATTTCTAACCCCAAAGGCAACGGTCGCTGCATCGAAGAAATCATTAGAATATCGCATAGCTTCGCTGTCGCCCACCTCAAGTGTTACAATATCCTTTAGCTCAGCTTTATCAATTTTCTTTTGCCCGTAATTGATCATTTCTGAAGAGATATCCATGCCTATCACTTGCTTCAAATCCAATTGCTTGTGCATCTCCAAGATCATATCAGCGGTACCGGTGGCAACGTCAAGTATAACCTTATGTTCGCCTTTATTTAATTTTGAAATGGCTTTAACACGCCATGTTCGGTCAATGCCCAGTGAAAGGAATCGATTCAAAAGATCGTACTTGGGTGCAATCTTGTCGAACATGGTCGTAACCTGCTCTTTTTTCGAGCCTTCCTTCTCATATGGTTTGACAATTTTCTCTTCCAAATCAGCTAATTTGTTGGGTATCAATTCAATCGAAAATTACCCGTTTATTAATTCAAACACAAACCTAATAAATATGTAGCTATAAGGTTCAAAACTAGCCAATTTTAAATAGGTTAATTGGGCATTATTCTTTATATTTGCGCACTGTTTTAAAAATAGAATTATAATATATAAATGGCAGAAAATCAGCGAATTGTACCTGTTAATATTGAAGACCAGATGAAGTCGGCGTACATAGATTATTCTATGTCTGTAATTGTATCGCGTGCGCTTCCTGATGTGCGGGATGGATTAAAACCTGTTCACCGGAGGATTCTTTATGGAATGGATGATTTGGGCTTGCGATATAACAAGTCCTATAAGAAGTCAGCTAGAGTAGTTGGAGAAGTTTTAGGTAAGTATCACCCACACGGTGATTCTTCGGTTTATGATGCAATGATCCGTCTGGGCCAACCCTGGTCCATGCGTTATCCCCTTGTGCAAATTCAGGGAAACAAAGGATCAATGGATGGCGATAGTCCTGCAGCCATGCGTTACACCGAAGCCAGACTTGAACGCCTCAGTGATGAGTTGCTTGATGATATAAAAAAGGATACTGTAGACTTTAAATTGAATTTTGATGATTCACTCAAAGAACCTACAGTCCTTCCAGCAAAATATCCTAACCTTCTCGTTAACGGTGCCTCTGGTATCGCTGTAGGTATGGCAACCAATATGTTGCCGCACAACCTTCGAGAGGTGATTGATGGAACTATTGCTACTGTAGCAAATCCAGATATTACTGTAGAAGAATTGATGGAATACATCAAGGCACCGGATTTCCCAACTGGCGGCATCATTTATGGTATCGACGGTGTAAGAGAAGCTTTCGAGACCGGAAGAGGACGTGTGGTTGTAAGAGGTAGAGCAGAAATTGAAGTCGGTAAAAACGATAAAGAGTCTATAATTATTTCTGAAATCCCTTACCAGGTTAATAAAGCAACTTTAGTAATGAAGATTGCCGATCTGGTAAACAGCGAACGGATCGACGGTATCAGCGATATACGCGATGAGTCTGACAGAAATGGTTTGAGAATTGTCGTTGATATCAAACGGGATGCACTGGGTAAAGTAGTATTAAGTAACTTATTTAAATATACACCACTCCAAAGTTCTTATGGTGTAAATAATATTGCCCTTGTAAACGGCAGGCCTGTCCAACTGAACTTAAAGCAGCAGCTTGAAGAGTTTATCAAATTCAGATTGGAGGTCATTGTCAGACGGACCCAATTCGATTTAAATAAGGCTGAGGAAAGAGCGCATATACTCGAAGGTCTCATAAAGGCTATTGATAACATTGATGAAGTCATCAAAATTATCAGAGGTTCTAAAACTGTCGATGAAGCCAAACAGAATTTGATGGCTGCTTTGGATCTATCAGAGATTCAATCAAAGGCAATTCTGGATATGCGTCTTCAAAAGCTGGTTAGCCTGGAAATGACCAAGTTGCGCGAAGAGTATGATGAGTTAATGGCCATCATTGCAGATTTGAAAGATATTCTTTCAAGCGAAGCGAGACAACGGCAAATTATCACAGAAGAGTTAACCGAACTTAAGGAACGTTACGGAGATGAGCGCCGAACAGATATCACCTTTGCAGATGGTGAAATCAATATTGAGGATATGATTCCTAATGAAAAAGTGGTTGTAACCATTTCTCATCTGGGATATATCAAACGTACCAGCTCCAAAGAATACAAAGTTCAGGGACGTGGTGGTCGTGGCTCAAAAGGAAGTAAAACCAGAAATGAAGATTATCTGGAACATTTGTTCGTAGCGCATAACCACAACTATTTGCTTTTATTCACAGAAAGAGGACGTTGTTTTTGGTTGCGTGTATTTGAAATTCCTGAAGGGTCCAAGACATCACAGGGAAGGGTAATACAAAACGTAATCAACCTGCCAAAAGACGATAAGGTAAAAGCCTATATACTGATCGAAGATTTAAAAGATGAGGAATACATCAATAATAATTATATCGTCTTTGCTACGAAAAATGGTGTGATTAAAAAGACTTCGGTAGAAGCTTATTCAAGACCACGGGTTAATGGTATAAATGCCATTACAATTCGAGATGAAGATCAATTGCTGGAGGCTAAACTGACCGATGGTAATATGAATATCATGTTGGCCAATAAATTTGGACGTGCTATCCGATTCAATGAATCTAAAGTGAGAGAGATGGGTAGAAGTGCAGCGGGTGTCAGAGGCATGAAAATCGATCTGGACGGCGGAGATGAAATCATTGGTATGATTATAGAAAATCCAGGAGAAGATGATAAGACTTTACTTGTGATATCAGACAATGGATATGGTAAGCGGTCAGCTATCGATGAATACACGCTCATCAACAGAGGTGGTAAGGGTATGAAAAACATGCAGCTTACAGAAAAGACAGGCGAAGTAAAGGCCATAAAAAGCGTAAATGAATTAGATAACTTGTTGATTACAACAAAAAACGGTATTGTTATACGCATGAAAGTATCTGATATACGCGTAATGGGGCGTGCTACGCAAGGTGTCAAAGTTATCCGACTGGATGAAGGAGATGCTATTGGAGACGTCGGCGTCGTACGAATGGATGAGTCAGATGAGGAAGAATAGTGCTAATTAACTTTTGTCCAAGAAAACATTAACGTTTTTTAAGGACTAATTAAAACACTAAATTTGTATATACTATAGACTAAAACAACTAGTAAATGAAAAAATGTATTGCATTCCTATTATTTGGAATATTTATATCAGGTGCGGCAATAGCACAAGATCCAGGCAAGGACTTCAAAGCAGGCGAAAAAAGCTTAAGAAAATTTGTTTCAGATGAAACAAAAGTTGGTGACCTCAATGAAGGTATGAATCTGATTAAGTCTGCATTCTCGAATGAAGAATTTGCGAGTGTTGCAAAAAACTGGATTGCCAAAGGTGAGGTACTGAATGAAGTAGCTAACGCAGAATTTAAAAGAAAGACCATTGATCCAAATTATCAACTTGCTTCTGAAAACGCTGCAATAAAAGCCTTTAAGGCTTTTGATAAAGCCGCTTCTTTAACGACCAAGAAAAATGAATTGAAGGCTATCGAGAATTCTGTGATAGAAAATGAGTCTCATCTTAACAACTTTGCCATTTTTGCCTATCAGGTACAGGATTATGCTACGGCCTTTGATAACTTTTCTACAAGTATCAAAGCCTATGACCTGATGAATGAAATGGGTAAGACAAGCCGCCTTGCAGAAGGACAGTTATTGAGCGATCAATACTTCTTTACTGCGGTTAGCGGATATTACAGTCAAAAGTTTGAGGAAACTGGCCCATATCTTGTAAAACTGGATGAAATGGGTAAAGAAGAACCTTTTATCTATGAGGCTCTATTTACCATTCACGCAGACAGCGATGCCGATAAAGCTACCATGTACCTTGAAAAAGGAAGGAGTAAATTCCCTGATGATACTGGGCTTTTATTTGCTGAAATAAACTTTTACCTCAAGCAAGGTAAATTGGATGTATTGATATCTAAACTGGAACTGGCTATTGAGAAGGAACCAGATAATATATCCATCTACACAACATTGGGAAGTGTATATGATCAATTGCACCAACAATCACGTGAAGCAGGTGATGAAGAAAAAGCTGTTGAATATTTTGATAAGGCCCTAGATTATTACAATCAGGTCCTTGCTAAAGATGATACCAATTTTGATGCTACTTATAGTGTGGGAGCGTTGTACTATAACAAAGCTGCGACCTATGTGGAAGCACTCAACGATTTAGCAGCTGACCTATCTGTAGCAGGTATGAAAAAATACGATGCCACAAAAGCAGAAATGGATGCATTGTTCGAACAAGCGTTACCTTATTTTGAAAAGGCTGAGAAAATGGATGGTAATGATATGAATACACTCATTGCACTCAAAGAAATTTTTGCAAGATTGAACGATCTTGAAAAATCTGAGTCTTATAAAGCGAGAATAGAAGCTTTACAGGGCGGCGAATAATTCGAAGATCATAACAATATAATAAGGGGACTTCCAATTGGTTGTCCCCTTTTTCATTTGTATCTAAAGACATTTCGAACTGATTACAAAAAAGGCAACTCATGCATTTAGTATATTCATATTAAAATTTTGCGAGATGAAAAATGTTCTGGGTATTCTGTTTTGTGCCTTGATGGTGTTAATCTTTCTACACGAGAATGACAAACCAGAGGAAGCATCATACATCCCGGGATCTTTTAAGGCATTGGATTTATTTTCCTATGTCCGTTCATATCCCAATACAGATATACCCTCAAAAGGATATGTAGAAGGGTTTGAATTTCATAAGAAATATTACCGTGATAACAGCGCTTTTAAAAGCAATGATACCTGGGAAGCGGTGGGGCCATTGAATACTGCTGGTCGAACCTTAACTATTGCTGTCAATCCTCAGGATGACCATACAATCTATGCAGGTTCTGCAAGTGGCGGACTATGGCGCAGTCGTAACCTTGGGCTTGGTCAAAGTTGGGAATATGTGTCCACAGGTTTTCCAATATTAGGTGTCAGCACCATTGAGTTTGCACCTGGTGACAGTACTACAATGTATATAGGTACAGGAGAAGTATATAATTACGCCAATGCAGGCACCGATGCCGCTTTTAGAAGTACGCGTGGATCTTATGGAGTAGGTATATTAAAATCTGATGACGGCGGACAAAGCTGGTCCAAGAGTCTTGATTGGTCGTACAATCAACAACAAGGAGTCTGGATGATCAAAGTGTCACAGTCCGCACCCAATATTGTCTATGCAGCTACAACTGAAGGTGTGTATAAGTCTGTCAATTCCGGCAACAGTTGGATTAAAGTATTAGACGCTATCATGTGCACGGATGTGGAAGTGGATCCCGACAATCCAGATAAACTTGTTGTCGGCTGTGGTAATTTTGGGACGCCGGGCAAGGGCATATACTTTACGACTGATGGGGGCACCAGCTGGCGAAGTGCAACAGGAGATATTCCATCAAATTTCAATGGTAAAATTTTACTGGCACGCAGTAACTCAGATCCAGAGAAACTCTATGCGTCGATCGGAAATGGATTTGGATTTAATGACGGTGCAACGTGGCTGCTTGCGTCAACAGATGGCGGACAAAGCTGGACCGAAAGAAATACCAGCGACTATTCAAGATGGCAAGGCTGGTTTTCTCATGACATTGCAGTTCATCCTACGGATCCGGATAAAATAATCTGTGTGGGTATCGATATCTGGCGTAGTAATGATGGTGGGAATAAGCTCGATAGAATGAGCTCCGGCGGCGTAGCATTCGGTACTCCGGAAATAGATGAACCTGATGGTCCAGCAAATTATTCGCATTCAGACCACCATTTCGTCATGTACCATCCTAATATAGACAGCCTAGTCCTTTTTGGAAATGATGGTGGTGTCTTCCTTTCTTATGATAATGGCGCAACCTTCAGAAGTGCAAATGGTGGATATCAAAGTACGCAGTTTTACAATGGATTCTCGGTGTCAAACGCCAATCCTTCATTTGCCCTTGGTGGCTTACAGGACAACAGTACGGTAGTGTTCAGAGGTAATCCTGAATGGACACGTGTAATAGGAGGAGATGGCAGTTGGTCAGCCATTAACCAAGATGATAATAATATTGTTTTCGGTTCATATCAGGGATTGAGTATTCTTAGATCTACTAACAATGGGCTGAGCTTCCAACCTATCGATCTTACTTTTTCTCCAGGTGAAAATCCTCTCTTTATCAGCCCATATCTCATTTCGGAGGCAGATCCAAATATCATGTATGCAGGAGGCGTATATGTGTATAAATCTGAGGACACAGGAATCACCTGGGAAACTGTCAATGGAAATTCACCCATCAATAATACGCCAATATTTTGCATGGGCATGTCTTCGGCCACTACAGATGTGGTATACGTAGGAACTGTTGGAATTAGCGGTATACCTTCCAGTTTGCATGTAAGTCTAGATGGCGGGAATTCCTTTTCAGAAGCCAATACTGGCTTACCTGATCGAATACCGAATGATATTGCAGTGGATCCGCGGGATCCCGCTATAGCCTATGTTGCATTCGGTGGTTTCGGAACGCAACATTTATACAAAACAACAGACTACGGGCTTTCGTGGAAAGCGATAGATTTAAATCTACCTGATGTTCCAGGTAACGCAATTGCCATCGACCCGATGCATCCAGAAATTATTTACTACGGCAATGATCTGGGGGTCTACGTTACCGAAAATGAAGGCGACACATGGGAGGCCATGCAGACAGGCGCACCACAAGCAATGATTGCGATGGATTTGACAATCTCTCCTTCTGATAGGACTGTTTGGCTTGCTACCCATGGAAATGGTGCATTTCGCGCAAACCTTATTGAACCGTCGGTATCAACTTCGGATAATCTCATAGCTGATGACATTCAGGTTTATCCAAATCCAGCTGATGCATTTATAAATATTCAATCTAAGCTAAGTTCTTCCATTGAGTGGCAACTCATTGACATCAGCGGTAAAATGATTAAGCGAGGAAAGGGTAAACAAGTTGAAGTTCAGGAATTAGAAAGTGGAATTTATATTCTCAACTTGCTTTCATCTGAACAAAAGACTACAAGGAGAATAGTAGTACAATAGTAAAGGCAGTTTATGGGTCTTAATTCTCAGGGGTATTTTTTAATACACATAATGGGAACCTGCCGGATTATATGTTCAAGATATCATTCATTGAGTACACGCCCTTTTTGCCCGATATCCATTCTGCAGCCATCAAGGCACCTGAGGCAAATCCTTTTCTATTGAATGCTTCATGTCTGATTGTAATTTGGTCGATATCATTTGTGTAAAAGACTTCATGTAATCCTTTGACATCAGCTTCTCTGGTTGCTTTGACAG
Organism: Saprospiraceae bacterium; assembly: GCA_013002625.1. GTDB lineage: Bacteria > Bacteroidota > Bacteroidia > Chitinophagales > Saprospiraceae > RFSX01. The sequence continues at coordinate 8,402 of JABDJE010000245.1, read as the reverse complement.
AGATACCAGTTTTGTCAGCTGAGTCGAGATGCCAAGACGTCTTTCGCTCTACATTTTCAAGTATCTGTTCCGCCAAAGTCACGGCAGTTCCACTTGGTGCATCCTTTTTTTCGATGTGATGACTTTCATGCATGGACACATTGTAGTCTTCAAAACCATTCATCATTTTAGCTAGATATGTATTCAATGCGAAAAATATATTTACACCGATACTAAAATTTGAGGCGTACAGAAATCCCGCATCATTCGATGTGTACATTTTACAGATTCTATCATAATGCTCCAGCCAGGCAGTACTTCCGCATACTGTTGTAACATGGTTTTGAGCGAGTACTTCAAGATTATGCACCGCTATTTCCGGTGAAGTGAATTCAATGGCAACATCCAGATCTTTCAATAGATCGATGTTTTTTTCAATAGGATTCTGCGATGAAGTTTTGAGCAAAATTCGATGTCCTTTCGATTCAGCCATTTCACCGATAATTTTTCCCATTTTTCCATAACCAATTAGGCCAATATTGAGTTTATTATTCTGCATTCTATATTTTGTGCAGCTAATTTAAATATGTGAGTACGAATAAATTACTTCTTAGGACAATTAATGGTGAAAAGGTTGATAGACCGCCAATTTGGTTAATGCGGCAAGCTGGTCGAATATTGCCCGAATACAGGGAGGTCAGAGCTTCTGTTGAGAACTTTGTGGCATTGGTTAGAAATCCCGAATTGGCAGCTGAAGTAACGGTTCAACCGGTTGACATACTGGGTGTTGATGCCGCGATCCTCTTTTCAGATATCCTTGTTATACCGGAAGCGATGGGTTTACCCTATAAGTTGGTGGAGAAAAAAGGGCCGATTTTTCCCAGGACAATTGAATCAGAAACTGATATTGAAAATCTCATTCAAGGTCAGAAAGCCGCAGAGGAGCTGGATTATGTATATGAAGCTATAAAGGTGACCAAGAAAAAACTGGCAGGACGTGTTCCCTTAATTGGATTTGCTGGAGCGCCATGGACCTTGTTCTCGTATATGATTGAAGGGCAGGGCTCAAAAACTTTTTCGAAGGCAAAAAAGATGCTTTATCAATCTCCGCGCGCTTCGCACCAGTTGTTGGATAAGATTACAGAATCAATTATCCATTATTTAAAAAATAAAATTGCTGCAGGGGTTGATGTGGTACAAGTATTTGATTCTTGGGCAGGATTACTGAATGCAGATTTATACAATGTATACGCCATTCCATATCTCAGGAGAATTGTGAATGCCATCAACGAGGTACCTGTGATTGTCTTTTCAAGAGGTGCATATTTCTCAATGGAAGAGCTCATAGATCTTAACTCCAATGTCGTAGGATTAGACTGGACTATGGATCCAACGCGATTCAGAAGCCAATTTGGTCAGGAGGTTATTGTTCAGGGGAATATGGACCCATGTGTACTATACGGATCAATGGATTTGATCACCTCAAAAGCGCGTTCTATCATCAATGCCTTGGGTGGCCAACATATTTTTAATCTTGGTCACGGTGTCTATCCAGACACTGATCCAGCCAAGGTTAAAGAGCTCATCGACTATGTGAAGTCGTACCGCTATAAAAGAAATAAAAAAATTTCACAAGGCGTTGATAATGAGTAGTTTGTGATACCTTTTAGGCGCATTGCACATAAAATGACAAATATTCATTTGTTAAGTCTTTCTTTACTCATAACTTTATCGCTGCGAATTTGCAATAGTTAAAATATCTTACGAAGTCTAAAACTTTACCATGGGTTGGTTTAAAAGATTTAAGGATGGTATACAGACAGCAACCAAAAACAAGAAGGAAGCACCTGATGGTTTGTGGTATAAATGCAAGAAGTGTAACGAAACCATTACGGTTAAGGAATTAAGAGAGAATTTTTATATCTGTCCAAAATGTGATTATCATACGCGTATAGGCTCCTACGATTATTTTGAGCTTATTTATGATGGTAAGTATGAACTCTTGTTTCAAGACCTTCGCTCAAAAGACTTCCTTGAATTTACAGACCTAAAGCCCTATAACCAAAGACTAGAGCAGGCCAGAGAAAAAACGGATCTGGATGAAGCAATGACTGTAGCTGTAGGTAAGGTTAGCAGAAACCCATTATGCATTGCTGCCATGGACTTTAGTTTTATTGGAGGATCCATGGGGTCTGTTGTGGGTGAGAAAATTGCGCGTTCTGTGGACTTTTGTTTGGACAATAAAGTGCCATTAATGATCATTTCAAAATCAGGTGGCGCCAGAATGATGGAATCTGCTTTTTCATTGATGCAATTAGCTAAGACTTCTGCCAAATTATCACAATTGGATAAGGCGGGTATCCCTTATTTTTCATTTCTAACTGATCCAACCACGGGGGGAGTCACAGCCTCATTTGCGATGTTGGGTGATATAAACTTTTCAGAACCGGGTGCATTGATTGGTTTTGCTGGTCCCAGGGTGATCAAAGAAACAATCAAGCGTGATCTACCTGAAGGATTTCAGAGTTCAGAATTCTTATTGGAACACGGCTTCCTTGATTTTATAGTTGACAGGAAAAATTTGAAGGATAAAATAGCAGATTTGTTATCTATTCTTATGCCTGCGCGTACTACGAAATAAACAGTTTCACATTTTTTTCGAAAGGATCACAATAGGGTAGTATCTCATCTATCAGGGATTTGTCATGTCTTGAAATATACTCCCAAATATTTGAATAGCGTTCCTGGAGTTTGCCTTCTGGAATAAGTTGGGCAACAAGTCTTTCTAATCTTTTCAGATTGACTTCTTCACGTTGCTTTACAGATTTCTTCACTTTTGACTCCAGATATTCAATACTCTTTTGAGCCTTAACCATCTCTGATTTTGCCGTTTTGAGCAAGGACTTATCGATGCTTTCTATTTTATGTGATAATTGACGGAATACAGTTTCGATATCATCTACAAAAGCATCCAGTTTATAATCTGGCGCTTCGGATATAGAGAGGTAGTACTTTATCAGACTATGCTTTTCCATAAACAAATGCTCTACAGACAATCCAAGTTCTTCAATCTGACTCATCGAGCGTTCATTTAAAAAGAGTGCCGATGTACGGCGCACCAGCATTGGAAAGTGGATGTTGAAATGGGCAAACTGAGTTTTACGCTCAAGCCAATATGCAATTTCACCACCGCCACCGATATAGGCCAGATTAGGCAATGTGAATTCCTGAAATAGCGGGCGCATTACAACATTCGGACTGAAATTTTGAGGATTGGAGTCTATTTCAGATATTAATTCCTCTTCGGTCCAACTGATATTAGAATCCAGCACTTTGTATATATTATCTTCAAGAATGATGCGTGACCTGAAGTCCTGGCCACGATAGAAGAAATTGATTTCCCTGGCATGGGCTTGTGGCGAAAAATCGATAGCATTTAACTCATCCTGGGCTGCTTCAATTAACTTTTGGCTTGGCCTTGAAATAATCTCTTGTTTGATAATCTCTTTGAAATTAGACTTCAACTTTGCATTATCCATTTGTAAAATGACCAAGCCCAGGTGATCGAATAAATAATGGGTTAATTTGAAAGCGAACTCTCCATAGTTTTTACAGGCAGGGAGTACAGTTTTCAAATGTTGAAGGTCGTCCTTTGCCTTGGATCGCTCTCCCAGAATGTTAAGACAGGCATCAAGAACTTGTTCAATGCCTTCAGTATCCAATTGACCTACCGAACCCTTTCCAGTGTTCTCCCAGGCTATTCTTTTATTAAATAGATGCAGGTGGTTGATTTCATCAAAATCATGATCCTCACCTCCAATAATAAATAATGGAACTACATGGATATCGGAATGGTCTTTATTTAACGCTTCTGCAAGTTTGACAGCGCTGAGTATTTTATACACATAGTAAAGTGGCCCAGTCATCAGACTTGGCTGGTGTGCTGTAATTACGGTAAAGCTGTTTAGGTCCTTTAAAGAATTGATATTGATTTGCGTTTTTTCGCTTGATTCAACTCCTTTATAATTATCAGTTAGGACTTCGACCAGCGTGTTGCGATCAACAGGATAGGATTTACGGCCTTTAATTACATCTTTAAAAGCATCATATTCAAAGGGGTATTGAATAAATGATTCAAGACCTGGCATTCCTTTGATGTAGTTCCTGTCTTTGAAACCAATCTGGGGAATATGATCAATATCTATGGCTTTTACTTGCATAGAGCAAATGTAGAATAAGAAATAGAAGAATTTGTTTATCTGAGGGGCAAAAAAAAAGAGGCTGCGCGTATGACAACCTCTTATAACAGGGCAATATTTAAAAAATCAGTTAAACTTAGTTCAATCGAAAAAATTCGATCGACTGTATATATGACCCTCATGCGTTGCATTCCGCTGCCTGAATATTGATTTTTTCTAAAAAAAAGTAAAAAAAAACGCTGATCTCTCTTTTTTATATGATTTTTGCTGCGATTTAAGACCTTAAAACACACATTTATACATGTCAGACCCTAAAAGATACGCCTTGAGAGGTGTTTCAGCTTCAAAATCTGAAGTCCACGATGCCATAAAAAACCTTGATAAAGGGCTTTATCCAACGGCTTTTTGTAAAATCTTACCTGATATTGTAGCCGGAGATAATCAATTTGTCAATATTATGCATGCGGATACTGCAGGTACGAAGACAAGTTTGGCTTATATCTATTGGAAAGAAACAGGTGACCTAAGTGTGTGGGAGGGCATTGCACAAGATGCCATTGTAATGAATCTTGATGATATGGCCTGTGTAGGCGCTATGGATAATATTTTGTTATCATCAACAATTGGTCGCAATAAAAACCTGATTTCAGGAGAAGTTATAGCTACAATTATCAAAAGTTGTCAAAGCTTTATTGAAAGAATGGCTGATTTCGGTGTAGGTATTCATAATGCGGGTGGTGAGACTGCAGATGTTGGTGATATTGTAAGGTCGATAGATGTGGGGTATACAGCTTTTGCACGCTTAAATAAAGAAGATCTTATTGTTAACAATATACAGGAAGGCAATGTGATCGTTGGATTTGCTTCATATGGCAAAGCCAGTTACGAAAAAGCTTACAATGGTGGTATGGGCAGCAACGGACTGACTTCTGCACGCCATGATGTTTTCGGATCTGCTTATCGAGAGAAATATATTGACAGTTATGATTCGAATACACCAGAGGATTTAATTTATTCAGGCAGTAAAAGCTTAACCGAGAAAATTTCGATTGGGGAAGATGAAATCGATTTAGGTAAATTGGTTTTATCGCCTACACGCACATTCCTACCATTGCTTAAAAAGATTATTGATAATCATAGATCGGCAATACATGGTATTATTCACAATACAGGGGGTGCACATACCAAGGTTAAGAAATTCACTTCCAATAAGCGCATTGTAAAAGATAATTTATTGCCCATTCCACCGCTATTCAATATCATTCAACAAGAATCCGGCACCAGCAACTCTGAAATGTTTCAGGTATTCAATATGGGAACGCGATTGGAGGTGTATACAGATGAAACAACTGCACAAGCCTTAATTGATATCGCACGATCCTTTAATATTGAAGCACAGGTTATCGGAAGGGTAGAGAACAGTGAAAATGCCTCAAGTGTTGAAGTGCATCATGGGGGAGATGTGTTTAGGTATTAGGCGTTAGGTTACAAGTTACAAGATGCAAGTTACGGGGTTCGGGTACTGACTATTACGCTCACGGGAAGTCAGCATCTTCGATTGTTCGATATTCTTTCAATCAAATCATTCTTTTAGGTACAGGATTATTAATAGCCATGGATTTTATTAGTGCTTAATGCACTATAACTTTTTCCACCCTTTGAAGACCGCGCTTCGAATCGACAAGATGGAGGTAATATATTCCAGATGGATATTCACTTAATGTAATCACATAGGTATGAAATGATCTTGTATCCAATATTGAAGTCAACAGAGTACCTGAGCCATTGTATAGAAAAAAATCCAAGCCATGAGTGCGATCCTGTTCTATATATAGAATTTCAGTACTTGGGTTTGGGAATATTCGAACTTCAGGAAAATCTATGCTTGTAATCAAAGTCGTTGTATCCTTAACTACAATATGGCCTTCGTCATCAAACTTGAAAAGCCACATTTGAGAGTTAGTGGTATAAGGATCATCTGGAAGGCTACCTAAGCGGTTCCCGCATGCCATATAATATCCATCTGATGTGGATATTATATCATAGATACGATCATTCAAGGGGTAGGGCGAAGTGTAGTTCCGGTACCACATAGTATCTCCATTAGCATCAAGTTTTGCTATAATGCCTTCATTCCTCGGAATATCTGTACCTGGTTTATACCCTGCTACAATGAATTGATTATTAAAATGTGATTTGACAATGCTAAATACAAAGTCTGGGTTTTCTTTAAATTCTTCGCTTCCAATCGGTTTAGCCCAGACCATATTCAAATTAGAATCAATTTTGACAATATTGGGTCGTTGGTAAATTCTGATATCAAAAAAGGGCTCGTATTGATATTCAATTTCGGCTTCTGAGACCACCAAATAGATTTCATTATTGTCAGTAATAACCCCATCCATTATACTTCCGAAGTGTGAATATTCCTTGTAAAATCGTTCATCAATCTTTTGGAATGTGGAATCAAATTTTTGTATTACCAATCCAAAATAAATTGTATCGTTTTCAATATCTTCCTCCCAACCGTTGCCTATTATTATCAGGTCCTCTCCTATTCTCAATAGTTTTGCTGGATTTATAGCTTGTCCCTCAGCTTCATATACTCGAATCGTAATTGAATCAACTCCATTAAAGGGTTTTGTTCCCAGTAAAGAACTTCGCCCATGTTGGCCTGTAAATGAAATTCCTGTTATAGTAAATTTCATCTTCGGATATTCAATTATGCTTAAAGGAGAACTGTTAATATCTGGTGTTTCTGGATTCCTGAAATTTATTTGATTGGCAAATCCATCTAAATCCTTATTGAATTCAAGGACAACACCACTGGTAATTGAAGATGATGCCGGTACAAATAACAATTCTTCATTTATTAAAATATCTCGACAAAGATTATTAGAATAAAGTTGAAGTAATGAATCATTATAATAGTCGAAATCTAACAACTTACCCTCTAAATCAAAACTTGCCATAAAAATATTACGCTCATAAGTTGAATCCGGTGTTACCATCTGACCCGCCACATAGATTGTTGAATCATATTCTGTAATTGCATAGGCATTATGTTGTAAGTACCCACCGAATTCATACAAGGCATTGATATCCTCTTGTCCTTTTAATAGAACAGAAGTTGAACATATCATTATTAAGAAAATATTCTTCTTTATCACATTTTTATAAACTGATGAACATTTGGTTTTCCATCCGAGAATAAGATAGAAATATTATAAATTCCACTTGGTAATTGGTCGACAGATATTTTATTTATTCTACTATCAAGTCTGCCATCTAACATTTTTTTGCCTACGGTATTATAAATTATAAAGTGTGCATCCATATACTCAGGATTTATTGTTATCTCAATTATATCGTTGACTGGATTTGGTGACATTCTAAACGCTCCATTGTTTGTAATTTCTTCTTTTGAAATAAAACCGAATTTTTCGTTAAACAAGTTTTGATTTTCTATCCTCTGGCCACCTCCTTGTTGCTGCTGGATCTCGTCCAATGTTCGAGAAGGCGGTGGCGGGACATGATAGGTACAGCCTGTATGAGGACAAATTAAATTATCAAGATCAATAGCGTCCCGAATATCCACGCAGGTCTCCCATTGCAACCACTCGTCAATTATTTCACTTTGAGTAAAACATATTATATCAGGTATTGGAGTTGCTTCAATCAAGTTCACCTCAGGTGCAGTCATTAGCGTAGGTCTGTCTGCATTTAAATCTTCATAATAATAATTAAATTCAAACTGATCCTGGTTTTCTATATCCAAATTATTGCTTGATAAAAATTTATTCCTCGCAGGTATATTAAGAATTCCTTGTGGCCCAAGTTGAGTGTTGTTATCCACCTTCCATGCAGTCTCACTATTTTCATGAAAATTGCATTCAAAGCCTGCACCCAGTGCATCAGTGGATACTTTTATTCCAATTTTATTATCATCAAAATAGTTATTACGGATTATTCCTGTAGGGCTGTTAATAATATTAATAGCGCCGAAATCGGAATTAATCTTTTCAAATATATTCTGAAAGATATCAAAGCTGGTAGCATTGTTAACAGAAATAAGTGGAACCAATCCAGTTGGTGCATTACTATTCTCAAAGTAAGAATTGCATACTGTTAGTTCATCACATTGAGTCACATCTATTGGTATTCTAGCCAATTGAGTCATTTGGTCATGTGATATTCTTGCTTCATCAACCTGAAGTCTCGCGC
>JABDJE010000236.1 GCA_013002625.1 Saprospiraceae bacterium | reverse complement strand
GTTGAGCAGTTGGATAAGTAACCTTGCCTTGACACCCTTCCATTAATAGCATTAACAGAAGAAGTGGACCAGTTGGGCGTAATGGTCACCGATGGTGCCATGATGAAATTTGAGCCCGATGGATCGTGCAGAGCGGCATAATTATGTCCTTTTTCATGGCTTACCATGGCTTGTAAACTGGCAGCAGAACTGGTATAATTTTCAAGTACGTGGTGCCAACCTGGCGTTTGAGCCAATCCCACAGTTCCGGAATTTCCGTTAAAAGTGATGTCTCTATCTGTCCATAAGCTTGCCTGGTTGTAGTTTACACCAAAACCACAAGGAGAACATGATGTATTTCCACCACCGTCTCCCCAACCATCAAAGAAACTAAGAAGTGTGCTTGCATTGGTTGTAGAAGGAAATGGATCTGCCCCTGATGTTGCAGGAACAAAGTGTGCAACGACATCGAATTCTAAGTTTGCATTGAACTCTGATCTGTAATTGGTTTGCACATTATTGAGCACAGCCAGGTTATGGTTGATCACATTTGTGACCGAGCCTTCAGCAGTCACCATATCATAGGTGTTAGCGATTGCAAAATCTATGAGCTTACACATCGTCGTTGGCATCATTTTATTCTGATACTCATTGGTTTTACTTTCTGTTAGCTGTACACCACAGATGTGTTCACCGGTTTCAATAACATCATTGGCATTGTAGACAACATATAAGTTGTCCGTGACACCCTTTTCGATGTTTCTTAAATTTTCAATATAAATGTAATTGTCGCCTGTCCTGATGTAGCCATTGATATAGTCATCATTGATTGTCAGGGTTACAATACCGCCGGTATTCAAAGAGCCACCAAGTAGATGAGGTCTGTTTTGGTACTCAACTGAAGTCGTGATATTATCTTCATATAAATTCATGTTGAAGATGCGACCATCCAGGTCCAAAACAACGATTGAGGAAGAACCTTCTATCTGGATGTCTTCTTTATTAATATCAATACGATACAATTGATATACCTCAATATTTTCGTCTAATGTGGTAAAAGATTCATCTGGCGTAAATTCAAAACCTTTAATCAGATTTTGGGCATTTCCAGGAATAAGTGCAATGGCACAAAGGCAAAAAGTTAAAAGAACAGATTTCATACAAGTCATTATGCGTGACAAATTTAAATAATATACAAGAATTGCGCCGTAAGGGTTTACCCTTGAGTAGTGTATATGTCTTTAAATATATATTTAATTAGGTATTAGGTACTAGGCATTAGGTATTAGGCATCAGACCTTAAGCTTAAGCTCTCCTGACCCTTGAACTCACCTATCCTTTGTTCGCCAGCTGTCCACATGCAGCATCAATGTCTTTTCCTCGGCTTCTTCGAAGGGTAACCATCACACCTTTATCAGTAAGATACCGTGCAAAAGCATCGATACGATCTTCGGGCGATTTGACATACGGCACGCCCTCAACAGGGTTGTATTCGATAATATTGATACGAACCGGGAAATCGCGACATAAATGGTACAACGCCCGTGCATCTTCAATCCCATCATTGAAGCCTTCAAACGCAATGTACTCGTAGCTGATCCTATTATTTGTGGTGTTATAAAAATATTTCAAGGCCAGCATAAGAGCATCCAGGTTGTTGGTCTCATTGATAGGCATGATTTGATCACGCTTTTCATCAATAGCAGCATGGAGTGATAAGGCCAGATTGAATCGCACACCATCGTCTGCCAATTTGCGAATCATCTTTTCGATACCTACGGTACTGACTGTGATGCGTCGCGGAGACATGTGCAATCCGTATTCTGATGTGATATGTTCGATGCCTTTCAATACGTTATTGTAAGCCAGAAGAGGTTCACCCATACCCATAAATACGATATTGGTCAAATTGGCGTCAAAGTGTTCCTGGCATTGCTTGTTGACAATAACGACCTGGTCGTAGATTTCAGCTGGATCCAGATTGCGCATGCGCTTCATCTTTCCGGTTGCACAAAAACTACAACTTAGGCTGCAACCTACCTGAGATGAAACACATACTGTGAACCGTTTGTCTTTAGGTACAGGTATTAACACAGCTTCAATCATGTGACCATCATGCAATTTTAGTCTGCTTTTAATCGTGCCATCCATGGATTTTTGAACCTTATCGAGTTCGACACCTTGAAAATGAAAGTCTTCGGACAACTTTGATCGAAGATCTTTGGGTACATTCCGCATATCATCAAAACGAGTAACTCCTTTTTTCCAAATCCATTCCCACATTTGATTGGCACGAAAGGAGGGAAGTCCCTGGGAACTGCAATAGTCTAAAAGGTCTTGCTTTGAGATCTGACGAATGTCTTTAGATGTTGATGCGGTCATGTGGGTGCAAAGGTGAGGAAAGTTAAGTTAAAATTCAATTTATTCATTTGCCCCTTTGGCCCGCCTGCCAGAGTACTAAGTACGGCGCGCAGGCATTGCCCCAAAGGGTCGAAAACGCTAGACTTTCCCCAAGGTCTTCTGCTTAGCTCTTGACCCCTCAGCTCAATGATACCTGTTTGTGCACTGCTGCGCAGCCCAAGTCACAACGGTATCACTTCGCCCCAGTCAGTGAGGGAAAGTCATTTTTAAATCCGTTCAAAATTTCCGTGCGTGGTGAAGAATGGCGTCAGCGGCTTTGAGTCCCGATAAAATCGGGATGATGGAAAGCAGCCATGATGAGCTGAGGAAGTTGAGCATAGCTTTAGCACCTAATTTTGGACTAGATCTTTTGGACTAGATCTTTTGGACACTTTTGGAGCAATGCCAAAAGTGTCATAGAAAAAGAATCTTAATTTCCAATATCTTTGTCCCATGTTATTAATCTTCATCATCCTTTTCTTTCTCTTACTCTCAGCCTTCTTCTCTGGCTCTGAGATCGCGTTCATTAGTGCAAACAAGTTGGGCATCGCCGTAAAGAAAGATCAGAAGAGCAGGGCAGGACAGATCATACATAGATTCTATGAACGACCAGAAAGGTTTCTCAGCACTATGTTGGTAGGTAATAATATCGCCTTGGTGGCATTTACGTATTTCACCACATTATTATTAAAACCCTATATAGAGCCCTGGGCTGGTGACGGTTTTGCATCTCTATTGATTTATACATTGATCATCACCTTGGTTGTGTTAATATTTGGAGAGTTTTTACCTAAAACACGATTCAGCCTCCACGCAAATAAGGCTTTATTTATTCTGGCTTATCCATTGGCGTTTTTCAAATGGTTTCTTGCTTTTCCTACCTGGATGATGACCGGTTTGTCAAATTTTATTTTGAAAAGAATTGTAGGGCTCCCAATTGAAAATCAGTCTGATGCTTTAACGCGATTGGATTTGGAACACTATATAGCTGATACGATCAGTGATGATCATGATGACATCGATAAAGAAATATTAACCAATGCGTTGAATCTGGGGCATTTGCAGGTTTCCAACTGTATGGTGCCAAGGACAGAAATTGTTTCCATTGACAAGACATCTACAATTGCAGAATTGATAGAAGTGTTCAGGGAGTCTAAATTATCAAGGATTATCGTGGTGGACGGTGATGCGGATAATGTTGAAGGCTATGTCCATCACCAGCAACTTCTGGAAAATCCTCCTTCCATAAAAAAAGTGTTGCTTGATATTCCGTTTGTACCGGATGTGATGAACCTCAAAGACCTCATGCTACAATTTATAAAAAGTGGATCGTCGATTGCCTGTGTTGTAGATGAGTTTGGGGGTACTGCAGGTATCATCACCTTAGAAGATATTCTTGAAGAAATTTTTGGTGAAATCGAAGACGAACATGATCAAGAAGACTATATTATGGAGAAAGTAGGGGAGGGCGAATATCTTTTATCGGGTAGATTGGAAATAGATTTCATCAATGATACCTTTCCTGAATTAGAATTGCCGGAAGGGGAGTATCAAACGCTTTCAGGGTATATCGTGATGACCTCAGAGGGTATTCCTTTGCAAGGTGAACAGGTTGAGTTGGAAAACAAAATATTTAAAATCGTAGAAGAGGACGATACGAAGATTGAGTTGGTGCGGGTGATAATGTCTATTCAAGAATAAGGAATAAGGGGCATTTTTCTCTGCTGTTTTTAATATCCAAATATTGTAGTGGCTTTTCCTCTTGTCTAATTCTTTTTCACATTTATCAATTATGGCTTCATTTTAACATGATGAGATTCTTTTACGATCTGAGGTTTACAGGTAGACTAATAGTATCATGCCATGATTAGTATGACTTTTCTTATAAAAGCAGGATTTTAGATATTGAAGAATAAAGGGGAAAGAAAAGGTCCCTACGAAAGGACGCAAGGACCGACAAATCAGGTGCTATTTGTCAATCGTTAGTGTTAATAAGTGAGATCCGTAATTTAAAGACACCGAAATACCAATGATCACCCAGTCATTTTACATTTATTAAAGTAAAGTACTTGTCATTAAGGTTGATAGGTGATTCTGTAAATCGCATTTGCAAAATCATCACTTACCAACATGGAACCATCAGGTAAATATTCGATATCCACGGGTCTTCCCCAAGCTTCATCTGTATTTTCGTTCAGCCATCCAGTAACAAAATCTTCATAGGCTATAGCATTGTAAGTGCTATCCAGTCGAACCATCGAAAGTTTATACCCACTTTTTTTACTTCTATTCCAGGAACCATGCTCTGCGATGAAAGCAACATTGTTATGATATTCTGGAGGAAACATTTCAGCCGCGTAGAATTCAATACCCAATGGTGCTACGTGGGCTCCCAGGTTTTGAACCGGTGCTGTAAATTCATCACATGATCTTTTATCGCCGAAATCAGGATCAGCGGTATCACCTTGATGGCAGTAGGGGTATCCAAAATGCATATTATCCTGAGACGCCCTGTTTAATTCACAAGCCGGCATATCATCACCCATCCAATCTCGTCCATTATCGGTAAACCATAATTCACCACTCACTGGATGCCAGGTAAAACCAACCGTATTACGCACACCGCTTTGAACAACATCATAGCCACTGCCATCTGTCTTTAATCTGGTAATACTATTAAAGACCGGATCTTCAGATTCGCAGATATTGCATGGCGCACCCACCGGAACATAAAGATGTCCATCAGGGCCAAATGCAATATATTTCCAACCGTGGTGGCGAATTGAAGGATATCCATCGAAAACAACTTCAGGGGCAGGCGTGTCTGTCAGATTGTTTTCAATATCAGCAAACTTTAAAATTCGACTGACTTCAGCAACATAAAGATCACCGTCTTTAAACGCTACACCATTTGGCATTTCACCATCTTCATAAATTGTGAAAACTGTATCCACTTTAAAATCACTATCTAAATCTTTGAGTGCATATACTTCGCTTCCGCCCCTTGTTCCTACATACAAAGTACCGTCTGGACTCAAAGTCATACTTCGGGCATTATTGATATTATCAGCGTATATGTCAATTTGGAATCCTTCAGGAAGTATAAGTCGATCTATCGGCAAGTCAGACTGATCTATATCCTTTGGTTTCTCGGGCATATTGACCGGTGCATTACAAGCCACTATGAGGGACATTGTGCTCAGGAAAAAAATGTACAGTTTCATGTGTATTAAATTGAAAATAATAAGTCCTCAATTTAAGGGATTATTTGGGCTTGGCTTATCTCCTTCTCTTGGAATTTTTACGGAACTTCCTGTTTCGTGATGGTTTGTCGGTTCGTTTGTTAGCCACTTCAAGTGATAAAGCACGGCCCTTAAGACGTGTATTTTTAAAGGCACTGATTGCCATTTTTTCGTGGCCTTTTTCAAGTTCAATAAAGGAATATGATTTTAATATTTCAATATCCCCAATATCGATGCCTTTGACAGTAAGAACTTTGTTTATTAATTCAAGCAGGTTCTTTTTCTGATATTTGTCACGACGTCCCACATTCAAAAAGAAGCGCGTATATTCAACACCTGACTTTCTATTACGACTGCGTCCCTCTTTGGAAGATCGTGCTTTACCAGGTTCGACATTGATGTCTATATCGTCTTTGTAGTAATCCAACAAAGTATTGATTTCGTGTGCAACCAATTTTTTGATCAGTTCATCTTTGGATACGTCCTTGAGTGATTCATTAATTTCAGGTAGGAGATTTTCAAGTTCCTGGGTAGAATCCTCTGTGTCCTTAACTTTATTGATAAAGTCGCGTAATTGAACTTTACAGATATCCATGCCCGAAGGAATGGTTGCAGCTTCAATTGTTTTACCCAGCGACTTTTCAATTTGTTTGACCTTCCCAATTTCTCCGGGTTCGATAATTATATAGGATAGACCTGATTTACCCGCTCTACCTGTCCTTCCACTTCGGTGTACATAAGCTTCATTCTCATCAGGTAATTTATAATTGATTACATGGGTCAAGTCATTGACATCCAGGCCACGTGCTGCCACATCTGTTGCTACGAGAATCTGGACCTGTTTGTCCCTGAATTTCTGCATGACCAAGTCACGTTGAGATTGTGTCAAATCCCCATTTAAAGTATCTGAATTATATCCATCGGTTGACAACCTGGCTGCAATATCATTGGTTTCCCTTTTTGTACGACAGAACACAATACTATATATGTCAGGATGCATATCCAGTAGACGCTTCAAAGCGGGATATTTATCTTTTCTCCTTACGGAAAAATATTTGTGTGTTACGTTTTTAGCACCTTCATTTCGATTACCAACTGTGATTTCCAGAGGACTCTTCAAATACTTGTTTGCAATCTTTCTTATTTCCTTTGGTAAAGTTGCCGAGAATAAAAGTACAGTTCGGTCTTGAGGCGTTTGGGATAAAATATACTCCAGGTCTTCTTTGAAGCCCATAGACAACATCTCATCGGCTTCATCCAGGACAACCCACTCCACTTCTTCAAGTTTTAATTTTCCGCGATTGATAAGGTCTTTGGTTCTTCCTGGTGTGCCCACTACAATTTGAGGACCTTTACGCAGGTCTTTGATTTGTTGTGAAATAGAAGACCCTCCGTATACAACAAGATTATTGACGCCCGATAAATGTTTGGACATATCAAAGACATCATTCCCTATTTGGAGCGCCAGCTCACGGGTTGGGCTAAGTACGATGGCTTTTACAGATTGATCCCCGGGATTGATGCTGTTGAGAATTGGCAGACTGAATGCAGCCGTTTTTCCGGTGCCTGTCTGAGCCAATGCAATGCAATCCCGAATATCTTCCCGGAAGAGTGCCAACACCTCCGATTGTATGGGCGTTGGTTTCTGGAAATTCATATCCTCGAGTGCTGTGAGGATTTCTGCTTTTAAGTTGGCTTCCTGAAATGAATTCATATCTAAATTATTGAGGAAGCTTTAGTTCGAACTCCCAAAAGTTGTGCAAAGGAACAATTAATATTAACAAGAATCAAAGTAATTAAAGATAGCTTCAAATCATTTCCAAGATTACTAGTAATAATTTATACATCTTTGCGGCTAATTTTTTAAAAATGACATCGATAAGAAACATCGCGATAATCGCGCACGTTGACCACGGTAAAACAACATTGGTTGATAAAATAATCCATGCAGCCAAGATATTGGATGAAAGAAAGGAAACGGGGGAGTTGATTTTGGATAATCAGGATTTGGAACGTGAACGTGGAATTACAATTACATCAAAGAATGTTTCTGTCATTTTTAATGGTGTCAAAATTAACATTATAGATACACCGGGTCACGCCGATTTTGGTGGTGAAGTTGAACGGGTTTTAAAGATGGCGGATGGTGTATTACTGCTTGTTGATGCATTTGAAGGACCCATGCCTCAGACACGCTTCGTGTTGAGTAAAGCTATTAAACTTGGTTTGAAGCCGATACTTGTAATCAATAAAGTCGATAAGGAAAATTGCAGACCAGAGGAGGTGCAAAGTGATGTCTTTGATCTTATGTTTAATCTTGAGGCGACGGAAGATCAAATTGACTTCGTTACTTTATATGGTTCTTCCAAGGAAGGATGGATGAGCTTTGATCACACACAAAAGACATCGGATATTTTGCCTTTGTTGCAAGCTGTCATCGACGTCATTCCGGAAGCGCCTTATCATGAGGGACCTGCCCAGATGCAGATTACATCTTTGGACTACTCCAAATTTTTGGGACGAATTGCCATAGGTCGAATATATCGCGGAGACCTGGTCAGTGGTCAGGATTATATGATATGTAAATCAGACGGTGTAAATAAGAAAGTTCGAATCAAGGAATTGTTTGTGTTCGAAGGCCTTGGACGTGTAAAAGTAGATAAAGTCAGAAGTGGTGATATCTGCGCAATAGTAGGTATGGATGAATTCGAGATTGGAGATACAATTGCTGATTTGGAGCATCCGGAAGCCCTGGAAAGAATATCCGTTGATGAACCTACAATGAGTATGTTGTTCACCATTAATACTTCACCATTTTTCGGGAAGGAAGGTCAATTTGTTACATCAAGACATTTAAGAGATAGACTGTATAAAGAGACTGAAAAGAATCTTGCATTGCGCGTAGAGGATACGGCAACTGAAGATAAATTCAATGTTTACGGACGAGGGGTCTTACACTTATCGGTCCTAATTGAGACCATGCGAAGGGAAGGGTATGAATTACAAGTAGGTAAGCCTGAAGTAATTTACAAAACGATAGATGGCAAGAAGTGCGAACCTATGGAGTCACTGGTTGTCGATGTGCCTGAAGAGTTTGCAGGAAAGGTTATCGAGATGGTAACTCTACGAAAAGGAATGTTGCAGGTCATGGAACCAAAGGGCGATGTTCAACACTTAGAATTTGAAGTGCCTTCACGTGGATTAATTGGCTTGAGAAATAATATGCTCACGGCAACAGCTGGCCAGGCAGTAATGACCCACAGGTTTACAGAGTACGCGCCATTTAAAGGTGAAATTCCAAGTCGTACAAAAGGATCACTGGTGTCCGCGGTAGAAGGTCAAACTTTAGCTTTTGCTTTGGACAGGTTGCAAGACCGAGGCCGATTTTTTGTCGAACCGGGAGAGAAAGTGTATAAAGGTCAGGTTGTAGGGGAGCACACACGTGACAATGATCTTGAATTGAACGTAATTAAAGGTAAGAAACTGACCAATATGCGTGCATCGGGCTCTGATGATTCAGCCAAGCTGGCTCCTAAAATAATTTTCAGTCTTGAAGAAGCCATGGAATATATCCGTGAGGATGAATACCTTGAGGTGACACCTGAGAGTCTTCGAATGCGAAAAATTTAATTCAGCTATTCCGTATATAAGGGAACACCATCCAAATCGTGGGTCAGAATATCGGTCATGTATGCAAACCATGGTCCCACAGCCTTATAGCATTTAACAAGTTCTTTAATGAATCCAGGCTCCGTTACTTTGGACGTTGGAAATTTATGGGTTACGATAAATTGCTTGAACTTAAGCAGGTCACCCGCTGGATCTTCTTTGTCAAACCCACGCGGCACATTCTTGAGTTTTTCGCCTTCAAGTTCACCAAACAAATCTTTAAACTTTTTAGCATTAAGGATCTTCCTTAACGGTTTTGGGTCAGCTGAAATATGGTCCCTGATAAGTTTCAGATCTTTAGGTTCAGGAGACCAGAACCCTGCAGCCATGAAGGACTCTTTTGGATCAATTCTAAAGTAATAGCCACCTCTTCTGAATGCACCTTCACGCGTCATGGACATACTGTAATGTCTGGTGTAGGGTGTTTTATCTTTAGAGAATCTGACATCGCGGTATATTCGGAATAGCTTGGTTTTTTCGATGGCATCAAACTTATTCATCTCCGTTTCTAATTGAGCTAAAAACGCTTTAAGTTCAACCTGTGAATTCTTCCATTCATCTTTGTTGGCATTAAACCATTCTCTGTTATTATTCTTACTCAGCTTTTTCAGGAAGTTTATTGTAGGCTTGGTTATGGTGGACATGGTATTAATTTTGGTCTTCTGTCACTTGATTTATGCCGAATCCGATAGGATTAATGCCCATTTTTTCAGGAACATCATCATCAAAATCCTCCCATTCGATCATTTCACGTAAAAACTGCTCGGCATATCTTAGAATAAATTCAGGTTGAAATTCGTGGGGTCTTAATATTTCGAGATTCATAGGTGGTTTGGGTTGCCCGTATCCTTCGATATAAGGATACATGATCATCATCATCACTTTCCCATTAAAGAGTTGTTGGAAAATCAGTGCTCCATTTGATTTAATAAATGGTCGTTTGATTTTATCACCGGGTAATTTTTCAGCTATGCCACTGATTTCAGTACCCAAGGAAAGCGAAACAACTTCAAGATTTTCAATTTCATCTTTAAAATCTACATAGGCCTTCAATTTTGTCTCCTCAATTATCTTATTAAGATTATCGATTATCATTTGCTTGAGTTCCTTGTTCCAGGCAGCTCGGTAGTCTTTTGTATTCTTAAGAATTGTATTGTATGTTCTGACCTTATCTTTTAGATGAGAATAATTCATGTAGTATTAATATTTTATCAATTCAGTAATGGCGTCGTCTAGTCTATAGTTAGCCAAATATTTTTCTTCCAAAGCATTTGCAAAAGGTATTGGGGTATCCAAACTCGCCACACGTTTAATGGGTCCATCCAGATGCTCAAATAAATGTTCTGAAATATAAGCAGAAATTTCCCCTCCAATTCCTCCGAACATGCTATCCTCATGCAATAAGATGACTTTATTCGTTTTTTTAACAGTCTCTTCAATGATATTATAATCCAGGGGTTGTAAACTCCTGAGGTCCACAATATCAGCTGAAACACCTAATTTTTCGCATGCAGCTGTTGCCCAGTGAACCCCCATACCATAGGTTATAATGGATAATTGATCACCTTGTTTAACATAGACGCCCTTACCGATTGGAATATTGTAATATCCCTCGGGCACCTCATCCGTAAGATTTCGATATAAGGCTTTATGTTCAAAATACAACACCGGATTAGGATCCTCAAAAGATGAAATGAGTAAACCCTTTGCATCAACAGGATTGGATGGGTATACGATTTTCAATCCAGGTGTATGGGTAAACCATGCTTCATTTGTCTGGGAATGAAAAGGTCCTGCACCCACACCGGCACCACAAGGCATCCTTATTACAAGGTCAGCGGCATGTCCCCAACGATAGTGAATTTTTGCAAGGTTATTAACGATTTGATTAAATCCACAGGTCACAAAATCGGCAAATTGCATTTCTACCATGGCTTTATATCCCATCATGCTTACACCAAGCCCTATTCCTAAGATGGCTGATTCACACAGCGGGGTGTTTCGAATTTTCTCACTGCCAAATTGCTCAACAAAACCTTCTGTAATTTTAAAAACCCCACCATAATCTGCGATGTCCTGACCCATAAAAACAGTCTTGGGGTATTTCTCCATTGCACATTTCAAACCATCCGATATTGCATCGATGAATCGCATGGACACTTTTGTCTCGGAAGGATGTATCCATTCATCATAACAGGGTGCATAGACATCTCTGGTTTCAGTGGTGACATCTGATTCTACAGGGCCTTCATTTTGAGCAAGCTTAAGATCATGGTTTATTTCGCTTTTTATTTGCTTGCGCAAATCAGTAATATATGATTCATCAATATGGCCTTCAGACACCAAGTAGTTTTCAAAATTTTCGAGGGGATCTTTCTTTGCCCAGGCTTCCATGAGTTTTTTTGGAACATATTTGGTTCCAGAAGCTTCTTCATGACCACGCATTCTAAAAG
>JABDJE010000177.1 GCA_013002625.1 Saprospiraceae bacterium | reverse complement strand
CTGCAGCACCGCTATAAAGTCAAAAACAAATCAATCGAAATGTCTCGAATCGAGTTTCTTAAAGGCATTGATTTGATATTGTCAAGAGATCTGGCACCTATGTTTAGGGCTGATGCTGAAGCGGCTCTGAAGAGCCTGGCATTAAAATCATATTACATCCCTCAGGAGATTAACCTGATCAGTGTATTGGATGTCAACAATTGCCTTACCCTCTCGGACAAATCTCAACTTATTGAAACGCTCATACCCAAGTATAAGCAGGATGAAACCGATACCCATATTCTGGAAACACTGCTTATGTTGGCCCATCCTGTCAAGGAAGATGCTTTGAATATTTTAAATAACTTTAACCACGAAAGAATATATATCTGTCTGAAATCTTTGATTTCAAAATCCAAAAAAGAGCTTGTACAATTCTATATTGATCCCAAAACAATTGGTTTTGATATGAATCTAAAAGTGCTTCGCTTACTCCTTGCAGCTAACGACCAGGATTATGATCGAACAACAAAGATCATCAATAGTATAAAGCATTTGGAAGTTCCTATTCTTGAACTCAAATCGGTCCTGTCAGATATCAATGACACCTATTTTATCCGCTACTTTAAAACCATTGAAAAATGGATAAACAAACAGCAATTTGATATTCGAAGTACCTTGCATGCGCGTGCACAACAATATGAAAAGTTAGTCGAAATTCTGGAAGAACAGAATGATATAGAGTGGGTTCAAATCTACGATGAATTGCTGCTTGAGCAGGGATACAAAAATGAAATTGGTCATTTATATTTTACGATTGCAGAGAGTTTTATTTCACAGCATATCGGTAGAAAAGCTGGGGCTTTCTTAGAAAAAATGAATTCTAGATTAATACATTTGCAACAACACAGAATACTGGATTCGATACAAGAGAAATTGTATCAAAAGTTCAGTCACAGAAAATCTATAAAATCTATTTTACAATAATGATAAAGGCTTGCATATTTGATCTCGATGGTGTTTTGGTGGATACGGCACGCTACCATTTTCAGTCATGGAAAAAGCTTACCGCGCAATTGGGCTTTACTATAGAAGATAGTATTGAAGAAAGGCTAAAAGGTGTCAGTAGAATGGATAGCCTGAATATTATTTTGGATCAAGGTGGATACAAAGCCACTGAAGATGAAAAACGAATTTTGGCGAGCCAAAAAAATGATTGGTATCTCGAAAGCATTACAGATATGAATCATGAGGAAGTGCTCAATGGCGTACAGGAATTTATCGAGAACCTTAAAGAGAATGGAATCAAAATGGCAGTAGGATCTGCCAGTAAAAATGCCAAACCAATCATTGAAAAAGTAGGTATAGGCAATTATTTTGAATCCATTGTGGATGGCAATATGGTAATTAAGACAAAACCAGATCCAGAAGTATTTCTTAAGGCGGCGTCAGATCTTGATGTTGAGCCCGGAGAGGCTATTGTGTTTGAAGACAGCTATAAAGGCATCGAAGCTGCCAATACAGGTGGGTTTTACTCTGTTGGAATTGGCCTGGAATCAAACCTATCCAATGCCCGATTGGTTATTCCCAATTTCATCGGCCACAACTTTGAAAGCATAACCGCAGCACTAAAATCCTAAAAGAAAACCAACGCATGAAAGACTATATCAAAAAAGATAATTGGCAGATTATTGAAGACCAGTTTTTCCCGGATTATAATGAAATCTCAGAATCTCTTTTTTCTCTTGGTAACGGTAAAATGGGTTTGCGTGGCAATTTTGAAGAAGACTTTTCAGGTAAAACATTACAGGGTAGTTACAATGCCGGAATCTATTATCCAGATAAAACCAAAGTAGGATGGTGGAAAAACGGTTACCCTGAATATTTTGCTAAAGTCTTGAATTCCTGTAATTGGATAGGTCTTAGCTTTAATTTTGGAAATGAAATACTCGACCTGAATAAATGCAACATCGGTTTCTTCAAGCGGTCATTAAACATGGAGGAAGGTATTTTGTATAGACAAGTCAAGGCGACCACTCCGAACGGTGTCAATTTTAGTATAGATACACATCGTTTTACAAGCATGGCAAATGATGAAATTGCTTGCCTTGATTACACCTTAAGATTAGACAATTATAAAGGCCAGTTAAATATCTCAGCCTTCCTTGACTTTGATATAGTCAATAAAGACTCCAACTACGACGAAAAATTCTGGGAGGAGGTCGCCCAATCATCAACCGGTAACGACAGCTTTGTTCATGCTCGAACGCTGAAGACTTCTTTTGAATTGGGCGTCAGTCAGTCACTCGCCATTTATCATAATGGAAGCAGACTCAATGCCAACAGCCATAATACGCATTCAAAATACGCATCCAATCAGTATGAAGTTGATATTAATCCCGGTGATGAGATTCGCATAACAAAATATGTAGGGTTTGCCTCTTCATTGTATTATGCACCAGAGGCAATTCAGGAAGCAGCCACCACTATTGCGCACAATGCAGCTCAGACTGGTATCGAAGCGCTTCTACAAGCGCACAAAGATGAATGGAAAAAAATATGGGATCGATGTGATATAAAAATCGAAGGGGATGTAAGCGCACAGCAGGGGATACGATTTAATATTTTTCATTTAATGCAAACTTATACAGGCTCAGATTCAAGATTGAATATCGGCCCTAAAGGATTTACAGGTGAAAAGTATGGTGGCAGCACTTATTGGGACACGGAAGCCTATTGTCTACCCTTCTATCAAAGTACGGCGCCCGCAAATGTAGCAAATCAATTGCTCAAATACCGATACAACCATTTGGCAAAAGCCATTGAAAATGCAGAAAACCTTGGATTCTCTGACGGCGCTGCACTCTACCCTATGGTGACTATGAATGGTGAAGAATGCCACAATGAATGGGAAATTACATTCGAAGAAATACATCGTAACGGCGCCATTGCCTATGCTATTTATGACAACATCAACTACCAGGATGATGATTCTTACCTTACGCAAGGTGGACTGGAAGTTTTGATTGGGATCGCAAGATTTTGGGCACAGCGCGTCAACTATTCTGTAGACAAAGAGAAATACGTCATGCTCGGTGTGACCGGTCCAAATGAATATGAAAACAATGTTAACAATAACTGGTACACCAATTATATTGCCCGATGGTGTTTGAAATATACTTCTCAATCCATCGAGCTTGTCAAAACGAAATACAGTTCTGCCTATACCCGTATTCTAGAACTTACACAACTCAAAGACCAGGAATTGACTCAATGGCAGGATATCGTTAACAATATGTATCTGCCTTATGATCCAGAAAGAAATATCTTTCTTCAACAGGATGGATTTTTGGATAAAGAATTAAATACTGTCGATGCATTAAAGCCTGAGGACAGACCCATAAATCAAAATTGGTCATGGGATCGCATTTTGCGTTCAGTCTACATCAAGCAAGCTGATGTCCTTCAGGGTCTTTACTTCTTCGAGGAAGATTTTGATCTGGACACAATTAGAAGCAATTTTGATTTCTATGAACCCAGGACGGTTCACGAATCATCTCTTTCTCCATGCGTGCATTCAATTCAGGCTAATTTATTGGGTAAAAAAGATAAAGCCTATGAAATGTACTTGCGTACCTCGCGTCTGGACTTAGATGATTACAACAACGATACAGAAGACGGTTTACATATTACCAGTATGGCCGGAACCTGGATGTCTGTCGTAAAAGGCTTTGGAGGTATGCGTATTAAAAACAATGCACTCCATTTCAACCCTTCATTGCCCGAATCGTGGCAAGCCTGTGAATTTCATATTCTTTTTAGAGGAAACAAACTGAGTATTCGAATGGAACCAAGTGGAACAAAAGTGCATCTTATCGAAGGGGATTTAAAAGAAGTCTACCTTGCTGGAGAAAAAATTATGTTGTAGGCGTACACCCAACTCATTGATATTTTCATATTTTAAATCAAATTTTTAAAATGATTAAGCAGCTATACCTGGGCATATTTTGCCTTACCCTAATTTTTGTTTCATGTAAAAACACCGACACCAGTACATCAGATATTCAAGTAGAGAACTCTTTGGAACTGGGATATCCTGATTGGCTTAAAGATGCTACCCTCTATGAAGTCAATACAAGACAATTCAGTGAAGAAGGAAGTTTTGATGCCATAACCTCGCAGGTCCCAAGACTAAAAGAGATGGGAATTGATATCCTTTGGCTTATGCCCATCCACCCTATTTCTGAAAAGAAAAGAAAAGCAACCAATGATAAAGAGGTTGAAGAAATCGAAGATCCTGAAGAAAGAAAGAAGTATCTGGGCAGTCCGTATGCGGTAGGAGATTATAAAGGCTTAAATCCTGATTACGGCACGGCGGAAGATTTTAAGGAACTTGTATCTGCATTACATAACAATGACATGAAGGTCATTATTGACTGGGTGCCAAATCATACAGGTTGGGATAATCCGTGGATTGAGTCCAATCCTGAATGGTATACGCAGGATTCGCTTGGTAATATAATAGATCCTATCGATTACAATACAGGAAAGTCATGGGGATGGACGGATGTTGCAGACCTGAACTTTGACAATCAGGAAATGCGTCTCGCCATGATTGATGCATTGCAGTTTTGGCTTACAGAATATGACATCGAT
This sequence comes from Saprospiraceae bacterium, assembly GCA_013002625.1. GTDB lineage: Bacteria > Bacteroidota > Bacteroidia > Chitinophagales > Saprospiraceae > RFSX01. The sequence continues at coordinate 6,965 of JABDJE010000177.1, read as the reverse complement.
GGATTTAGGATCGATGTGGCACATGGTATCCCACAGGATTTTTGGGATCAGATGACACCTGAACTGATAAAGACCAAAAAAGATATCTTTCTATTGGCAGAATCTCAGGTGCCGTCGCACAGAAATAATAATACTTATCATGCAACCTATGGCTGGGATTTCCATCATCTTATGAATCATATCGCCAAAGGTGAAAAAAAGGCTAAGGATATCGTTGATTGGTACAATCAGGATAAAAAGAAATTCAATAAAGGCGGTTTTCATATTCATTTTACGTCTAACCATGATGAGAACACATGGGCAGGGACTGTTTTTGATAGAATGGGCGATGCGCACAAAACATTAGCTGTCCTTGCAGCAACATTGGAAGGCATGCCACTCATCTATAATGGCCAGGAAGAACCTTTAAAAAAACGCTTGCAGTTTTTTGTGAAAGACCCTATAGAATGGGGGGACTATGCGTATGCTGATTTCTATAAATCCTTATTTGAATTAAAACATAATAATCCAGCTTTATGGAATGGCGGCGCTGGGGGCGATCCGGAATTTTTAATGGCAGATGAGGATGTACTCGTGTACAAAAGACAAAAAGATAACAATGAAGTCATTGTTCTTCTAAATCTATCAGCTGAAGATCAACAGAAGTTTGCAGATTTCAGTCTTGAAGGATATACGGCCTATCTTGAGCCTGCTCAGCATGTCAATGAGGATGGCATCCTTGAAATGAGAGCCTGGGAATATGCCATTTATACCAAATAAAAAATTATGAAAAAACCAAAGTTATCCTTTTGGCAAATCTGGAACATGAGTTTTGGGTTTCTGGGAATACAAATGGGATTCGCTCTACAGAATGCGAACGTCAGTAGGATTTTCCAGACCCTTGGTGCAGAAATTGATGATATCCCAATTCTATGGGTAGCGGCACCTTTAACCGGACTCATTGTTCAACCCATAATTGGTTATTTCAGTGATCGAACATGGCATTCCAAACTTGGTCGACGCAGACCCTATTTTCTGGCCGGCGCCATCCTGGCGTCTTTGGCCTTATTTGTAATGCCTAATTCACCCTATCTATGGTTTGCTGCAGGTATGCTCTGGATTATGGATGCATCCATAAATGTATCCATGGAGCCATTTCGCGCATTCGTAGGAGATAACCTGCCAGATTCCCAAAGAACTATGGGCTTTGCCATGCAAAGCTTTTTCATTGGTATCGGAGCCTATGTAGCGTCAAAATTACCCCTGATACTGACTCAATTAGGGGTTGCAAACACCGCAGCAGAAGGTGTTATTCCCGATTCGGTAAAGTATTCATTTTATATAGGAGGGGCTGTCTTTTTTGTAGCTGTTCTCTGGACCGTATTGAGGTCTAAAGAGTATTCACCTGAGGAGATGAAACAATTTGATGATGCGAAGCAAGATGAATTTGAAATGGAGCAAAGGCCTCAGGAATGGTTTTCTTCGAATGGCCAAACTCAACTCAGAACAGGCGTTCTGTTGCTTCTCTTAAGTCTCGTTCTGACCTACATCATTTATCATTTTGGATTGAAAAAAGACCTCTACGTGCTGACACTGGGCCTAATTGGGCTTGGAAGTGTAGCATTGATCATTTCAGGATTTTTCCAGAAAGGTGGTAAAACCGACAATGGGTTTGTTACCATCATGAATGACTTTCAGTCTATGCCGAAAGTCATGAAACAATTGGCATGGGTTCAGTTCTTTTCATGGTTTGCATTATTCTCCATGTGGATCTATATGACACCCGCTGTCACGGAGCATATTTATAACGCCACTGATCCCACAAGTGAAGCCTATAATAACGGAGCCAACCAGGTAGGTGAAATGTTTGCCAACTACAATATCATTGCAGCATTGGTTGCATTCTTACTGCCTGTGCTGGCAAAAAAGACGTCCAGGCGATTCACCCATTTCCTTGCCTTGCTGGTAGGAGGTCTTGGGTTGATTTACATCTACTTTATTCAGAACCCAACGACCTTTAATCTCGAGTGGTTACCAATGATTGGTGTAGGGATTGCATGGGCGAGTATATTATCGATTCCTTATGCCATGTTATCAGGATCACTCCCGGCAGATAAGATGGGATATTTCATGGGGGTTTTTAACTTCTTTATTGTTATACCCCAATTGGTGGCCGCGTCAATTCTAGGATTCATGGTATCCCGGTTTTTCGGAAATGAACCTGTGTATGCCTTAATCGTCGGTGGTGCATCCATGATCCTTGCTGGCGTATTATCCTTGCGTGTAGATGATTAGAAGGTAAGTTATCGTTTTACAATTAGTCCAACTAATCTACTTATGCTGCGTACAATCCTTTTACTGTTCACCGTCTTGGCAGCGCCTGCCGTTGCTATCTCTCAAAATCTTGTTCCCAATCCCAGCTTTGAAGAAAATGAAGGCGGTATTAAAAAATGGCACCTTAAGGATCATTATGATAATAAAATAAAAGCCTCTTCTTGGTCAGATGGACCAGGTTGGAAACACAAAGTGTGCTCGTGTCGTAACAAAATTACAGATGCTATGGTCTTAGATGGTGTGTGCAACCTCGATTTAGTAGGTTTAGCAGATAGTTGCCAGATCGTTCAAATGACTGTCCATGATGCACCGCCTTATTATCACTATAATAATGCACAACACAAAATAAGTCTTACTTCATTTATAAGTACCGAACTTAAAGAAGCGATGCAAGTTGGTAAATTCTATGAAATTAGTTTGTCTGTCCATTTCCCAACAAGAGAAGTTTTTGCAGATGAAGTCTTAGAACAATTTGGGCTAAAGCTTTTAAACAAAAAAATAAGCACCTACAATATTGGCATATATAAATCCGGAAATTATCTGGGATCAGATGACATTAAAATGGATACATGGCAAACGCTAAACTGGAAAATCAGACCTCTTTGCACCATGTCACATTTGACTATCGGCGTGTATGTTGACAAAACATGGACATTTGAAAATGGAAGTGGAGGAACCTATCCCTACTTCATAGATAATATTTCAATTAAGGAGGTTCAACCCGAAATCAAAGAAGACTTTCAATACTACGAATGCATAGATTTCGAATCGGATAAAGAGGTGTTTTACAGTGGTATCGATAGCACTTTTATATATTTCGAGAACAATCGCATTGATATTAGTGAAGAGGCAATTGCCTCTTTGCAATCACTGGCAGACACTTTAAACAAGTACCCATATTTGGTATTAAACATAGAAGCCGGGGCTGACAGTAAAGGAAGCGATAACGAGCAATTATCGAAAAATCGACTTCAGGCCGTAACAGCACATTTAACCAATATTTTAAATATTCCTGAGGAAAGAATCATAGGCTGTTCAATCAGCGATTCACTGGCGATTGCTTCAATTGGAGATGGTAGAAGTAATTGGAAATATCGCAGTGCCTTGTTAACTATATCAAACCTTTTAGCTCCACAAAAGATTTACAGAGATTTAATTCGAAGTTGTAAGACCTCAAATAAAAATGCCTTTGGCAGATATTTTAGGATTTGGTCAAATATTGTAAATTCTGCAGACATAATACATATCTTATTTGACCCAAGGCTAGATGAATGTTTGCCTCAATGGGCCAATGAGGAAGTTATGGAATTATTGAAAGCACAGCATAATTCTGAAATTGATTTCGGAGAAGTTTTCTTTCTAGATTCTCTATATATAAATGACCAAATGACCCGAAGCCATAGATATAAATTAAAGTTATTAACGGGTCGCCACGAGTGGGAGGATAATCTAGAATTTTCTATTCCTGAAGAATACGGTTCCAATAATGATTCCTCAAACCTTGTAACGCTTCTGGCATATCTTAAAGATCATAGTATTCCAGATTTTTCAAAATATGGTAAGAATGCGTCCAGATTGGCACCATTGATAATTAATCATTCTTTGGATACGAGTCTTTATGCTGCATTCTTGCCACAGTTTAAAGCATTATGCCTTCAAGGTGAGATGGAATGGACGCAATATATAAATCTATATGATCGATATTTGAAACTTAGTGGTAAGCCCCAAGAGTATGGAACACAATGGGTGGCTAAAGATGAAAATTCGGTTGTATTGTATGATCACATTGGGGCAGATCAGCTGAATGCAAATAGAGAAATTATAGGACTCAATCCAATAAATGTCGATCGTGTGATTTATTTCAAATAATAAATCATGCCAGCAAAACTTTGCATAAGCATCAAACCAAATATTAATTTCGTTTTATTTGCGTTTAATGTAATGTTAAATTCAGTTTTTTCCGACCTTTGAGTCGAAGAATACCGTTCTGGTGTTGTGCAAAATTTCGAAAGTAAAACGATGAAATATTACTTGCTTTGTCTCTCCCTGTTGTGTGCCATTGGTTCATTTGCTCAAGATGATGAACTGTACAAAACAGAACTTGTCCTTGAACGCGTAAATGGTTTTGCAGCCAATGATAGAATTACAGACCTGCGTGTCACGAATAATACAGTATGGATCGCAGGTAAAACAGGCATTAAATCTTACGATAACAAAACCAAAGCGCTTGATAACCACAACAATCATGCAAATGCACTAGCTGTTGTTAGTGCCAAAGACAGAATCTTTTCTGCCTATGCAGACAATACCATTTATCTAAACAATACCAGAATATTCAAACTTTCGGAAGAAGGTGTAAGAATAAATGACATCGAGTTGTTTAAAAATCGAATATGGGTAGGAACCACCCGGGGCTTGTACATCCTGAATTCCAAAGATGGCAGTATCATTAAAAAATATAATTCCCAGAATTCAAATCTGCTTTCCGATGTAATCAATTTTACCTTTTATTCCAGGAGCCACAAATCATTATGGATTGGTACGGATAAAGGCGTAGTTGAAGCCAAAGATGATAGAGGTGCTTTAAAGGTTGAATATAAGCGGGAAAAAATGATTGCTGCCACTGAGAATAGAGAGGGATTGTGGCTGCTCTCCGACACAGAATTATACCTACTTGTAGATGGACGAGAATTTCCGCAAGGGCTAAAAAAAGGCTTGCATGAAGGTGAAATAAATGATCTCGCACTGGATAATAAAAACAACCTCTATGTAGCTTCTGATATTCTTACACGGTATAACCCGTACAAAGGACGTCTTGAGAAATATGGTGAGAATTTAGGATTGGTATCCAAAAAATGTCTTGCCCTGGCCAGTGATAAAGAAGGCGCGTTGTGGCTTGGAACTGCAGACGCTGGATTGTACCGCATATTCACCGATTCAATTCAAATCGAGGATATGCGTATAACCATCATCCCTGAGAATACCATTTCATGCTTTGATGGCAATGACGCCAGCTTGAAAATCGAGGTAAATGGTGGCGTAGAACCCTACAAGTACATGTGGTCCCCTGTGAGTGTGCGAGGTGAGAACCCGTCAAACCTTAAATCAGGAACTTATTCAGTCACTGTAGAAGATGTGTTGGGTAATCGAAAATTTACCTCAATCAGAATCGATGGCCCGCGTGAATTACAAAATACTGTCATTGCAACCGAAGCAGTTTCCAGAGCCGGGAGAAAGGATGGCAAGGCTACCATCGAACCGATCGGCGGAACACCTCCTTACTCAATTCAATGGGATAACAGCGAAACTGGCCCTCAAGCGACAAAATTGAATTACGGTTTCAATTATGTTACGATCACAGATGCGAATAACTGCAGCATAGAGGACAAGATCAATATCAGCAAACCAAAATTATTGCCTGATTTAGATATGGCCAAATTAACTGTAGGCTCTACCCTACAAATTGATAATCTGTTTTTCCAGGCAGATAGTAGTGCCATTACCGGAGAATCTTATGAGGTACTGAATGAGGTCTATGACTTTATGTCAACCAATACCAATGTTGTCATTGAAATTGGAGGGCACACCAACAATATTCCTCCAGATGATTACTGTGATAGATTGTCAACCTCCAGGGCAAAAACCGTGGCTGAATTTTTATATGAACGCGGATTATCCGATGAGAGAATAAGTTACAAAGGTTATGGTAAGCGCAAACCAATTGCAACAAACGAGACCCCAGCAGGAAGAAAGAAAAACCAACGCGTTGAAATCAAAATTCTGCGTCTCTCTGAATAGCAATCATCACAAATTACAGCTTAACTTTTATACTTCGCTTTAACTTTTTTGCTCATCTTTAAGCATGACAAGTTCAAGGAGATATACGATTAACAAACTCCTGATTGAGTTTATCGGTACATTTTTTTTGGTCATTATTATTGGGATGGTCGTCAAATATGGTCTTGGCGAAACAGGTCCTCTTGTAATCGGGCTTGGTCTGGCTTCTATCGTTTATGCTGGATATAATATATCCGGCGCCCATTATAACCCCATGGTGACCCTGGGTCTGGTTATCATGAAGCGCATATCTACCCCTTTGGCTTTATTATATGTATTAACACAGTTTTTTGCCGCTGGTATTGGATCTTTGTTTTGTAATTACCTTGAACAGAACTCTGTCCCCTTTGCACTGGCGACCAACAGCAAGATTCTTGTAGCAGAAATAGTGGGTACATTCATCCTCATATTCGTTATTTGGACCGTAGCCGCTTCAAAAAGAACAGCAGGCAACAATTATTATGGATTGGCTATTGGAATCTGTGTCAGTGCGCTGGCTGTTATTTTTGGGAAGTCTTCAGGTGCCGTATTCAATCCGGCCGTTGGATTCAGCTTTGTCTGTTTGGAATTCATTAATTGGTCTAATTATTTATTTGTACTTCTTGGGATTTTGATCGGAGGCATTCCTGCTACCTATTTGTTTTTACGCCTTGAAGAGGATTGAAATTGATTGGACAAGCGACAAGGGGCAAAGTTTAAGGAAGAAAGTTTAAAGGGCATCTAAATATAGATTATTCATAAGTACTCTGAAACTCGAAACTCGAATCCCGAATCCCGAAACTCGAAACTCGAAACCCGAAACCCGAAACCCGAAA
>JABDJE010000145.1 GCA_013002625.1 Saprospiraceae bacterium | reverse complement strand
GTATGGTATCGCCTAAAAATATCTCTGGACTTTTTGCCGTATTGTGTTCATATCTCAGACCTCCGGTAAGGGTTATGTCTTCAGATAGTTTGTGATCCAGTTGAACGAAGGCACCCATGTTGGTTGATGAGAGCTCTACATTAGACCAAAGTTCAGAATCTGAATTTATATATTGATGGACCACGCCGGCAGCCAATGAGGTCTTGTCTTCAGAGAATGACTTTAGGAATTGATATTCCAGATATGTATTATAAGATGAATTGGCTTGGTTTAAGTTATTGTCATTGTCGACATAATAGTATCTACCCAAAATTTTATGCCTATCATTATTCTTGGTTGTAATTGATACCTGAGGGTCAAAGTAATAGCGTGTTGTAATCCTCTCAGAGAAAGTATTATCAGCAGGTTTGTACGCCCCGGATCCTCCATCACGCCAAATAAAATTATCGGCGGCTTCACCGCGATTATAAAGGCTATTCAAACCGAATACCACTCGGTCACTGAGTCGATATTTCAAATTGGCAGCGAGTCTGTATTTTCGCTCAAATCCATCTTGATAATAGCTATCGTAATTTTCATAAAAGCCATTGGCAACCATATCAAGGTTACCAATTTTTCGTTTGTGCACCATCCCTACGGTATACCGCGACGGAGCGCTATCCCACCATTTTTTTGCCTCATCACTGGGATCCATAAAGTGGGTATACCCCACGAATGCTTTTGTTGTTGGTTCAGCGGTTGCATATCCTGTTCTGATATTGATAATACCATTCATAGCTGATGAGCCATACAGTGTGGAGGATGCACCTTTGACAACCTCTATTTGGCTTATATTTTCAACCGGTATATCACCCCACAATGGGCGACCTGCATCACCTTGTAATGCCGGAATATCATCGATTAACAATAATACACGACTTCCTGCACCGTAGGACCAGCCGGAACCACCGCGAATGATGGCTTGATTATCAACGATTTGAACACCAGGTAATTTATCAAGTAGTGTGTTAATTTTAACGGTATTGGTATTGGCTATAAGCTCTGGTTTAACCACATTAATTGACACCGGCGCCCGCGCGATGCTTCTTTCATATTTGGAACCGGTTACGGTTGCTACATCAAGCACGGTTGAAGTGGATTCCATTTGGATTTCTACTACTTGCGTCCCTTGCTCATTTAACGGGAGAACAATGGTAGTATATCCAATATAACTGATGGTGACTTCAGTACTATTTTTAATATTTAACGCAAAGAATCCATTGACATCAGAGGTCGTTCCGGCCTCCCCTGCTTTAACCGTGGCACCAACCAGAGGCTCACCACTATCGACATCCTTGATGGTGCCTTCCAGCGTCATTTGACCAAAGCAGTAATTAAATAGAAGAATGAAGCAGAACATTAAACTTACTCTTTTCATGAGACCTGGTTTTGTTGAATTCTAATATTCGAAAGCATATCCTGCACCATGGAGGTCATATCATATTCTGGTGCCCAGCCCCAATCTGAACGTGCAAGGGAATCATCAATTGTCTCGGTCCATGATTCTGCAATAGCTTGTCTATGATCCGGTTGATAATTTATTTCAAATTCGGGTATATGGACTTTAATGGATTCTGCAAGTGACGCAGGCGTCAACGAGAATGCTGCCAGGTTGTATGCGCTGGCTATACTTACCTTCTCAATAGGTGCGTTCATTAATTGAAGTGTACCATTAATAACATCGGGCATATATACCATTGGCAATCGGGTATCCGGTAGCAGGTAACTGATGTATTTACCTTTGGCGAGTGCTTCAAAAAACATCTCAACAGCAAAATCTGTCGTACCACCACTTGGGATGGTGCCATATGAAATTACGCCAGGATACCTGATGGAACGCACGTCCAGCTTATAGCGATTTCTAAAATATTGGCCCCACATCTCACCTGTCAATTTTGAAATTCCATAAACGGTTGAAGGTAAAAATGAGGCGTTTTGAGGGGTATTGACCTTTGGTGTGGTTGGCCCATATATTCCAATTGTGCTTGGAAAAAACAATCGATCTATTTCCATTTCAACTGCCAGGTTGAGGATTTTTAGATAGGCATCGAAATTAATAGACCATGTAAGTTGTGGGTTCTGCTCGCCTTTTGAAGATAACAGTGCTGCAAGATGGTATATCTGCGTCACCTTATAATCCCCAATGAGCTGTTTCATCTTGTTAATGTCTGTGATATCCAATAATTCAAATGGACCTGAAGGGTCTGGATCAGGTTTTAAATCAGTACAAATCACACTTTCAGTTCCGTGGAGATTTCTGAGTGCTTTGGTTAGTTCTTTACCGATCTGGCCATTGGCACCGGTTATCAGTGTAAGGGGATTTCTCACTTTATTGCTTCATTTTCAGGTACGATAAAGCTATCAAAAATTTCTAATAACCCAATCGGAGTTGGCGATTAATTGGCTGATAAGTTCTCCGGCCAATCCATGATCTCCTTCACTTCCTCGCTCTCCATATCAATGAAAAAAAGGCGATGTTGAATGCCATTACTCAGCATGATATAGGGTACTTTCAAATGAAAATTATAGGCGGCTGCCTGTCGGCAAGTGGCATCCGTCAAAGATGTCTTGAAGCTTTTAAATTCAAACAACATCACTGGATTCCCCCGCTGATAAAGCAGAAGGTCAAATCGTTTTGTTCCGTCAAATAGTTTGAATTGCTTCTCTACAGCCAGTGAGGACAAAGCAATATTTTTTGCTCTGTGCAAATATTGTATCCAACTCTGCCGGACCAGTTCTTCGGGTTGAACCAAAAAATAAGCCTTTCTGACAGGGTCAAAAATATAGCGTTCTTTAGCTCTTCTTGAAATTTGAAGATGGCTATGATAATCTGATAATTCGACTTGCATTACGCGGCATTCATCTCTAATATACGATGTGCAAGCCGAAATAAGTCTTCTACCTGATGCTGCGTTGTATTATATGTATAGAGACTTTCAATTTGAATTCCGAAATCCTCAATGATTCTAAGTATACCAATCTGATGCAATAAAGAGGTGTTGAAACCAACATCAAAAAGACCATTTTCAAGCAAAATCAATCTCGTTTTTTCCGAAGGCATCAATATGGTCGGCAATAAATTGTCAGTTGTCTTGTCGGTAATGATTTCTTTAATCTTGTCATTACCAATTGTCTCAATAAGTTTGAGATTTTTATAGGGCGTTAATCCCGAAATGATAGAGATATTTTTAAGTTCATATATTTTAAATGATGGCATAGAATTGAATAATTCCTGTCCAAGATATAGGGCGCACTTTGTGGCTTCATTATGATTTAAATCCGATGTGGAACCCACTGGTTTCCAATGTATGGAATGATCAATATGTAAATCCAAATCTTTCTGTTCCTTTAAGGATGCAATCAATTGGGTATGATATCTATCTGACCAACCCATTATACTGTGGACTGTATTTTTTAAATCAGTCAGATCCGGCACTGTATTTATAAAAATGTAATCATACGCATTGGAGTATTGCTGTGTCCTCTCTTCTATCAGGTTGATTTTTATTACACCATTGTCAGTATCCTGGAGAAGAACTTTAAGACTCGCTTCTCTTATTTCATTATTTAATTGCCTAAGATTAGATTCCAGAATTTCCAGAGGCAAGAGTTGCGCACGTAATTGAGAAAAGACATTTCTGAGAAAAATCTCCTTGAATGTTTCGTCCCAAAGATGTTCCTGTTGCTCAAGAAAATGGAGCAACTTTTTCCTGTCAGGGTTTAATTGGCTTTTATAAATAAGCCATTCGAAATACACTTTGTGATTTTCCAAAAAATCCATTGCTGCGCGGATTCTTGCAATGAGTTGCTTAAGAATATCGAGGTTGAATTTCATCCCAGCGGCTTTCACAATTGGAAAATTTCTCAGGACGTCATCGGATTTCATCGCCACCTGAAAGTTATCCAGAAATGTATAAAGCTGCTGTAAGGCTTGCTTGTCATTCTGAACAGGTTGGCCAGACCAAACTTCGCCGGTAATTTTAGAGTTTTGGGTCGAAATATCTTTTCGAATCTGTATGAGGAGTTCATCTATGTTCTGATCTTTCAGATTAGGATATAATTTGATGAGTCGCTCTTGTAATTCTGAAGGTAGACTTGAATAATGGGTCAACTTACCCGTGGATTTCTTTTGTATAACATATACCTCCAAATCTATTGCAAGACGCCAAAGTTTATCACGTAGATCTTTTGTTTGCCATGCGGCTGATATTTGATGGTTTCTATCATTGTCTTCCCATTCAATCATCCGGTTTTGAAGAAGTGCCAATTTCGATTCCAAATAATCATGTAATGCCTGATAGCTGAACCGTTGGAAAATATTTTTGACAAAAGGATTTTGAAATTCCAGATAACTGAACCTGCTGTTGTATTTATCCTGGGCCACTTTTACAAACTTGAGTTCTTCATTAAAGTAATCGGAAAGTTGCGCAGCAGCTGGCAAGTTCAGAACCTGTGGTTTGACCTTGGTTTTCACAAAAAGGAGTTGATCACCAACATCTTTTAAAGACATCTTATTCACGATTTGTGTTGTGATAAGTTCGCCTTGCTTTTGTATGGACGCCTGCCAAGAGAAATAGGATTGCATTAATTGGTGTGCACTGTTATAGGCTTTATCGAGGACAACATTTTGTGCAATGGATCCTTTAAAATTAAAAAGGGCTTGCCAACTGGCGCTTGAATAACATTGAATGAGCTTCTGTGCTGTTGATTCAGAATCACAAAATATCTGCACTGATCGCCCCTTGGCAATTCGTTTCAATATCCATTCGCCCGCATTGGTAATGCAGCTTGATTCATAATCAAATTTGATATGGTCAAAGGCTTGATCTTTGCCTTCTCGTTTAAGAAAGCTTTTCAGTATTTGGTCCTTGATATTAGAATTTGACATACCCTTATTTAACGTCACTCAGCGTTTGTTCGTGCTGATTAGCTGTGATAAAATGTAAAATCGCTGATGTGGTGGGATGAAAAAAAGAGTCATGTGCGTGCACATGACTCCAAACTCATTTTTTTGGGAAAGACTATGGTCTATCCTTCATCTGATGCAGGTGTTTCCACCATACCTCCAGATACTTTTTCTCCGTTTTTATAGTCGTACTCCACTGTTACTTGCCCTTCTTCGTTGTAGTATCTCATTTTCCCGTGTTGCTTGCCATTTTTATAATTAATCTCTTTTTGCAAGTCACCACGGCTTGAAAATTCTCTGTAGACACCGTCCAATTGATTGTCCTTATAATGCGATTCTTGTTGAATTCTTCCAAACTTGTACACAGCATATCTACCGTTGTACTGATTGTTGGCATAATTAACTTCGCGATCGATTTGACCTCTGTTACTTAATTCATAATATGGACCACTTAAAATGCCATTTGAATAACTGGCGATGCTCTTAACTTTACCAGCATGCTCACCTTCATGAAAAGTTAACCAAACACCATTTCTCACATTACCGCTCAGGTACCCTTCTTCCACGACATCGCCACTTGCATTCCGCTTTATGGCTTTTGTGACTCCACCACCTACATTTTCAGTGATATATCCATCCAAATTTGCAGCTGCTCCCGAACCTCCATTATTCTGGCAAGAAATTGCTGTAAAGACTACCAAGATGAAAAGTACTATTCTCATATATTCAAATTTTTTATGCGAATTTAGTGCTTTAATAAAGAAACTCAAAAATTAGCAAATCAGCATTACTGGATGAATAATAAAGAAATAGCAAAAAAATTCCAGCTATTGGGAAAGATCATGGAGCTTCATGGCGAAAATCCTTTCAAGACCAGGTCATATTCGAGTGCATATCTTACCCTTAGAAAGTGGCCTGACAAGCTTATAGAAATGGATGCCGAACAGTTGGCCAATATACCAGGAGTTGGAAGAGCCATTCAGGATAAAATCCTTGAATTAAGGTCAACCGGTACCATGGTCGCATTGGAAAAGTATCTGGATATCACACCTGCTGGAATTGTAGACATGCTACAGATTAAAGGATTTGGACCCAAAAAAGTACTGACTGTCTGGAAAGAACTGGGTGTTGAAAGCGCCGGGGAATTGCTCTACGCTGTACGTGAAAACAGATTATTGGATCTGAAGGGTTTTGGTAAAAAAACACAGGACAGTCTTAAGATACAATTAGAGTATCATCTTGAATCCGAAGGCAAACTACAATTTGCGCAAGCAGAAGAAATCGGGCTTGCTCTCAAGGAGGCGATTAGCGCTCAATTAGCTTCCGAAAGAATAGAGTTTACTGGGGCGCTCCACAGGAAGGAAGATATTATTGATAAAATCGAATTGATAACGACTGCAGATACTAAGGCGATAGAAGACCTTGTCTTATCTTTCGAAGAAAGCAGTCCTACGGATGGTCAGCTGAAGTATAAAGG
>JABDJE010000133.1 GCA_013002625.1 Saprospiraceae bacterium | reverse complement strand
CGCCCGCACCTATCGATGCATTGGATGGCACTTGTTGATCACCTGACAGATTACACATATAGGCTTCTCGTAGTAAGCGCGTTACCTGACCTCTAAGTTCTCCGGAGGCCACATCTTCAGTATGAACATTTAAATAAACCTGTCCAGACAACATGGCATCGAGTACCAGTGTGCTGACATTATTTATTGTGTCTCTGAACGTACCATTGGTAACGGTACCGCTGAGGTTAAGCAAAACACCTCCATTACTTCCAGCAGGCGCATTGTGTAAATGTGCTGCTACAATGGCTGAAGAAGTACTGCTTATATATCCTTCGTAAATAATACTATTGGACGCCATGTCATAACTAAAGTTAACTACACCATTGGCCTCGCTCATCACAGGAGGCACTTCATTGTCTCCTGACAAGTCAGTGTCAAAGGTCAATCCTGTCATAGGATTCAACTGTCCCCTTAATTCTCCCATTGGATTCAGAACAGTATGTATGTTCAGGTATATTTCACCATTGAGCATGGCTTCAGTGATTCCTGTAGGGTCTATTGTAGCTTTTATTGAAGCTCCGGCTGTTACCAATCCTGAAAGATCGGCTACAACACCGCCGTTAATACCTAGGGCACCCATGTGTAGGTGTGCGCCAATGATATCAGAACTTAGATTCTCAAATTGTGCGTTAATTATAAGTTCGTTGCCGGAGGAAGATAATGCTGCGGAGACATAGCCCGTAGCATTTGTATTGATTGCAGGCACTTCATTGTCACCTGCCAATATGCCTCCAAAGAGCAAGTCTGATTCCAATGCAAATTGACCTCTTATCTCACCACCGGGATTCAAATCCGTGTGGACATTGAGGTAATAGTCTCCAGCAATAAGTTTGGAAATGCTGAAATCAGCTGTATTTGATAAAGTAAAAGTCAAACCGGTCCCGTCAAGTTGTGGGGTTAAGTTGACCACAACAGGTCCGTTCTCACCGGCTGGTGCTTCGTGAATATGAATACCTGTTATGGGCCCACTAAGGGCTGTGGCTTGAAATTCGAGTGTCGCAGATCTTCTGTCCGGACTGATACTGACAACAGCCAATCCATAACCGGATGTTTGAACTGCGGGCACTTCATTATCACCACTACAACGCGCATTCACCTGCAGTGAAGCACTGAGGTGAGCAGCGTTTGAAATGGGTATAAAAAAAAGAATGCATAATAGTGTGGGTAAAATTTTCCTCATAATCTTATGTTTTTAATTAGTGTATAACTAGGACTACGAGGGTAGAGGTGGAATTGGATTTATTTTTTTCTATTTTTTTTTGAAAAGGTGATTATGGATGGGTTGACTTATACATCAGAAATCGATTCGTGTAGATAATTTGGCAACAGCTGGTGTCCTGCAGGATTTCAACAGAACAGCTCGTTGTACATCCAGCACTATCTTCAACGGTAACGGAATGCAAGCCTTGAGATAATCCGGTAGCTGTCGTGCTTGTTTGTCCATTGTCCCATAAATAGGTATAAGCTGGTATTCCAAAGGAAGCCACAACTGAAGCTTCCCCATCAGAAGCATTGCCGCAGCTGGTATATTGTGTTTGTGAGGCATTACATATTAACGCTTGAGCAGGCTCCTGAATGTCGATCGTGCAGGTGGATGTACAACCATAACCGTCTGTCACGGTCACTGTATGCAATCCACCGTCAAGACCAGTAGCTGTAGCAGTGGTCTGACCATCTGACCATAGTAAGGAATAAGCTCCAACAACGCCAGTCAATGTTACTGTGGCTTGGCCAGAACCTTGCTTGTCGCAATCTGCCTGATCTTCAACTATTGAACAACTGGGATCATAGGTTTCGGCAATAACTTCACAAGTAGTGGTGTTGCCAGAAAAATCCGTGACTGTGACGGTATACGTACCATTGGATACCCCTGATTGAGTTTTTGTAGTCGGTCCATTGGACCACGCATACACATATCCACCTGTTCCACCCGTTGGAAAAACTTCAATATCTGCGGCGGTAGAACCACATACTGAGTTGGTCTGTAATACTGTACAAGCAAGGGGGCTTGGTTGAGGCGCATCGACACAGCATACAACCGCTTCTACGTCGCCACCAATATCTGTGATTTCAGTGAGAGCGCCTGTTGTAAGGTTTACTTGGAAAATAGCGCCTGCATTAACACAACCGCTGTTACCAGCCGATACAAACAAATCGCAATTATTATTGAAGCCCATACCTTCACTATCACATTCTGGTAAGGTCACAATTGGAGTGGCTACACCAGACTGGATATCAATTTTAACGATGATGTCGTTAACCGACGATGAGTTTGATACTGTCGAAACACCAAATAATTCTCCTGTACAGGGGCTGAAAGCCAGATCATCAATATCCAGTAATGCACCTGGAATAGGCACGTAATCTATTCCTGCACCAAATGCATCTTGAACAACCTGTCCATTGCGGGGATCAATCAGGAATAGCAAATCTGTGCTACTGTTGCGTCTTTCAGATGCGTATATATAGCCCGATAAATTGTCAATCGCCATGCCATCCACGTCGCGTATTGTATGTGTTCCAAGTGTGGGGTTATCCACTTGCCCAAGAGATCCCATGGAGGTAAAGCTACCGGTTATAGGGTTTATGGTTCCGAAGTCACCACCATCTGCAGTGAAAATCGTATCGCAACTACCGTTCATAACCATGGTTTCAACTTCTGGCACACCCAAGTTTCCTATAAATGTATGACTGCCGGATTGTTCCCATGAATACAGCTCACCAGAACTGGTTTGTTTAACAGTATAACAATCTTCAAGGTCAAAATTACCATCATAGGTAATAAATAGTTTGGGTGCATTCGCACTCTCGCCATTGTGGGATTCTGCAGTTCTTTCTCCAGATCCACTGACAATGATTACCATATCATTGCCTGAAGACCAGCCACCTCTATTTACAATTTCCTGAATGATAGATGTCAGGTCGGGCGTATTGTGTTTTTCACTAACCGTGGTCCAGGGTGGCACATTATTCCAATTCACTGATGCAGAGGTCAGGGGTCTGTTTGAAATATTATTTGTGGAATTGGTGAACCGGGCGGCATCATCCACATCTTCTCCATGAAATGTCAAATTCGTTGTTCCGCTGTTGGTCTCATCTGTTTCGAATTGAATGTAGGCATCCAGAATTGTGGTCCCTTGTGGAATAGTAATGCCCATGAATCGCATACCAACGATTTGATCCCTGCTTCCATCATCAACGAGTTCCAAATCGGAACTATTGAGATACATACTTCCATCATTGGTGCGTTCTTCGGCGTCATCATCATTGTGATTGACTTTAACAGAGATGGTGATTTGTGCATAGACCTCGGATTGCGCTCCCAGGCACAGTAAAACTGTAACGAATAGGCATAGATATCCCTTACAAAAGTTTAAAGCTGTTGTTTGTTCATAGTGTTGTGTTAGAGGCACGTTGGGGCGCAGGTATAGGACAGTAATAGTTGGCGGTTCACCTATGTGTTTTTGCATTTTAACACTTCTTAAAAATGTGTAATGTGAAGATCAATTAAATTGTAGGGTAGATTAATAGTCAAATGCTATTTTATTTTTAAGACATTATGTTACAGATGCAATCTTCGATGGTTCAATTCTGGCCTGTAAAGAAGCGTCAGGCATCGTCAATATTAGGATATTCAATCATCCAAATACTGGGTCAATTGAACATTAAATCAAATTTTTCTTATATTATATGGTTACTATTATTTCATAAAAATCTAAATATTAGAAATCGTGAAGCTATTCAAAATCCTTATTTTATCGACTTTTGTTTTATTCCTAAGCTGTAGTTCAGATGATGACAACTCCAGTTCCAATAATTGTACTGAACTGCAAGCAGAGCTTAATGTTGCAACAGACAACATGCTGGCAGCCTTTGGGGCTTATACTCAGGATGTTAGCAATTCGGAACTGTGTAATGCTTATGCGGATGCATTGATGGTGCGTATTGAAAAAGCACAAGCGATGTTGGATGCAAATTGCTTGCCGGCTGGTACAACAGCGTCAACGGAACAGGCGATCATGGAGGACCAGGAGAGTCTGAATGGTCTGGACTGCTGATCGACATTACACTTACAAGGATGGTCTAATGATGCTTTTGGGCTTATAATTATTATAAGTCATTGGTATTCATTATTTTAGAAGTACCCCTCTTATGACACTATTGGCAGCTTATTGTGTAATAATTAACCAATAAGTAATGGCAAAGTATATCTTCTTTTTTGTACTAATAATATTTTCATTCATTGAAGACTGCTTCTCGCAAGAAGGTGAATTCATAAAGAATAGAACGATTTATATCAATATTGATGAAAATCAAGATTTGGAATTTCAATTATTTGGTGATGATGAAACAGAATTCTCAATTAATGATATAAATGAGTTTATTCTAAAGAACAAGCTGACAAATCTATATATAGAATGGTCTAACCCTCTACAGCACAGCATTTCAATAAGTGATACAACTTATTCTGATGGGGACGATGAAAATATTAAGTTATTCTTAAATGCCTTACTTGGTAAATTTGGAATTGGATTGAATAATTTATCTGAATTGAATCAAAGTGATTTAGGTTTTCTATCAGTGAACACTCCC
Source organism: Saprospiraceae bacterium (assembly GCA_013002625.1). GTDB lineage: Bacteria > Bacteroidota > Bacteroidia > Chitinophagales > Saprospiraceae > RFSX01. Next base: position 6,113 of record JABDJE010000133.1, on the reverse strand, counting down.
GTTAGTACTATGGATGCGAATGGAGATGTGGGTTTTACACTAGTCATTAGTAATATTGCTTTACCTTCATTAAAATCTAAAATTCTGATTGACTTATTGTTTGACATAAGTTCGGTTTCAGACCAGTTCAGTAGTGCCGATGATTTAGATTTGATTAAAAAATTATTTTCCAAGTTAATTACATCTGACTCTTTGGCCCAGGTTAGTTTTATTCAAGAAATCCAGGAGGATTTAAAAAGATTATATGATGCAAAAACAGTTGATGAAGCAAAAGTTGCAATAGATTCAATCAATAAATTGAACTCCAAGTTTGAAGGTCATTTAAATACTATCAAACAGGACCTTGACAAACTGAATGATACTATTAAAGAAATGGATGAGATTTCAATTCCAATTTTAGTAAATTTTATACCAATACAAATCAATTCGTTTATTGAATCAGTAAAGAAAGACACTTTATTACAGAGTCAAATGATCTCTGATTTAAAAAAGCTATCAAAATATGTAGAAGCGTCTTATGAGGATATTAAAACGAAAGGAGATAAAAACTATTTAAAACTTGATAAGTCTATAAAACTTGATAGAGGATATAACTATCAATTAAATATTGATATTGTAGAAAACGCTATTGAAGATGGAAAGATATCTTTAAAATCTACTGATAATAAAAAGGCTCATCGTTTGAATTTTAGAAGAAAGAAGATAATTAAACCAAGTGTTGGTTTAGGAAGTTATTATGCGCTTGGAGTTTCACTGGAAAGGTTTGGATTAACAACCAATGAATCTGATCAGCTTATCGTTACTATGGACTCTATTGAATCAGAAGGTTTGTCTACTGCTTTATTTCTAAATCTTGAATTCTTACCGGATTCAGATTTCCATCCTATGCTTCAATTAGGAGTAGATCCGCTCAAAGATCGCTCAAATATTTTATTGGGAATAGGATTCACACTCCCTGTAGCTAATGGAAGATTTTCATTTTCTATTGGAACGTTCTTTAATACTAATGAAGAACTTAAAGACCTCAATGTAGGTGATGCTGTAAAATCCACTACGGAGTTTGAAGAAGGAGTTAAAAACGCTATTGGATTATTTGATCAAGGATTTATTGGACTCCAGTATAGATTATGAGAAACAAATTAATGTTGATTTGTTATTTCTGCCCCTACGCATTAATAAGTCAAATTGGGCAGATTGTGGATACAATTCCAAATGTAACTATATTGACAAAGTCTGGATATGAGTCCAGAATTGAAATTGATTCTGCTTTTTTGAGTCAATTGCCCAGATCTGCTGAAATCCATACGGAGAACTATGAAAATAACCGAATACCAATTTATGGAGAAACAGACTTGATTTATCCAGTGGAGTTATACAATTCTGCTAATCAACTGAATCAAATCTTATCTACTTTTAATCAAAATAATGGAGAGTATTTTATCACCTCTTTAATATCTGAAGAGCGAACAAAAAACTTACTCACTAATGCTGCAAGCGAAGAATCTTCCTTCACTTTAAACTTAGAATTATTTGAAAAATTTAATGTGAAGAAAAGTGTTGTTAATGAGAATAAGTTTGGAACCACATTCATAGGAACGGTAGATGATGATGGTATTGTAAATTTATTTCTCGATAAGGAAAACAACTTATCAGGAACAATTATTTCGAATGATGGAGAATTTGATATCATTCCATTGGAAGGAGGACAACAACTTATTGTTGAGGTAGTCGACTCCGACGAAATGCATCCTAATATATTTAAAGATGAGATTGATAGGAGCGTATTAATGGAAGCTGAAGAATTTGATGAGAGTGAAATAATATTTATTGATGTGATTGTGGCATATACTGATGCAGTATTTGCGTTAGCAAAAAACACTATAGAGAAAAAGATTCGAAGGATGATATTAGAAGCCAATTCGGCTTTTAGTAACAGTGGATTAGACAATGTTGAGTTACGATTAGTACATACCTTTAAAACTGACTTTCAGTCCAATGAATGGGCAAAGTGTAGAGATGAATGGCCAAAAGAAGACAAGGTCAAGAATATACGTGATCGATATATGGGTGATATAATGATATTGGTTATAAATAACAACAGCAAGAGAGGCTTGACAAAACAGATTTATGCTGCAAAAGAGAATGCATATATTTTTATGAATTACAGGTATATGTCTAGGAGTTATACTTTCCCTCATGAGGTAGGTCATGTTCTTGGAGCGCGTCATGATAAATGCTCTTTAAACGTTAATTCAAATGATTCTAATCATGGTTATATAAATGATAGTTGGAGGGTTATGACTTTAATGTCCACATCTAATTGTTGTGGATGCTTGAGGTTTAATGAGTGGTCAAATCCTCAAACACCTTACAAAAACTTTTTCCTGGGTAGTGTACGTGATGCAAATAATATAAAGCTGGTAAAAAATAGAATTAAAGAAGTGGCATCCTTCTATTAATCACTTAGGTACCTAAGTATCTCCACCATCACCCAGATTTTCAACTTACAGTGATTTATTTAATCTACTCAATTATCATTGTACATATCCTATATATTTCTTAAAGGTTATAACCGAAATCATCTTTTTAGAATATAAACGGATCCATACCAACAGATAATTCTTGACAGCCCCTCAGGGCTTCGAGTATTATAATCTTACATTAGAGTATGGTTGAAGTATCCAAAATAATTGCATTAGGTCTTTATATTCTAATTCTGTTCCTCATAGGCGTATTCGCATCAAGGCGAGTCAACAGCATGAGCGACTACTATGTGGGAGGAAAGAAAATGGGTTTTCTGGCTGTGGCATTTTCAGCACGCGCAACAGGAGAGTCCGGGTGGTTATTAATTGGTTTGACCGGTATGGGTGCCATATCTGGCCTTTCTACCTATTGGGTTGTGGTGGGTGAAGTGTTGGGTGTCGCTATATCCTGGTGGTTTATGGCCAAGCGCTTTAAACGTAAATCAGATGAATATAATGCCATCACAATTCCGGATTATCTGGAAAGTCATTTCAAATCGCAAAAGAAAAACCTGCGCATATTAGCATCCACCATCCTTTCGGTGTTTGTTGTAATTTATGTTGCCTCTCAAATCGATGTTACCGGCAAGGCCTTTGAATCCATGATGGGTATTGATTACTATACCGGTGCCATTATTGGATTTCTAATTGTATTGGTCTACATTTTTATTGGTGGATTTGTGGCAGCAGTCTGGTCCGATATGTTTCAGGGTGTGCTTATGTTTATTGGACTGGTGCTCCTGCCAATTGTGGTATTCTTCTCAATGGAAGGCACAACTTCTATCATTGCAAGTTTGAATCAAATTGATCCAAGCCTCACAAACCTCTGGGGTACAAGTGAAGATGTGTGGATGAATGTGGCTACTATGTTAGGGTTTGCTATGATTGGATTGGGCTTCCTGGGATCACCTCAGGTCTATGTGCGGTTCATGTCTGTAAAAAATGAAAGTGAAATTGATAAAGGCAAATGGGTGGCTGTCATTTTTACGCTCTTAACGGATGCGGCTGCCGTGACGATCGGGATACTGGCTAGGATACTTTTTACCGAAAGTGGTCAGGACCCTGAAGCTATACTAGGTAACGCTGGGGAAAATGTGCTTTCTATCATGACGGATAATTTTTTGCCGTACATCCTGGTTGCCATTTATGTCGCTGTTGTGCTTTCAGCCATCATGTCTACGATAGATTCATTGTTGGTAATTGCATCCAGCGCCATAACCAGAGACTTCTATCAGAAGGTTTTTCATCCCGAAATTCCGGATATAGACTTATCTGGCATGACAAGGAAAGTGACACTCATCATGGCCACACTTGCACTGGTTTTGGCGCTCATCATTGCGGTCAATTCGCCAACGAGGACAGTGTTCTGGATGATTATTTTTGGGTGGTCGGGCATAGCAGCTTCCTTTTGCCCTGTCATTATTCTGACTTTATTTTGGAAGGGCTATTCTGAAGCAGGCGCCATGGCCTCGATGATCTCTGGTTTTCTATGCGTTCCATTTTTCAAGTTTGTGGTTCCAAATATAGAGGGCATTGGACCTTACTTTGTGCAGCTTGATGTCTTGGCGCCTTCGTTTCTGATAGCGATTATTATGGGGTGGGTGTTTTCAAAAATCTACCCCTGAAGGACTTCACTTCGTTTCGCCTTCAGGGCACGCCCTACAATACCTTGAAATATTTAAACTTCATATTAAGTCAATGAAGGACTTCACTTCGTTACGCCTTCAGGGCTTGCCCGAAATTTAGAATGCAATAATATACTTCATGGCAGACCCTGAGGTTAAAATGCAATGATTTACTTCAAGACATGAATATATTTAAAGACTTGCCCTGTCTTTATTCTTGGATATACTTCACATGTCGAACAGCATAGCGTTCAATCAATAATTTTAATAGACTTTTTATGTTTTGTCCAGCATACTTGGTAGAAAAAGAACAAAAAAGGATATTTTAGAACCTTTCGAAATTTAACGAACATCCAATGAGCGAAAGCAATCAAGACAAAAAGGGTTTTGTAACCCGTATGCTAAATGTGATAGAGAAGATTGGTAATAAATTACCAGACCCCGCTATACTATTCTTCATCAGTTTGGTATTGGTCTGGGTGATATCAGCCTTTATGGCACCCATTGAGTTTTCAGACATTAATCCGAGAACGGGTGAGGCCATCAAAATTCAGAATCTTCTGACGGGTGACGCCATGGCTAATTTCTTGGCGAATATGGTGAATACCTTTACCAGTTTTGCGCCTTTGGGTGTTGTATTGGTGGCCATGTTGGGTGTCGGTGTTGCTGATGGTTCGGGCTATATCAATACGGGGCTGAAGATGATGCTTTCAAAGACACCCAAGGCATTGCTTACACCGATGGTCATTTTCGTTGGTATCATTTCACATTCGGCAATCGATGCGGGTTATGTATTAGTAATTCCTTTAGGAGGTATCATATTCTATGCTGCGGGAAGGCACCCACTGGCAGGAATTGCAGCTGCGTTTGCTGGTGTTTCAGGGGGCTTTAGTGCCAATCCATTGCCGTCTGCTTTGGATCCGCTATTGCAAGGATTCACACAACCGGCTGCACAAATTATAGATGGCGATATTCAAATCAACCCATTGTGTAACTATTATTTCACGGCTTGTTCGAGCATCTTGGTGACGCTGCTTGGATGGTATATAACGGATAAGATAATAGAACCAAGATTAAAACGTACAGCACCCGTCGATGATGATATTGAAGCTGCTCCGGATATGAGTAGCATTTCGGCCAAAGAAAAGAAGGGGTTCTGGCTGGCAACATTGATCTCGGTCGCCTTATTTGTATTATTCAGTTTGACGCTTTTGCCTGAAGACTCTCCATTCCGGGATGCGGACGGCAAGATATCTTCCTTTTCAGCGCCGATTATGCAATCTATAGTGCCGCTGATCTTCATCTTCTTTTTATTGCCTGGGGTGATTTATGGCTATTTCGCGAATAGTTATCAAAAGAGCAAAGATGTCATAGATGACATGTCCAAGGCTATGGAAGGCATGGCCTATTATATAGTGATGGCATTTTTCTGTGCCTTATTTATAAATGCTTTTGCGAGTTCCAATCTGGGCGCATTGCTGGCGATCAAAGGGGCCACAGCGCTTAAGGCCCTGAGTTTGCCGGGCCCTGTTACGATAGCTGGAATTATATTCTTAACGGGTTTCGTCAATTTATTCGTTGGCAGTGCATCTGCCAAATGGGCTTTATTGGCACCGATCTTTGTGCCGATGTTGATGCAATTGGGTTACTCGGCGGAGTTAACACAAGCCGCATACAGGGTAGGGGATTCCTCAACCAATATCATTACGCCATTGATGCCATATTTCCCATTGGTCGTTGTCTTTTGTCAACGCTACTTTAAGAAGACGGGCATTGGAACATTGGTGTCGATCATGATTCCATACTCCATTGCATTGCTAATTATTTGGACGATATTCTTGGTGATCTTCTGGGTAAGTGGTGTACCATTAGGTTTACAGGCGAGTTATATATATGGGTAGTGGGTTTTAAGTTTCAGGTTTTAAGTTTCAGGTTACAAGGAGAAATTATGGATAATAAGAAAGCC
>JABDJE010000126.1 GCA_013002625.1 Saprospiraceae bacterium | reverse complement strand
AATGGAGGAACCGGAAAACGAGGAGTTTTAATCTCACAAAACTCTGATGGCAGTATAGTGGATTGCGATATTAAAGCGACTTACTATCCTGTTAGCAGTGCCTATTCTAGATGCAATGTTGATGCATGCAATATTGAGTTGGTAGGAGGCAGTCTATTATCTGATTGCGCTGTATCTATTTTTGGAACAAGTGGTAAAGCAAATGGAAGCATTAGTGATTCCTATATTGACGTTACCAAAGGACAAGCAGCGGTGAGATTAAATAATTGCTCAAATTTCAAGGTTGAACATAATGACATTGAACACTTATCCAATTCCTCTACAGCAAGCATACTTTGTTTGTCTGGTGGTGGTGAAAACTTTATTGAGGCTAATGAGGTCTATGGCACTCTCAGTCATGGTGTGTTGGCAGTCAATTCTGCTAACAATATGATAGGGTGTAATGAATTCGATACGGATGATATCGCCGTTGATATAGAAGAAAATGCTCAGATTCAAGAAATCTTTGAAAACGACCTCTATGGTGATAATCATAATGTTTTAATCAAATCTGTCATAGGTGTTCAGAAACATCACTTTAACGTCTTCGATGGTTATGCTGAAGCAGTTGGATTGTCAAATATTGGTGTATTTCGTTCCAGGTTTATAATTGATCCAATCACTGAATCATTGCCTACTGATTGGGATCCTTCAAACTTTGTTCAACAATTAACGAACACAGAGAATATCACTAAAGAGTGCAGTGGTACGGTTGGGCCACGTATGAAAAATCTAATGTTGGATACAACATTTATATGCACGCACTTAGATAGCCTCGAAGCTCAAAAGGATTCATTTCCGAAATTCTATTGGATTAACCTGTATCATTTATTCAAGTTTTATTTGTTGAATATACCTTCACAGGACTGGCCAGATTGTATTTCAGATGCATGGGATGAAGAGTTTGATTGTGGCATGAAGGAACTATTAAATGCCGAGCAGCACATACACGAGATACTGTTTGAAGGATCAAAATCATATAATAGCAAGTTGGATTCCTTATCAGGATTAGTTTTTCCTGCTATTGACAGCAATGATTGGAACTCGGCCAATAGCCTGATTGATTCGATTGTAGGATATTCTGACTTAAGGGATAGTTTATTCTTGGATGCAATTTCTGATCGCATTGATTCATTAGAATCTTTAGATTGTACGGATACCTTGGCAAGTAAATGGATTGAAACATATTTGCTGAATTTAAAATTATTGGGAGGTGATTCCTTAACTGCTTCCGACAAATCAGTTTTGGAATCAAATGCCAGTTTATGTTCTAATGAATATGGTGATGTCGTACAGTGGGCCAGACAGATGGTCGCCGAATATGATACAACACGATATACAGATTCTGGATGTACCCCGGTTTTGGGACGATCAATAAAACAACAGAATAATCAATCAAATTTAGAGTTTATTATCTTTCCAAATCCTGTAAATGAAGTAGTGCACATTGAAAAACCAAAAGGCATTGAGGGATATACTCTCGAAGTGATTAATAATACAGGTCAAAAAGTGTATCAAAAAAATTATATCACTGAAAATGTCTTTAAGATCAATACTAATGATCTCACTGATGGCGTATATTTCATTACAATATTGCAGAACAACAAAGTTGTACAAACTGAAAAAATCATTAAACTATAAATCATGAGGCGACAACACGGGTGCTTTCTAATATCATTATTCGTATTATCATTAATATGGGGAGCACCCATGTTTTCCCAATCGATAAGTAAGCAAGATTATGTGTGGCTGTTCGGAGGTATCTCCTATTCCGAACTTCTGGAAGTCGATTTTAAAAAGAAACCGGTTGAATTTAAAATAAGAGTTGGTGGTTTAAATTTTAGCACAAATAATACTTCTATTTCTGATAAACATGGTAATCTATTATTATATAGCAATGGTTGTGCTGTGGCTGATCGGAATCATCAGATCATGCCCAATGGCGATAGTATTAATTCAGGGATATTTTTTGATCTATTTTGGACAGGTGATTGCCAACTAGGTTATCCGGGACTTCAGGACGTAATTATATTGCCAGACCCAGGTGATTCCTTAGGATATTATCTTTTACATAAACCTACAGAATACAACCGAGACCTTAATCCTTCTATATTCCTTCAATTTTTAAAGTATACCTACATTGATTTAAAACTAAATGGAGGCACAGGTGATGTGGTTTCAAAAAACAACATCTTATTAAATACCAGACTCTTAAGCTCCTACTTAACAGCCATTAACCATTCGAATCAAAGAGATTGGTGGATATTACAACCTAAAGACAACTCCAATACTTATTATACTATTCTACTGGACTCTACTGGATTCTCACAAATTGACTCTCAAAGCATAGGTTTGAAATTTGATCCTAAGTATGCATCAGATGGAGGTGAAGCTCGGTTTTCGCCAGATGGTAAAAAATATGCCTGCTTTAACCTAGCAGATGGATTATTCCTTTTTGACTTTGATAGAGATAGCGGTCAACTCAGCAATTTTAAACATCTTAATTTCAGAGACACCATCTTTCTTGATTTCGGTAATCTGGAATTCAGTCCGGATTCCAGGTTTTTATATGTAAGCTCCGCCGATTCTCTCTGGCAGATAGACTTGACCAAAGAAGATCTGAATGATGGAAAACAACTCATCGATGTCTGGAACGGAACACAAGATCCATTCGATACGAAATTCTTTGATGCCGTCTTAGCTCCTGATTGTAAAATATATATCAGACCTCCTACGAGCGTGTTTTCAATGCATGTCATCAACCATCCCAATAAAAAGGGGAAGGCCTGTGATTTTCAGCAAAATGCAATTTCTATTCCAACTTATCTCGACAATGGCACTTTTCCTAACTTTCCCCGATTCAGGGTAGATGAAGAAGTGTGTGATACCAGCTTCACGACAACCTTGCAAGAATTATCTTATGATCGCTTAGCTCTTAATCTTTATCCAAACCCTTCTCATTCAGTGGTGCATCTGGAGTTTGATATACGTATGAGTGGACAGTTGCAGATTTTTGATGTGGGTTTGCAGTCGATAATATTCAAGTCTGAAATATACGATACCGATTTATATACTTTAGATATTGATGACTTCCCTCTAGGGCAATACTTCATTCAGTTTATTCCCTTTTCTAATCCGGATAGGGTGTTTTATACAGGTCGTTTTGTGAAGGTGGAGTAATCAATAATTACGTGATCGTTTAATTAAATAAATCTCAAAACTGCCATCACACGGGTAAAGGCCCTGACTTTCCAGAATATATTATTTGCGCTGAATTTGAAAAAGGAAGTAGTCCCAAAGTGAGCGTCTCTAACAAAACAATCCGTTCATTTTCTCATTAATGTAGCTGGTTTTCTAGTCACTCTATCAAAAACGGATTCGTCCTTCTTTCCATTCCTATCGTTGTAGTCGGTCCATGACCACAGTATACATGTACATCATCCCCAAGTGAGTAGAATTTATCTTTAATACTTGCAATCAATGTATCAAAATCACCTCCAGGCAGGTCCGTTCTACCGATACTGCCTCTGAACAATACATCTCCTGCTATTAACTGCTCAGAGGAAGCATGAAAAAATGAAATGCTGGCCGGAGAATGCCCCGGTGTAAACAAGATTTGTAGTTCCGTATTACCAAACTTCAACACTTTCGACTCATCTAAATGCACCTCGATGGGCGGTGATGGCGTATAAGGGATACCATACATATTCGCCACGGACTGCATATTGGACAACACCACAGATTCGCCTTCATGTGCCTCCAGAGATAAATGATACTTTCTTGCAACAAAGTCATTGCCCAGAACATGGTCGATATGACAATGGGTGTTAACCAGTTTGACCGGCTTCAAACCCGCGGATTCAATATAATCCACCAATTCCTGGCGCTCAGCTTCGGTATTACACCCCGGGTCAATAATCACGCATTCTTTCGTATCATCATACAATACATAGGTGTTTTCCTGAAAGTCGTTGAAGGTGAAGTATTTTACTTGCATGTGATTGTTTGTTTTTTCACAATAAAATGGTAAACGAAAATAATTATTATTTAAAGCTCGAAATGACAGAAAGGTTTTGTTATCGTGCGCTATACTTTTTTGTCATTGCCGCATTTAGTAGCTCTTAATATTTTTTACTTCTCTTTGTTCTTTTGTCTTGATACAAAAGAACCTAAAAATCAAGACTGGATTCCTCATTCGACCTTAATAATCATTTGTTTTTAGATTGCATAAACTCACCCTGACATCATTGTCGTCAGGGCTCAAACAATATGCAATCTGCCTAACGGCCTTAACTAAATGATTTTAAGGTACCCTCATCAGAATCCTAGGTCCTTTTATTACAATCAACCCTTACGACATTAAAACAATTTTATCTGTATTCTTGTATAAAAACTATTAATTTACTTGACCATAGTTTTTCGTAGGTGAATAGATATTACATATTATTTCTTGGTCTCTTAGTGAGCACCGCGCTTAGCTCACAAGCTATAAATACTGAATTCGGTAAAAACCGGGTACAGTATCATGATGACTTCGATAGTTGGACAAGGTACGAAACTGAAAATTTTGTCACATATTGGTACGGCAAATCGCGCAACATCGCTCAAGCCACCATCCAAATGGCAGAGCTTGATCATGGTGAAATACAGGCGCTTCTTGAACATACCCTCAGTGATAAAATCGAGGTTATTGTGTATATTGACATCAACGATCTCAAGCAGAGTAATATCGGTCTGGAAGAGGCATTTACCAATACGGCTGGAAAAACCAAGATCGTTGGCACTAAGATGTTTGTTTACTTCGACGGCAACCACCTTAATCTCCGTAAGCAAATCCGCCAAGGGATTACATCTGTATATCTCAACTCCATCCTGTTTGGCTCAAGCCTTCAGGAAATTGTCCAGAACGCCCTTTTACTAAATCTTCCTTCCTGGTTTGGCGAAGGTCTTGTAGCCTACGGTACATCAACATGGGATTACGAAATTGACGATGAACTCAGAGATCTACTCGCACATAATAAGAAATACAAAGACTTTAATAAACTGGCGAAGGATCACCCCAGAGTTGCGGGCCATTCCATGTGGCACTTCATTTCTACCGTTTATGGCAGTAATACCATCGCCAATTTAATCTATCTCACCCGTATCAATCGCAAGCTCGAAAACAGCTTCCTGTTTATCCTTGGTGAAGAATTTGACGACATCAAGGTGGATTGGTTTACATTCTACAACACCAATTACAATTCTGAACAGAAAAAATTCGAAGCCACAGCTGAGCTCAAGCAACTCAAACTTAAAAATAAAAAGGGCGTCCCTGTAAGTCATATTCGTCAGAGCCCTAATGGCGAATACCTGGCCTACGCGATTAATGATCGCGGAAAAGAACGGGTCTATGTAAGAAACCTCATTACAGACGAGGAGAAATGCATTTTTAAGAATGGACACAAAAATATCTTCCAGGCATCGGATTATAATTACCCCCTCTTGGCCTGGCATCCTACACGCAACGAATTGACCATACTTTACGAACGCCGAGACATTACAAAGTTGAGACGCATCAATGTCAAATCAGAAGAATATGAGGAGCAATTGCTGACCGAAAACTTTCAGCGTGTATACAGCATCGACTATCGCACCGATGATGACTATGTCTTCACGGCTGCTGTTGACGGCTTCTCGGACATCTTTCTGTATAAATCCAAGAACAGGAACAACAGAAGACTTACAGAAGACTTTTATGATGATCTTGATGGTCAGGTCATCAGATACAATGGTGAAGACGCGGTTCTGTTTAGATCCAACCGGACGGAATTGATATTGGAAAAACGCAGAATAGATACCATCCTTCCACTGGACGAGTTTGACTTGTATTTGTTGAAAGGCCTTGGAGATAATAGAGAATTGATCCAGCTTACAGACACACCTGAGTTTTCTGAAAAAATGCCCGTTTATCTTGGCAATGGTCAAATATTATACTTGGCAGAAAAATCTGGTGTGCTTAACAGTTATATTCTGGATATGGATACCGGTGAAAATTTTGCCGTATCCAATTTATCACGGAATATCATATTACAGCATGCTGCACCTGGGTCTGAGAATTACTATGTGAGTTTCTATGACGATGGCAGTTATAAGGTATTTGAAAAACCATTGGCATCATTAACAAGCTCTCCACATGTTACCGCATTGGGACGCTCGCAGTTTAATGACAACCAGACGGTGGCGATTCCATTTCTACCCAAAGAAGAAAAGGAAAAACCGCAACTGACTATTTCAGAGGGCATGAAATTTCAATCGCCTTTTGACGATCCACCTAATTTGGAGCCGATTATAGACCAGGGTGATACCCAACGGTCGGAAGAGTTGTTCAATAAATATTTTAAAGATTACTATTCTGAGTCCACGCAGGATGGAAAGCGTATCATCAAGTATAACCCTATGCGCGCCACGGCGTCAAGGCTCAAGTTCAGGCTGGCAGATTTCACGACCAAGCTGGACAATGAAGTGCTCTTTGAGGGTCTTGAAAGTTATACAGGTAACGACAAGGAGTTGACCAATATTCCTGTAGGTATTCTTTTCAAAGGAACGATCAAGGATTTATTTGAAGATTATCAAATTGAGGTAGGACTCAGGATTCCGACCAACTTTAGTGGTTATGAATACTTTGCCACCTTTGACAATAATAAATATCTCTGGGATAAGCGGATTGCATTTTATCGCCGCTCAGAATCGGTGGTTACCAATCCTGAATTATTTCCCGTATCCAGAGAAAAGCGACACACTTTCCTGGGTCTCTACAGATTGAAATATCCATTTGATATTTATAGAAGTGTACGCTTTACCGGTACATTAAGACTCGACAAATACTTCCAGGTCGCGACAGATGCAACGACTTTTAATGCGCCCGCTGTAAATGAAAAAAGACTCAGTCTTAGGGCTGAATATGTATTTGACAACAGCTTTGATGTAGCTGTGAATATAAAAAATGGTACCCGCTACAAGTTCTTTGCTGAAGTCATTAACCAATTCAATTTTGAATTAACAGATGGTGTCAATATTGATCCTTCAGAAGGCATAACAGGTGTATTCGGCGTTGATGCAAGACACTATATTCCATTATTCAAATTCGGTGTACTGGCTTTGCGCGCTTCAGCTGCCAGTTCTGTGGGCTCTAATAGAATTGTATACTTCCTGGGAGGTATGGAGAACTGGATCTTTTCAAAATTTGACGAAAGTATTCCTTTACCACCTGGTGAGTCCTTCTCATATAAAGTGCTGGCGCCGCACCTCAGGGGATTTGATAATAATGTTAGAAATGGTAACACCTTCGCACTGACCAATGTGGAGCTTCGATTGCCCGTCTTCCGCTTTTTAGGTTTTGATCATAACCACATTTCATTCTTACGTAACCTTCAACTGACAACATTCTTTGATGCCGGTTTGGCGTGGTATGGTATTGGCCCTGATTCAGAAGATAACCCATTGAATACGGTAACCATTGAAAGTCCGCCCGACAACCCGGTTGTTTCAATTGAAGCAAGATATTTCAGAGATCCGCTGGTTATGGGATATGGTTTTGGTATAAGAAGTACCCTCCTTGGGTATTTTCTTAAATTTGACTACGCTTGGGGTATTGACACCGGTGTGCGTCAGGAACCGAGACTTTATTTCAGTTTAGGCATGGACTTCTAAAACAACAGCTATGAAAATAAGATTGATGTATGTCGTAATTGGCATTTTAGCCATTACAGGATGTAATACAGATTCAAGTTCATCTTCTGCTAGCCTGGACACAATTAATATTGGTATTAATCGCGACCCGCAACGCATCAATCCATTCTATTCACCCTCATCGGTTGGGCGTGAGATTTTTCAATACATCTTTCTGCCTCTTGCTGATTTTCATCCTGATGATCTTGAGTTGACGCCCATTTTAATTAAAGAAATACCCGATGGCGTTGTGGACGATGAATCAGGTCTTATAGCTTATACCATAGAGTTTAAATCAGATGCCCGTTGGTCTGATGGCACAGCTATAACCGCTAACGACTATATCTTTACACTTAAAGCTATAAACCACCCTTTGTGTAAAGCGTCGGCATGGAAGCCCTATTTCAGATTTTTTAAAGATGCAGTCGCAGATGCTTCAAATAATAAAAAGCTGACCGTATATCTTCAAAAAGACTATATGCTCTCTAAGGAATTGTCGCTGACCACATGCATCATGCCAACGCATGTTTATGACAGCAACAATGTATTGGACAATTATACAATTGCCCAAATTCAGCAGATGGACGCTGCACCCAGCGACAGTATGGAGATCCAAGTATTCGATAAGTTGAATGCCTCGGTTAACGATAAGACAGAAATAATTCAAAATGGACCATATCTAATATCTGAATATGAAGCCCAACAATATTATATTCTTCAAAAGAAAGAGAACTATTGGGGAGGCGCTTATCCCGATATTGAATACCTGAATGGCTACGCAGATAAATTGGTTTTTAAAATCGTACCCGATGAAGTGACCGCCGTTTCAATGGCCAAAGAAGATAATTTAGACGTTCTTACATTGGCAACCAGTAATGCCTTTAAGGACCTTATGGATGATGAGGTCTTTGCCGCCAACTGGACCTTTCATTCCCCGCAGGTCATCCTCTATTATTTTGTCCTGATGAATAATGACAATGGTCCTTTATCAGATAGACTTCTCAGAAATGCCATGTCCCATCTTGCGGATGTTGATGATTATATCCAGAATATAGACGGCGGACTGGGCACACGTACAATTGGACATTTCAATCCGGTTAAATCCTATTACAACGATACAATACCTCCCATTCCTTATGATATTGATAAAGCCAAATCACTGATAGCAGAAGCCGGTTGGAGCGATTCCAATAATAATGGCACAGTGGATAAAGT
>JABDJE010000102.1 GCA_013002625.1 Saprospiraceae bacterium | reverse complement strand
CCTTTATCGTTGCACAAAGCATTTCAATCATTGGCTACATCATGTTGTACTTTCTATTTGTCCCCGGCAAACCTTGGATGTACATCATTGCTTTACCATTCTTCTCGTTTGGAATTGGTAGTTTGTTTACCATAATGATGTCTATGACAGCTGACATCATCGATATTGATGAGCTTAATACAGGACTTAGAAGAGAGGGCATATTTGGCGCCATATATTGGTGGATGGTAAAGGTCGGTTTTGCTATAGCTGGTGGACTTAGCGGTATTATAATCAGCGTAGTTGGGTTTAATCCAGAATTGGCAACAATAGATCAGCAAAGTGCAGTTAATGGACTCCATGCTTTCTTTTGTTTCTTTCCATTGGTCGGAACAATCATTGCCATCTATGTAATGCGCGATTACAGCATCTCAGAAGAACGGGCCAACGAGACACGTGCATTACTGGATGCTCGAAAAGAAAACCAAACTGTATCAACTGCTTAAACTTGTGACGATGGGCGCTTGAAGGACAAGCGGATTAATGTTGGTTGAATTGTGTAAGACCAATATTAAACAAAGGTGCCACATCGTCTATATTATATAACTTCAAAATCTCAAATTCTAAATAGATATGTCATACAGAGGCGAAAAGCATTTATGGACTAAAAGCAAACATCTATCAACAGAAGGTGGTCATTTTGATACGCAACGGTCCGAAGCAACACAGGAAGACATTAAGCAATTGTTCCTTGAGGTCCTGAATAAGGGCACACATGGATTCTGTTTTAGTTTGTATGAAGAAGGTCAAAAACCGGGTGATCCAATCAGTGAAGAACAGATTCGCAGGCGGTTATCAATCCTGAAACCCTATACAAAATGGATACGCACTTTCTCTTGTACGGATGGCAATGAACTTATCCCACCCCTCGCAAAAGAGATGGGCATAAAAACACTTGTAGGTGCCTGGTTGGGTGATGATCCTGACATTAATGAAAGAGAGATTAGCGGACTATTAGACCTCGCTAAAAAGGGTTTGGTGGATGTGGCAGCTGTCGGAAATGAAGTTTTATATCGCAAAGACTTAACTGTTGCAGAATTGATGGATTTCATCAAAAAGGTTAAATCAGAAATACCCGACATTCCTGTGGGATACGTAGATGCCTATTATGAATTTACAGATCATCCGGAAATAACGGAATTATGTGACGTCATCCTTTGCAATTGCTATCCTTATTGGGAAGGTTGTCCATTCGAATATGCACTGGATCACATGAACGCCATGTATAATCAAGCGCTCGAGGCCGGTCAGGGGAAAAAGGTCATTATCACAGAAACAGGCTGGCCCAGCAAAGGCGAATCCTTAAAAGGAGCACATGCATCTCAGCGCGCTTTCATGCTTAATTTTGTAAATGCTCAGTTGTGGGCTACACAAAATGATGTGGAAGTTTTTTATTTTTCATCTTTCGATGAATCCTGGAAAGTAGGTGCTGAAGGTGAAGTAGGCGCTTATTGGGGGATTTGGGATAAAAATGAGCAGTTAAAAATATAGTATGAACACATACAAAGCACTCGGTCTGCAAAAAGCCAATGCAATTTGCTATTCAGGATTTAGAAACGGGCAACATCCTGGGGGAGCCCACCCTAGCTATGAACAGATTAAAGAAGATTTATTGATTCTTCAACACAACTGGCGCTATTTAAGGGTCTACGACTGTGACTTACATACTCAGAGAGTTCTTGAAGTTATAAAGGCAGAGAAGCTGGACTTTAAAGTTTTGTTAGGTGCTTATATTACCGCTGAAATGAACAACCAGGGCTGCCCCTGGGGTGGCCAGCATTCTCCTGAACAGTTGGAGTTGAACAAGAGACATAATAACGCCCGTATTCATACGCTTGTTAAATGGGCCAATCAATATCCCGATATCGTGTGTTCATTATCTGTTGGAAATGAAGCATGTGTAGATTGGACAGATCATTATGTACCTGTTGAGCGTGTAATGGAATTCACACAATACGTTCAAGCCCATGCAAGTCAACCGGTGACCTTCTGCGAAAATTATGTGCCCTGGCTAGGGAAGCTAAAGCCTTTGGGTGAGATACTGGATTTCATTTCGATTCACACCTACCCTGTCTGGGAATACAAACATATTCAAGAGTCACTCGAATACACCAAGGATAATTATCGAATGATAGCAGAAGCGTATCCCAACAAACCAGTTGTGATTACCGAAGCAGGTTGGTGTACCAATGCCAACGGCAGAGGCATTGATCCCGTAAATGTATCTCAAGAGAATCAAAAAATATATTACGACGCCCTAATGGATTGGGTGCTTGAAGAAAATATTCTGACCTTCGTTTTTGAAGCTTTCGATGAAAGCTGGAAAGGCTCTCCTGACCCAATGGAACCCGAAAAGCACTGGGGCTTATTCAATGAAGACAGAACGCCAAAGCTTGTTGTATCTTCCTTGTATTCGAATCTAATTTAAAATAGCTTTGAGGCATTCTTAATATCACGCAATTCAAATTGATTACATGAAACCAATTCAAAGTATTGCCTCATTTCTGCTGTTAACCACTTTTATACTGTCATGTAAATCCGACCGGTTATCCAATGTGAATTTGGAGTTAGATGAGCGGTATGCATCCATCAACTCAATTCAGACAATAGCCAATTGTACCAGTCCTGCTGGTCAGTTTGTCACTGAAGTAAATTCTAAAAGTGATGGCGATTGTCTGTTTATTCAAAATAATGATATAGATTCCAGCACATTCATTGCTCATATCACACCCGATAATATTGGTTTCATTTTGGATGAAAATCACGCGGTATTAGATACCTTATCAGACAAAGGCATTGAAATGATAAAAGGCCATGAAATTCACAGAATCATGACATCTCCAGAATCCTTTTACAATGACATTAGATATAACAAAACCGAAGATTATCTAGGTACAACTTATCCTGTCTTTTCTGCAGAAGATGGGCTTAATAACCCTATCAAAATATTTTATAATCCGGATAAAAAGCGTCTTAAGAAAATTGAACTTGTCAACCCACTGGACACAAGTCAAATCATTGAAATTGTGAACAATACCTGGATGAATACAAGCTTTGGTAAAATGCCAAAAGAAGTAGACATTATCCAGGCGAAAAAGGATACCTACAGGTTTAGTTTTATTAAGGTAGATGTAAATTAACAGGCCTCACGCTTCATGATCAAAGGAAAAAACACAATTTCCATCACGCTTCTCTTTTTCGGACTCTTTTTCATTCTGAATGAAAAATATTTCAGCGCAATTCGATCCACTATTTATAATATAATCCACCAAATTGGTCTCAGTCATATATTGACATACATGCTCTTGGGCATTCCAATTATTGCAGCTGTCTATTTGATACATGGTCAAGGAAACCTTTTATCAGCTTTAGGTTTAAATAAACCTATTATAAAAGCCATAATCTTTTCACTTATCTGCACTGCTCCAATG
>JABDJE010000100.1 GCA_013002625.1 Saprospiraceae bacterium | reverse complement strand
GCATATCTCTGGTAGCTAACTTGGAACTCCGGTAATAGGAATGGCCTGTCAATCTTTCACCAAAATTTGCTTCATCCTTTACATCACTGACATCGATAAAATACATATTCTCCTTTACGACATCATTTTCATCGGGCCCATAAATTCCAAGACGTTCTTTTTTATTTAAATTTTTAGATACGCCTAAAGTCAAATCCTTCCGGCTATAATAAATGTGGATGCCGTTGGCGATCTTGGGCAAACTATACAAAGGACCATCAAATCTGAAAACGCCGACATCGAGGTCCGGTGCCGCTAAAATTATTTGATCAAAAATCTCGTGGTCATATTGTTCGGTCGGGAGATAACTAAAAATTTCCTTGAACAGTTCATTGCCTAAGGAATGACAGATGAGATCCATATGGGTATCAAAATTCGGATTAAATATATCTACTATTTGAAAGGTTCGGATAAGTTGAATCATTACAGGCGCAATTTCATCAGCAATCTGGTAGACGCGCGATTTATTGTCCTTATAATCCATATTATTACCAGGCCACTTCATGGATATAATCCTGGCAATATCTGAATCCCTGTTTTCCAAATAGGCCCTTTCTATCATTCCCATTGAATTGATAAAATTCCAGGGAGAACTACCCCACATTCCATGAATATAAAGCAGCACTTTATTCTTATGGTCGGGTAATTGAGAGATATCGTACAGCAGATACTTTAAAAAAGTATCGATGGACATCGTCTCAATTTTCTGATTGTAATCTTCATAACGATGGTGTTTTTTAATTTCATAAGATAAGGTCGCTACACCATCCTTTGGCTTATCAACTTTGATATTATATTCGATATCAAACTCAGATTGCGCAATTAAGGCATTTGATGACAAAAGAAAAAACAAGACGATTCCTGATACAAAAGACTTCATAATTCATTGAACGAATAAGAAGTGCGATTTAGTGAATCAGGATAATAAAATCAAGTTTTAATATAGAAGAATTCTAGGCGGTGTCTTATTATCGTCATAGTTTGAATTTCACAGGCATTGTATAGAGTACTTTAACTGCCTTACCTCTTTGTATTCCAGGTGTCCATTTCAAACCTTCACTATTCATTTGTTCGAATACAGCCTTGGCAGCTTCACCACATCCTCCACCTATTTCTCTAACTATTTTGATGTCACCCAGGTGTCCATTTGTTTCAACTACGAATTGTAAAACAACTGTTCCCTCAATCTGCTTTGTCTTTGCTTTTTCTGGATACTTTAGATGGGTGTACAGATATTCCAACATTTTTTGCTTGGCACAATTCTCCTTCTCACTGTGGGTGCCTTTCATATCGTCACATCCTGGAAATCTTGGCATTTGTTCCACTACAATAAAACCATCCTTGGGCGGCGGTGGCGGTGGAACTGCTGCCTTTGAATCTTCAGAGACATCCAATTTAAATTTCACTGGAATCGCATATTGCACCTTAACCGGTATACCTCTTTGCCTGCCAGCTGTCCATCGTTCCTCCATTGAGTTCATAGAATTCAATACTTCAATGACAGCATCTCCACAATTTGAACCTATATCTCTTATAATGCTTATATCTTCCAGTCTGCCCTTTTTATTTACGATAAATTGAGCCACAACCGTTCCTTCAACGCCCGCTTTTGCTGCTGCTTCAGGATATTTCAGGTTTGAAAAAACATATTGCATCA
The DNA here is from genome assembly GCA_013002625.1 of Saprospiraceae bacterium. Taxonomy (GTDB): domain Bacteria; phylum Bacteroidota; class Bacteroidia; order Chitinophagales; family Saprospiraceae; genus RFSX01. Next base: position 4,019 of record JABDJE010000100.1, on the reverse strand, counting down.
TTTTTTCTTTCGAACATTCGAATTTTTCATCTATTGATTTGCCTACATTCTCACAACCTGGAAAGCGTGGCATTTCTTCTACGATTTTAAATACTTCATCGCTATAATTTCTAGAGTCTTTTGTTTGACCCTTTAGTGATACTGGAATTACAAGAAGCGTACTGAATAAAATGGGGAAATATCTCTTGAGGACAGTATTCAAGATACTTGAGGATGTTTTTTTCATAGTTATAGGAATAGGTTTAATCATTAAGATAACTGAAATAAGATGCAGGCAAAATGCTTTTTGGTGGGAAATGTAATAAGTATTGCGGGAAACGAATAACGAATAACGAACAGGGGTCAATAGCAAAAGGTACTGACGAATCGCCTTTGTTGCATTCCAGCGAATGTCAGTACCTTGTTAATAGGATAAAGAAATTGTACTACATCATATGAGCTATGATAATTTTTCTAGGCAGCCTTATTCTTTAACCATTGACCTCTCTAAGCCACATTACTGTATGCTCTGTACGGGATTTGTGCTTTATCCAGAAATTTCTGAAAAGTAGAAACAGATCTATGATTACAGAACTCCTCCTTAATGAGTTCTTCTATAGTATCTAGGTTTTTGATAGAAACATTCGGAAACAAACTGTTCAACAGTTTGCGCAAAGGACGCAAGTGATGTGAATAAACGCATAAGCCATACTCAAATTCTTGTGCGCCAAACAAATTAATAGTGTTGTTCTCTTTTTGTTTTCCACTTATAAAAAGTGTGCCTTCGTTGTTAATATGAACTTTCCATTTATTATTCATGATCAATTATTTTTTAATTATAATTCAAACATACACGTCATCGTGCATTATATTTGCACGATAAAATATTACCATGTCCACGAACAAACATGCCTTGATCAGATATCGGGTGATTGATAAATGCCTTCGACAATTGGATAATCAATGGAACTGGAAGTCCCTGGCTGAAGCCTGCAGTAAAGAAATTGAAAAGATTACAGGTAAAAAGACAACGTTGTCCGAGCGCACCATCAAAGGTGATATTCAGAATATGCGTAATGACAGCGTATTGGGATATTTTGCGCCGATTGAATATGACAGAAGCGAAAAGTCATACTACTATTCAAGACGTGATTTTTCGATCACGGAAGCGCCATTGAGTAGATCTGATAGCAAAGAGCTTCAACAGGCCATCGGCTTGTTAAGACAGTTTACAGGCTTCCGACACCTGGAGGGCATGGAAAACATAATTCAGAAACTGGAACTCCTCGCCTATGAATCCCGAACCGAGAGCAAGAAGATAGTACATATAGAACAGGCACCAGTGATCCCAGGACAGGTCTGGCTGGATCAATTATATGAAGCTATCAAAAATGAAGAGACCTTATTTATTCGCTATAAACCATTTGACAGGGAACCATCCTCTTTTATTATCAGTCCGTACTTATTGAAAGAATTCGGACATCGTTGGTATTTGTACGCGCACAACCATGAAAGAAATCAACTGCGCACCTATGGTCTTGAACGCATAGAATCTGTTCAAAGCTCATTCAAACCGCATATTGCGACCGAAGACTTTGATCCTGAAATTTACTTTAATGACATCATTGGTGTTACATTGGACCCTACCAAGAATATAAGTCGTGTACAATTTGAGGTTAAGGGGAATACAGTAAGTTATATCAGAACCAAGCCAATCCATAAAACTCAAAAAGAGATTGAAAGCATTGGTAAAAATGCTGTCTTTGAAATAGAAGTCATTCCAAATTTTGAACTCGAATCTGAATTGTTATCCTTTGGTGAAGCGATACGTGTGCTTAAACCAAAAAGTTTGGCAAGATCCATCCAGAAAAGGATAGACAAAATGTTGCGTAATTATGAGACCTAAGCTGCAAGCAGGTCAATCAAAGCCTGGTTAAATAATTCGATGTCGGTATATTTTTCCAAGGCATCATTGACATTGATTGCTTGAATAGCAGATATGTCCTCCAAATTCTCTCCGTAATATATCTCCACATAATAATTGTGGTAAGAATATAATTGAATGAAATCGTTACCAATTTCGAAGTCATCCAACAAGAATCCATACCTAAAAACCTCCGCAGCTTTAAAAAATATACTCGAGCTATTGAAGGTTGTAAATGGGAGATAATGCTCAAAAGAAAACATATATCAATATTATTTAATATTTAATATACGCGTTTTCATATAACTTATATATTATTCGGAAAAATATTTAAATAAAAAATCTATATCCTACCAAAAGACACAATTGCCATTATTACATATTAAATAAATACATAATATGTATTTTATTGAATTGTATTAGAATAGAGATCATGAACCGCCAACATATTAAAATCTAGCCCTGTGTCATCCAAAACATGCGTTTTGTAAAGCTCAACCAACTCTTCATCTCTTTCCATTAATTTGAATATACCTCGAGTCAATTTCACATGACGTTCAAACTCTCCTTCCAATGGAATATTTTTGCATTCTACCAATTCAAGAAAATGACAAAATTCCTCAGGCTCTAGAATTGTATAGCAGTTGGGATATTCAAATGCCAAATATAGACTTGCCATTTTGGACGTGTGGTAGTGATCGGTTAAAATTTCTTTTGATTTATTAATCTCTCTTCGAATCTGATCGCAGTGAAATAGGAATCTATTAACACGCATATTTAAATCTTTTGATTCATTAAAAAGGTCTTTAAACATAACCCTAATGAATTCTTTCTGCAGAGCAATCATAGAAACCATTGCTGACTTTGCCGAATTCCGATTTCCGCCCCATAATCTTTCAGATACCGAACTTGTAAACGCATTTCGATACATTGTTGAAAGATCAATAGCTTCTATGTCCCATTGATTTATAAAATGATGAAGATTACGGTATTTGTAGGCGAAGTCATTTGCTAGCTTTTGTCTTCGAAGTGTTTCTTTCAATTTTTCAATCGCATCCTGTATCAGTGCAACTTTCATCTATTAGTTGGATTGACTTATTAAAAGCGCATTTAACTTATCATAAATCCCTATCCTATCTACAATACAGCCACCATCAAGCAATTTAAACACCTCCTCTTCCCTATTGCCTTCGTAGCTTTTACTTTGCATACTTACAGTAAACAGATCTTTATTTTGGTCAACAAACTGCTTTAATTCCTCAAGGTCTTTAAAACCAATTTCCTCTTTACCTCCATACTCTGCAATCAAAAGGCTCGCTTTATCTTCATCATAGCAAAATGAAAATATAAACTGACCTTGCAATCTGAGAATATATTTTGTTTTTCTCATAAGGTTTTCAAAGATAACATCTGAAAACAGGTCAATAATTTCATTGGCTTTATCCTTGTCTTCTTCTTTTAATTTCTCCCATGCATCCGCATCAATTCCGTTGACGACAAGATATTGAATGAATTCCTTTTCAAAAGATTTTAGTTCTTCATCAGTAAGCAATCTGTATTTTGCCATATCCTCTGTCTTTTCTTAAAATTTTCATGCGAATATGCACAGAATTTTATTAGTAAAAACTGTTGCCAGATTGGATATTAAACATTTATATTTGCACTCCCTTAATGAAGGGCAATGCGTGAATGCGTGAATGCGTGAATGCGTGAATGCGCGAAAACAAAGTTATTCAATCTATCATTCAATAATTCAATCATTCAGTCATTAATTATGGCCCTCCTGAAGTTGGCTTCGCCACATTCAGGACAAGCGTAGCTTCCTCCTCCATCTCATTTCGGCGGACAGGCAGCTGGAAAAAAAGAAAAAAATCTCTTAAAAGTTTGAGATTTCAACTATACCTGACTTTATGTTGGATCATTGAGTCATTCAATCATTCAGTCATTAATTATGGCCCCGTAGCTCAGCTGGATAGAGCAACTGACTTCTAATCAGTAGGTCGCAGGTTCGAATCCTGCCCGGGGTGCCTAACGTCCTGGTTACGCAACTTTTTTGATTTGCGTTTTTCCAGGGAAATCTTAAGAGGTTTGGGGCTTCGGCCCCATGCCTCTATTT
>JABDJE010000093.1 GCA_013002625.1 Saprospiraceae bacterium | reverse complement strand
AGCTAAGGATGTGCTCATTAGAAGTGTGGCAGGCAAATACAGGTGGCATTCGGATTCAAGGTTTAAAAAAGCACGCAATTTTATAAAGCTCATTCAGCGTCGCTATAATTAAAGCAGGTGGAGAAATCAGTAAAGAAATTTATTAATTCAATAAAATTTAGTGGCTTTGTAGTTGCTATCCTTTGGATCGTGCATTTATGGAATTCCGGGACCGGCATTTCTTTATCGCGCTATGGCGTTTTCCCCAGAGAGACAGATGGATTAATCGGCATTCTTACAGCGCCTCTAATTCATGGTTCATGGGAACACTTAATTTCTAATTCTGCTCCCCTGTTTGTAACGATGACCATGATTTCATTCTTTTACAAGCGCGTCGCCATTCCTTCATTTATTTTTATCTACCTCCTAACAGGAAGCGCAGTGTGGTTATTTGGCAGGTCAGTTTACCACATAGGAGCCAGTGGCGTCGTATATGGTTTGGTTGCTTTTATTTTCTGGAGCGGTATCTTTCGCAGAAACATTAAATCTATCATCCTCGCTTTGATTGTGATCATTTTATACAGCGGATATCTTGGAGGAATCTTACCATTACAGGAAGGCATATCATGGGAGAGCCATCTAATGGGAGGCATTGTAGGTATAATTGTGGCGTATATTTTCAAAGGCATTATTGAGCAAGATGAAACCAAGGAGGACCCTTGGGCGGACGAAGAAGACGAAGAGGGGAAATATCTACTATCCAGAGATACTTTCATGAAAACCAAGCAGCAACGGCTCATGGAACGCGATGACGACTTCTTACATCTACCTTAATCATTTGTCGCAACAGACAGACTTACTCTTATCCATTATGTGAAGTCTTTCTTATCTTAAGGTAAAATGAATTGCCATGAGATTTCTATTGCTGACCGCTTGTTTGATTTTTTCTTCTCATTCTTATTCACAGGATTTTATCAGTATTCCTTTTGAAGTCGTAACTAAAGTATGTCCAAGTGATAGCTCAGTCACATTTTTAGGAATAGCCAACTGGGACATTTACCAGACAGAAGATAATAGCAACGATGGAGATAAAACTATTCTTTGTGAAAATATGGTTGTAAGAGAATTTGGTAGGAGCTACCTGCCGTTGGAAAATATAGATATCGAAAAGACAATATTCATTTCAAATTCAAGTCCTTTAAATCTAGACATTGCTTCCAATCGATTGTACGAAATTCATTCAACTATCACCTGGAATTTTCCCGGGGCCTTTTTAGCTGAGCCCGATAATAACGGTAGAACCAATGAGTTACTGGTCAAAATTGTTGGAGAAGGGCAAACAGGTAATCAACTTCTCCAGGAGTCCTTGTTCCAAAATAAAGCCAACAACCCTGAATCTCAATTAAGGTATTATGATTGCCTATTGACTGAAAAGCAAGAAAACCAGACTATTGAAGAGCTTGTCTATTCCATATCCATTAAAGAGAAACGTAATAATTCGGAAATACGTCTGACCGGTGCGAACCTTCTAGCTTACCCATGGGGAGACAATACGTTTGCTAATACGGTTATCGGAAATGAATACTTCAATAATGGCACTTATGTTCCAGATCCACAATTATTTGCAATTGTCTGGCATGAAAACACGAAAATCCTGCATCAATCAGATGGAGACCCAGGCCCAAATAATGTGCATTACTACAATATTCAGGTTGAAGACAGCACAGCTCAACAGATTATTGACTTAAATCTGGATGACAGATTTAATGTTATTTTCCAATCATTTACTCAAATGAGAGGTGCACTTGTTGCGGGTCAAGATTCTCTAAGACACCGTTTCAATCTTAATCTAGATGGAGCATCAATGTGCATCCCGTTTGCATTTGAATTGGTCACAGAAGAAGACAATGAATTCAGATATAAAAGCGGGCAAGTAAACTTCAATGCCCTGAACGCATGCATGCAATTTAAAGAAGGATCAAAATTGAGAATTATGGAAAATGCACGTTTTCATTTTGGTCAAAATGGTGTTGGATTACTATCCCTTAAACCAGGTTCCGAAGTGGTAATTGAAGAAGGGGCAGAATTATACATAGATGGGCAAGTTCTTTTGTCTGGTCATCGAGATTCAAAATCGATTAAAATTGAATTAGGTCCAGGTCAAAGATTATCGTTTAGCCCTAATGCCAACATTTATCCACTTATCGATGATTATCATTTCAAACAAATTGACGTCTATCTCAATGGAGGCGAACTTGATATCCAACACCTTGATCAGGAAAGTCTGAACCGACTGAATATTATTTATACTACATCAACATCTGATGCAGCAACACTGCATATATTTCCTAATCCTGTATCTGATTTCATAGCCATTCAAAATAAGAATTATCCTCATTCAATAGAAATATCAATTATCAACTTGAACGGACAAGCTGTCATTTCAACAAAAGGAAATAGCCAATATTTAAATCTTGATGTACGAAACTTGGAACAAGGCAATTACTTTATTACTGGAGGAGACATGAAGGCTCAAAAACTCATTGTAGCCCATTAGTTAACCAAACTATCAAGTGCAGCTCTGACAGAACCTTTTTCAAGTAATAATTTGTTGGCCTCTTCATAATTTAAATCTGAATGGGACATCACCATTTTGGTGCCTCTGTCAACCAGCTTATTATTGCTTAATTGCATGTCCACCATTTTATTATCCACGACCCTACCCAACTTAATCATGACCGATGTACTGATCATATTTAATATGAGCTTCTGTGCTGTACCTGCTTTCATGCGTGTACTCCCTGTAACAAACTCTGGGCCTACCACACAAACAATAGGATGATCCGCAAATTTGATAAGTGGTGCACCAGGATTGCATGTTATACATGCTGTTGTAATGCCTTTCTGCTGACAATCACTGAGTCCTCCTATAACATAGGGTGTTGTTCCAGATGCTGCTATGCCAATGACACAATCGGCTTCATTTATAAAATGGTTTTCCAGGTCTTTAATCGCTTGATGCGGATCATCTTCTGCAAATTCGACAGCTTTGCGCATTGCGCCGTCTCCTCCTGCCATCAAACCAATAACCCAATCATGGGGTACACCAAAGGTGGGAGGACATTCTGAAGCATCTACTATACCTAATCTTCCGCTTGTCCCTGCACCTATGTAGAATAGCCTTCCACCTTCAGACATTTTGCTGAAGACCATGTCTACTGTAGCCTCAATCGAAGGAAGTATTTTTGAAATAGCCTGTGGTACTGTCTGATCTTCATTATTGATATTATTCAATAACTCCATCGTAGACATTTTTTCAAGATGTCTGTATTTAGAAGAATGTTCTGTAATACGTTTATCCATTTGAGGCGATTGGTTTTTGATTCGTGTTCATTGAAAGTAAAAATAATCCAATCGTGGTGATCAATCCATTTACAGCTAAAATGAAATATCCCAATTTCAAACCATTAAACCACTCTACTGAGTTGGAATCGATTATGTAGGTTAAAAGTGGTGCAATTAAAACAACAATCCAAACCCACTTATCTTTTATTGGCCTCTTGGAAAAAATACCAAAACTATAGAGTCCAAGTATGGGGCCATAAGTATATCCTGCTGCCGTAAACAGTCCATTAATAACTGCATCATTATTCAACGAATTGACGAAAATAATAACTGCAAAAAGCAAAACTGTAAAGGCAATGTGCACCTTGAGTTTCAATGCTTTCTTTTCTGATTCATTTCTGTCCTTTTTACCGAAATCTAAGAAATCGATACAAAAACTTGTTGTTAATGAAGTCAATGCAGAATCAGCACTGGAATATGCTGCAGCGATCAAACCTATTACAAAAACGATCCCTATAAAAGGTGATAAATGATTTAGCGCAATAAGAGGGTATAACTGATCTGTCTTTGTAGGAATCTCTATGCCGTTTTGCCATGCGTATATGTACAATATGGCACCAAGGCTTAAGAACAGGATATTCGCGAATACCAATACAATACTGAAGAGAAATATATTTTTTTGGGCATCTTTTAAGGTTCTGCAGGTCAGGTTTTTCTGCATCATATCCTGATCCAATCCGGTCATTACTATTGCAATCAAGGCACCGCTCAAAAACTGCTTATAGAAATTATTGGGATCAGACCATCCATTTTCAAAAAAGAACCATTGGCCCAGGTTATTGTCACTGATGGCATTGCCGATATCACCTAAGGATAAATCAAGGCTCTGAGCAATTGCATAAATTGTTAATCCGACGGCCAATAGCATTGCAGCAGTCTGAATAGTATCCGTCACTACTATAGTTTTAATACCCCCTCTGAAGGTATAAACCCAGATCAGTAACAGTGTAATTATAACAGTCAGTTCAAATGAAACGCCTAATGGTTTAAGTACAAATGGATGCAATACAATAGCTACGAGATAAAGTCGTAATGAAGCACCAATTACTCTTGAAATTATAAAGTAAAATGCACCCATTTTATAACTGACCCAGCCAAATCGCTGCTCTAAATATCCATATATCGTCGTCAACTGGTATTTGTAATAAATCGGCATCAATACCAGGGCAATAACAGCATATCCTACAAGATATCCCAATACCATTTGCATATAAGCAAATGCCTGATTTGCTCCACCGGCTCCTACAACACCGGGTATTGAAATAAAGGTCACACCGGATAATGAAGCACCGATCATACCAACGGCAACAAGAATCCAGGACGAATTTTTATTTGCAGTAAAAAAGGTCTGAGTATTGGCCTTCCTGCTCGTCCAGTAAGAAATGATGTACAGAAGAGCAAAATATATGACTATTGTTGTCAATAACGCTACAGGAGAAATACCAAGACCTTCCATGATTAAGCTTTTGCTTTTCTTAAAATTTGATCATATGTCTCACGCCATCCTGTCCACCCTTCCAATCCAAAAAATGAACTGTTGTGCCAGAGCAAACAGAATGTACCCCCGACTTCTTTAAGGGTGTCAATAATTTGCGAGGCTTTTTGAACAGCCTCCTCGCTGTTTAATTCCTGGTATTTTCGCATAGTCACATCCATAATCTGAAAAGGATGAATCTTTAAGCTTGTTTGTTCTTCCTTCTGCAAATCATACCAATAGAATGGCAGGCTCGTCCCAGCACGGAAACCCACTGCATCAGGATAACCCATGGAGTAGTCGGCTTTGATGCCAAGACTCAAAAGCGTATTGTATGACAATGGCCATTGTATTCTTAAATAATGAAACCGTGATGACTGAATATCTTTTGCGACAATAGATTCCAGTAGTTTAATTTCATTATCTATTTTCTCATAATTGGATTCAGACTTATAACTGGGGTGAATCCCAATTTCATATTTATCAGAAAGATTTTGCACCTTATTAATGAACTCCTTGTTCTCAGGCGGCAAGGATTTATCAAACTTTGATCGTGAAGCGCAAAGTATAAATACCTTTAAATCTAATTCCAGTTCCCTATGCTTATTGACGATCTCGTCATAGGTATCAAAAGGATCCTTTTTCCAAAACCGGGCGGCAACTTTTTTCCATCTTCCTTTCAATAAATCTCGAAGCATTCCGCCAAAGAATATTCCTAAAGGTTTATGTTTATATGCAGAGATATGATCAATATCCAAGGTTGATTGGAAAGAATAGGAATTAGATCTATTAACCTCTATTC
>JABDJE010000060.1 GCA_013002625.1 Saprospiraceae bacterium | reverse complement strand
CAATAGCACCTCTTCTACTTGTTCTCCTCTTAAGTTCATAGCAGCAATTCTACCCTCTTTATCAATCATAAAGGTTCGTGGTATACTGCTGACTCCATAAGCCTTTGCTGGCGCACATTCCCACTTTTTAAGATCACTCACATGGGTATCCCATTCCAGTTTGTCCTTTGCAATAGCATCAATCCATCTTTGTTTTTGCTTTTTAAGCTGAGCATCCAATTGGTCAGCAGGAAAACGTTGTTTTGTTCTTGCATCCAAACCGTCTAAAGACACACTGAATACAGTGAATCCCTGATCTTTGTATTTGTGGTAAGTTTCAACAACGTGAGGATTTGCACGACGACATGGTCCACACCAACTTGCCCAGAAGTCCAACAAGACAACTTTGCCTTTCAAGTCTGAGAGTCTTTTGACCTGACCCTTTACATCTGTCATTGCAATATCCGGCGCAGGCTGTCCAATTTGAACCTTGTACTTTGATTGTTGCATTTTGAATTGCTTGGACATCATGCTCGCAAAGTTGGCGTAAGAATTGGCAATCTCTGTATCTGCGTATGCCGCTTTCAATTTGTCTGAAACAAATGTGTAGTTGGCATGATTGGCAGGGTTAGGAGGCGCTGTGGCCAATGATAAAGTTGCTGCAAGCAATGGATCAATATCACTCTTCATAAATGCGTTGACCTCCTCGGAACTTATTTTTCTATTGATCAAATCTGAAACTTTTTGTCTGTAGGTCTCTGATAATTCGGAACCTGTAATACTGTAGTCGTAGGTTTTGAAATTATTAATATCGCCTTCCAGTTTAATTTGTTTTTCATTTCCGGTAAGGATAAGATCTGCACTCTGAGTTCCTATACGGACTCTGTAAATCCCGGGCTTTAAACCTTCTGGATAATTAAATGAAAAACTGCCATTGCCCTCAACAGCAACATTGGCAATTGGCTGGATGGCATTGTCCAGGCTTTTATAGTCAAGATAAGCTGTTAAGTCTTTTGCATTTTCTACATTTCCTGAAATCGTTAATCCAGGAGAAGCTGTGTCGCACTGTATAAAAACAATTGCACTTATCAATAATAACAAGTATGCTCTAAATCTCATGTGATGTATACTTTAGTTTTTAAAATATCTATGAATAGAATTATTGTATTCCTCTGACCATGATTGAATCTGGCCCCATTGTTCATCTTCTATGATGATGTCACCTTCTGTAACGCTGCCTAACTGGCTAAAGTTTGATCTTGACCCCACAATATCTGTAAGCGTAGAGACATCGCTTGCTGATAGACTTATGACCACTCGACCTTGCGCCTCGCCAAATAAAAATGCATCCTTTCTAACAGAATTGTCAAGACTTATATTGAATCCAAGACCATTTTTTATACCAGATTCCAACAAATTTACGAACAAGCCACCCTCGCTCACATCATGAACACTTTTGCAAATCCCTGCTTGGATTAAATCTCTTACAACGTCATGAAGCACGAATTCCTGATCCAGATCAAATTCCGGAGCCGGCGAATGTTCAACACCGTGGAAGTGACGCAAATATTGGGACTGATTGATATCATCGACATGACTTCCCAACATAATCAGTATATCTCCAGCATCCGTAAAGGATAATGTTGTAAAGTGTTCGGGATTATCTAAAATTCCCAGCATCCCGATTGTCGGGGTTGGATATACAGGGATATTCCCATCTTTATCTACAGTCTGGTTATAAAAGCTGACATTACCTCCTGTAACAGGCGTATTAAACTTACGGCAAGCCTCGCCCATACCTTTGATCGCATTTACAAACTGATAATATACTTCAGGATTGTATGGGTTTCCAAAATTCAAGCAATTGGTGATCGCTACGCCCTTACCACCTGTACAGGCAATATTTCGAGCGGCTTCTGAAACAGCAATCATGGCACCTTTGTAAGGATCTGCAAAAACATACGATGAATTGCAATCTACAGTAACAACCAGGCTCTTCTCACTGTCCTTTAATCGGATCACGTTCGCATCAGCCGGATCATTGGTATTGAATGTATTGGTCCTCACCATTGAATCGTATTGTTCATAAATCCACCGCTTTGAAGCAATTGATGGTAAAGCTGTTATATGTTGTGCCACAGACTTTAAGTCCGATGGTTCGGTTATGCTGTTCATATCAAAGGCTTCAATTTTATCCATGTAAGCAGGGCGTGTAAATTCCCTGTCATAGACTGGTGCGCCGCCACCCAAAACGAGTGTTTCAGAAGGGACATGTGCGACTTTCTCACCTTGTCTATAAAATTCAAGATAGCCTGTATCTGTAATTTCTCCAATTTGTTGACATTCAAGATCCCATTTGTCAAACACTTCGTACAATGCATCTTCCTGACCTTTATGGCCTACGATCAGCATCCGTTCCTGGCTTTCTGACAAAAGGATTTCAAAGGCATGCATATTATCTTGTCTTGTAGGTACCTTATCCAGATCGATGCGCATACCCGTACCAGACTTGGCGCTCATTTCAGAACTTGAACAGCAAATTCCTGCAGCCCCCATGTCTTGCATGCCGACCATTGCGCCAGTTTTAATAGCCTCTAGTGAAGCTTCCAACAACAGCTTTTCCTGAAAAGGGTCGCCTACCTGAACTGCAGGCAAGTCATCGGCAGAATCTTCGGTTAAATCCGCCGAAGCAAATGTAGCACCGTGTATTCCATCCTTTCCTGTTGCTGATCCAACGATAAACACTGGGTTGCCTGGACCATCAGCTATGGCTGAAACCGTTTCCCCGACTTTCACCACACCGACACTCATGGCATTTACCAGGATGTTTTGATTGTAACAATCCTCAAAGTATACTTCGCCACCAACTGTTGGAACACCTAGGCAGTTGCCGTAATCTCCAATGCCCCGCACAACACCTTCAACCAGATGTTGTGTGTGACTTTCTTTTAAATTTCCAAAGCGTAATGAGTTCAACGCAGCTATTGGACGGGCACCCATTGTGAAGATATCTCTATGGATTCCGCCTACGCCGGTCGCTGCACCTTGATAGGGTTCGATAGCAGAAGGGTGGTTATGCGATTCGATTTTAAATGCGCATGCCATACCTTCGCCTATATCTACAAGACCTGCGTTTTCTTCTCCAGCGCCTACCAAAAGACGCTCTCCATCGCGCGGTAATGTTTTAAGGTATTTGATTGAATTTTTATATGAGCAATGCTCAGACCACATCACAGAATATATACTGAGTTCGGTGAAATTCGGTACACGTCCTAAGATGTCATTTATCTTTTGATACTCCTCTTCGGTAAGCCCCAGTTGTTGGGCCATTTCTAGATTGGTTAATTGCAGATCCGGAGTCATTATATTAAGATAATTTATATGTATAAAAAATTAAAGTGCAAAGATATGTTATTAATTATAATTATTAGTAATGTGTAGCTGAAAGCTAAGGGAGGGAGGTGCTTAGGTTTAAAGTATAAAGTCGAAAGTCAAAGGGTTAAAGTATAAAGTATAAAGCTTAAAGGCAGCGACCTGTAACTTGAAACTCGAAACTCGTAACTCGTAACTCGAAACTTGAAACTCGAAACTCGAAACTCGTAACTCGTAACCCTAACCTGACACCTTCACCCTAAAACCTCCCTTTTATATATATTTGCAGCGCAATAACTAAGCTATTCCGAATGAAACAATTAACCTTACTGGCCTTAAGCCTATTTTTGATATTTGGATGTTCATCCGAAGAACCGGGTCCTGTTGTTATCCCTGACGATTTTGATTTGGCTTCTAAATGGGTATTTACCCATGTAGAAATTGATGCCACTGTGGCTGGATTGCCTCAATCAGGGTCTGATGACAACCCAATTGGGTATGTTGAATTTTTTGAAGATGGAACAGGTTTCTCTGAATATTCTTTTGAAGTGCTCGGGTTCCCGCTTGCTGAATCAGCCAATATTACATGGGAACGCGAAGGCAACACAGTAACCCTGAATAATTTGGATAACGGTCTTGTAGATGTTTGGACCATTCTGGCGGTTGACAATAATAATATTCAGGCTCAATTTGACAGAGAATTTTCCAGTCTAAACAGAGGTACATTGACGGCAGATATGATCAGGGAGTAATTAAGCCAGTCTTTTCTCTATATAGGAACTAACCAGATCTAGCGCGATATCAAATGAGGTGTTGTTATTGATCACGATATCGACGTCCTCCTTGTAGTTTGAAATATATTTTTCGTAAGAAGGCATGACATGATGTTCGTATCTGTAAATCACATCTTCAACCGGATAATTGCGTTCAAGGCGATCGCGTCGTATTCTTCTGATCAACTTCAAATTCTCTTTGGCATGGATGTACAATTTTAAATCAAATACATCTTTCAGCTCTCTGTAGTGATAGATAAACAATCCTTCTATAATGTAAATTTTTGCCGGATGTAACACGATCTTTTGAGAGGTTGCTTTTTCATTGTTAAAAACATATTCCAACTTTTCAACAGGCTTGCCTTCGAGTAAGTTCTGCAAGTCTTCTTTCAATGATTGTGCATTGATCGATTCAGGTAAATCGAAGTTTTTGACCCCTTTCAGGTCTGTATATTGCTTTTCTCTTGGCAAGTAATAATTGTCCATAGAAATGAAACATACATCCATATCCGCGATTTTCTCCTTCAGTGCTTTGACGAATGAAGTTTTACCTGAACCGCTTCCTCCGGAGATACCTATTATAAAATGATTGTCCGCCATCCTTAAAAATTGAGTCAAATTTAAAAATTTGACTATTTTCCACTACAAATAAAACCAAATTCATTTTACAGAATGAATTAAACTCAACTTAATGGAAAGATTCATAGGTGTTTTAGGCATAATCGTATTACTCGGTATTGCCTTTGCGATGAGCAACAACAGAAGTAAAATTGATTATAAATTGGTGTTGTGGGGATTAGGATTGCAATTGGCCTTTGGCTTGTTTATTCTGAAGACACCTATCGGATACCCATTTTTTGACTTCTTCGATGGAATGATTAGAAAATTGCTCACCTTCTCAGATGCGGGTGGTGATTTTCTTTTTGCCTCCTTTGTATCAGGCGAAGTCGAAGCTCCTATCATAAATTTTGCTGTCAGGGTTCTTCCGACCATCATTTTCTTTTCTGCCTTGATGGCCATTCTTTATCATACAGGCATCATGCAGTTTATAGTAAAATTGATTGCAAAGGCTGTTCAAAAAACAATGGGGACCAGTGGCTCAGAAACACTATCTGTTGTAGGTGCAATATTCGTGGGCCAAACCGAAGCGCCACTTTTGGTCAGACCCTTCGTGAAAGGTATGACAAAATCTGAAATCATGACCATCATGGTGGGAGGCTTTGCAACCGTCGCTGGAGGTGTTTTGGCTATATATGTGGCGATGTTAGGAGATGTGCCAGGTATTGCTGGTCATTTAATGGCCGCTTCAATTATGAGCGCGCCTGCTGCAATTGTAATTGCTAAAATCATGTATCCTGAGACCGAGGTCTCAGAGACTAAAGGCACACTTAGCGTAAATGTTGAGAAGTCAGCTGATAATGTAATGGAAGCGTTAGGGGATGGAGCTATAGACGGCCTTAAGCTTGCCGCAAATGTTGGAGCGATGTTGATTGCCTTTGTGGCCATGGTTGCAATGGTGGATTACTTACTGGGTTTCTCCAATACTTCTCTGGCAGATATTTTTGGCGTTATTTTCAAACCCCTTGCATTCTGTATGGGTGCACCTTGGGAGGAAGCTGGAATATTGGGGACTTTAATGGGGGAAAAGATTGTATTGACTGAACTCATAGCATACAAAGATTTAAGTGAGATCAGAAAGGCAGGGGAAATCTCAGACAGGACAGCTATTATTGCCAGCTATGCATTGTGTGGATTTGCCAATTTTGCTTCTATTGGCATCCAAATGGGTGGCATAGGCGGAATTGCGCCAAGCCGAAAGAAAGATATCTCAAAACTAGCTTTGAAAGCCATGATCGGCGGAGCCCTTGCCTCCTGGATCACAGCTTCTATCGCAGGTATACTCATATAAACATGTTAAGCTAGCCTTAATGTTTTGTTTTTGATGCGCAAAATTGGGAAAGGACTTATATTTGCGGCAAAACATAAATACATGAAAAAAATATTGACGTTAGCTTTAGTATTCGCTTGCTTTGTAGGATACGGACAAATCCAAACACCTGCACCAAGCCCATCAGCAAAAGTTGAACAAGCTGTTGGTTTGTCAACTATGACTATTGAATATTCTAGACCAGGCGTAAAAGACAGAACGATCTTCGCCGAAGACGGCTTAGTTCCATTTGGTAAAAAATGGAGAACTGGTGCAAATGCGGCGACTAAAATTACATTCTCTGATAAAGTAATGATTGGCGACGGTAGTTTAAGCGCAGGATCTTACGCTATTTTAACCACACCATCTGCTGACAGTTGGGATGTACATTTCTTTGCGCATGAATCAAGTAGTTTTGGTTCTTACCTTGATAAAGAACCCGATGCTACGGTAACAGTTGAAACAAATGAGTTTCCGTTTTCAGTTGAAAGGTTTACGATGGAGTTCCATAACATAACAAACAATTCTACAGACCTTATGATTATGTGGGACAATACTTGGGTAGCGGTTCCTATGTCTGTTGAAGTAGACAAAAAAGTTATGGCCAATATCGAACGCGTAATGGCTGGACCAAGCAACAATGATTATTATCAGGCTGCTACTTACATGCACACCGCAGGTAAGGACTTGAACATGGCATTGAAGTACATCAATAAAGCAACAAATATTGATGAGCCTAAATTCTGGCAAGTACGAAGAAAAGCTTTGATTTTAGCTGATCTTGGTGAAACAGAAAAAGCCATAAAAGCTGCTAAGAAATCAATGGAATTAGCAAAAGCTGCTGGTAATGATGATTACGTTCGTATGAATGAAAAATCAATTAAAGAATGGTCTGCTGAATAACAAACATTGACCGTTATTAAGAATAAAAAGGAGTTCAATTTTGGGCTCCTTTTTTTATTAGTATTAAGCGGGAAATGTTGAAAGTTTCGGGTTACAAGTTTCGGGTTGCAAGTTTCGAGTTGCGAGTGTCGGGTTTCAAGTTTCGAGTTTCGAGTTTCGGGTTTCAAGTTTCTGGTTGAAAGTTTCGGGTTGCAAGTTTCGGGTTACAAGTGTCAGGTATTAGGGGCTTAATCACTCATTCAATCATTCATTCATTCATTCATTCACTCACTCATTCATCCATTCAATCAATCACTCACTCATTCATTCATTCAATCAATCATTCATTCAATCAATCATTCACTCATCCACTCATTCACTCATTCAATCACTCACTCACTCTTTCATTCCTTCATTCCTTCATTCCTTCACTCACTCATTCAATCATTCACTCATTCAATCATTCATTCATTCACTCACTCATTCATCCAATCACTCATTCACTCATTAAACACTGCTCTTCTTCGGCAACAACCATTGCAAAAGATGCGATATCGAAATGACACCAACGACACCGATTACATTTAACCATAAATAAGGAACGATCCCGCCTTTGTAAATTAGAATAATCGTAATCTCAACGATAATGGCCGCGATGAAGACCGGATTTGCAGTTATCCGTTTGAAGTAAAATGCAACCAGAAAAATGCCCAAAATTGTTCCATAGAATAGGGATCCGATAATGTTTACAAATTGAATCAGGTTTTCGAACAAGGATCCAAAAGAAGCAAATAGAATGGCAACTATACCCCAGAAGACAGTCCAGGCCCTCGAAGCATTAACATAATGCATATCAGAGCCATTCTTTACCAGGTTTCGCTTATAGATATCTACTGTCGTAGTTGCTGCCAACGCATTTAATTCAGATGCAGTGGAAGACATAGCCGCAAAAAATATTACAGCCAATAGCAAACCGACCAGTCCTTGTGGTAGGTAGTTCAATATGAAACTTATAAATACATAATCCTTGTCATTCGACTCCAGTTCTGGATTATAATCTTTAATCAAAGCCTTGACATTTTCCCTGACACCTCTCTCCTGAAGTGAAAGCGCATGCACCTCTGACTTATACTGATTGACCAGTTCCTTATCCTTTGCTCTTGATGATTCCACGAGCTTTTGGTTGAGAATGTCTCGTTGCACAAGCAAGCCTTCATATTGGTCCTCTAGATTTTGTAATTCTGCAGAGCGTGTTGAGTTTTCAATTTCTGTTTTGACCTGCTGGTTAAAAAATATAGGGGCCTTGTTTGTCTGATAAAACAAGAATACAAGCACACCCAGGAATAAAATGAATATTTGGAGGGGGACCTTCATAATCCCGTTCATAATCAAGCCTAACCTACTTTCCTTTATTGATTTTCCGCTGATGTAGCGTTGCACCTGACTTTGGTCGGTTCCAAAATAGGAAAGGAATAAGAACAATGCGGCCAAACTAGACCAGATGTTGTATCGCTCGTTCAGGTCAAATGTAAAATCTATTATTTCAAGCTTATCATTGGCCTTTGCAATGAGTAAGTTTTCGGTAAAACTATAGTCTTCAGTTATGTGATTCAACAGGATAAAGAAAATTAGAAATAAACTGAATAGGATTACGATCATCTGGTGCTTGTGGGTCACATGTACAGCTTTTGTGCCACCGCTCATTGTATAGGCGATCGATATAAATCCTACAAGCAGGGTTGTAAGGTTTAGGTCCCAATGCATCACAGAAGATATAATTATGGCAGGAGCGTAAATTGTTATACCTGTGGCAAGCCCTCTTTGCAATAAGAATAAGAAGGAGGTCATTGATCGCGTCTTGAGGTCAAAACGAGACTCGAGAAACTCATAGGCAGTGTATACCTTCAGTCTGTAGAATAATGGAATGAAAGTGATACAGATGATAATCATGGCAATGGGCAACATGAAATAGAATTGTGCGAACCCCATGCCGTCGTGATAAGCCTGGCCGGGTGTTGAAAGAAAGGTAATGGCACTCGCTTGGGTTGCCATGACCGAAAGACCAACTGTCCACCATTTTGCTTCGTTGCCACCTAATAGATATCCTTCAATATTTTTACTTCCCTTTGTTTTCCAGATGCCATAACCGATAATTATAGTTACAGTGAAGCATAGAACAATCCAATCCCAAAATCCCATAATTAGATGGCTTTAAAAAGGAAGTAAATGATGCAGATAATAATAATATTGACGATCACGACAAGCAAATACCAGCTCCGCCAATTTTTAAATAAGGGTGAGTCATCCTGGAAAGTTGATTCTTGCTTGTTGTCTTGTGTCATGGTTTGTCATTTGGAGAAGATAAAGCTAAGATATTTGCAAATAATCTGTAAGCGCCTGGTACACCAGCAGGCAATTGCCTGAACCAGGAAATAGAAGTATACACAAAATAACCTTCACCGTAGGGTGCTACCA
The DNA here is from genome assembly GCA_013002625.1 of Saprospiraceae bacterium. Lineage (GTDB taxonomy): Bacteria > Bacteroidota > Bacteroidia > Chitinophagales > Saprospiraceae > RFSX01. The sequence continues at coordinate 1,738 of JABDJE010000060.1, read as the reverse complement.
ACAAACTGCCATCCAACGGATCTTCCCCCTTGTCATTACTGGATAGGATAGGAGTGAATGCTGAATCCCATTCATCAGGGAAATACAGACCACGTTCTTGCACCCATCCGTCAAAATCCTGCTTTGAAATCTTATTGGGCTGATTGATGACAACATGGTCTTTGGCCAGAATGCGCATTTCTGCAAATTCATCTGTAACACGCTTTCTTGATAATTTTAATGGCAATGGCGATAGCTTCTCATAATTTAATCTTCGGCTTGTGTTGTATTGTACAACCATGGTACCGCCTTTCTGAACATAATCGTAGAGATTTTGATTGTAGAGCCAAAGGTCATCCAGGGTATTGTAGGCACGAATGCCGATTACCAGGGCATTGTATTTCGAAAGATCTATAGCGTTTAATTGCTTTGTTTCAATTAAGTCTACTTGATAACCGACACTTTGCAGGCTTTCAGGCATTTTATCGCCTGCACCCATAATATAGGCGATTTGAGTGCCGCCTTTCTTGAGTGGCACTTTTACAATCTTGGATGAAGCAGGCAATAAAATAGTTTGCAGTGGAATATGATCGTATCTGATATTAATGAGGGTCTTGTTGTAGCTTTCGCTGCCCATTGTAAACTTGGCATTCACCTGACCTTCAGAAATATTGTCTGGTGAAATCAACTTGAACCTGAAGGATTTTTCCATGCCTTTATTTGGAATATTGACTTCGATTGAAGCAGGTTCAACATTCCAGTCGTCAGGCACATTCAAAGTCAATGTCCCATTCAAATTATCTTTTGTGGCTCTTACACTGACATCAATAGATTGCTCCGTTTCGTTAGAAAACAAATACATCTCTTTATCAAAGCGCATCGTTGCAGGGGGGATCACAACAAAGGGTTCACGGATTTCACCATAATCCGGTTCTACCGTTTTGTAAATGACATCCCTCGTAAAATTCAATTTCGTTCCATCGATATTAAGCAAGATGTCTGCACTGAAAGCAGCATCACTTTGTGGCTTATTTCTTAGCGCTGGATCTGAAACTGTATATATGCCTATAGGACTCTCTTCATTTAGCCAATAAGGGTTTGAAAATTCAATATCACTTTGTATCGGAATCGTTCTAAACCACTTGTTTTCAACAAAAGGTTCTAAGCTTTTTCCCAAGGCGTAAAGACTGTCATCAATAGTGAAATGAATAATTTCCAGTGGCAGTTCACTTCTGCTTGTAACTTCAAGTTGTAGCTCAACCGTGTCACCATAGGTGGTCTGTTGTTGATCCGTAGTAGCTTCGATAAACAAGCCCATACACTGGACAATAATTTCTTTTAGATGTTTACTCTTTATATTTTTCCAATGTGTGTCTTCAATCGATTGAAGGGCTGAATAGGCTTCAAGCAAATCAGGTACGCTGGCTGAAGGATTGGTGAAATCAAAATCAGCCATTACTTTATCCATAATAGCTTTAATCTGTTCGCCTCCTCTTACGCGCGTCCAACTTGTATTGATGCCGTCGAATATATTTTCTCTGTCAGCAGGCAGGTCTCCATTGACAAGCTCCAGATACTCCTGGTATGATCCACGGGCACCTGAGGAGCCAAACCCTTGAGACCTGTGTTTGCTTCTGGCAAGTCCAGATATTTCATTATTCGAAATTCCTAACGTTGGATAAAAGCCACCAACATCTACGCTAACCAGGTTTGACTTATCTGCTTTCGCAAATTCTTCTCTGCCTCCATAGAACCACCA
>JABDJE010000053.1 GCA_013002625.1 Saprospiraceae bacterium | reverse complement strand
CCTTTATTCGAATCTGTAATTCAAACATGCCAAGCTTACGGTACGGCTGATCAAATCATGTTTGTAATTGGCGCCACACAAACCGAATATATCAAACGAATTCGTTCAATTGCGCCTGATCATTTCTTTTTGGTTCCAGGTGTTGGCGCCCAGGGCGGCAGTTTGGAAGCGGTATGTGAAAACGGGATGAACCAAGAAGTCGGATTGCTTATAAACTCCTCTAGAGGTATCATCTATAAAAGCCAGGGTGCAGATTTTGCAGAGGCGGCAAGAGTCTCGGCTCAATCCTTACAAACACAGATGGCCGGTTTCTTGTAATTAATTGCGCGTCTTCCCTCTAAGCACACTCACATTCGGATTTAGCGGGTTGCCTGAAGCTCTTCTGTTACTAACGATTTGACCAGTATGCCAAAGCGCATCTGCAATAGGACCATTGATCATATTCCAGAATGGAAATTCTGTAGTACTCTCGCCTCGTTGAAATCTAATCTTTAAATCCTCCATCGAACCCACTGTATCGGTTCTCAATAATTCAGAGGCCATTTTAAGGTGTGCCATGGTTTCATTTCTTAGACTATTAAAGTCCATATCTTGATGATCAAGAGATCGGGTAATTGCTTGCCCCTGGACTGTCAATGAAATAGTGCGACATAACGAATAAATATGTTCGAGGACCTCTCTAGATGTTCTGCTGTCTTCACTTGGCTGATGACTGAGATCTTCTTCTCTGAGTCCCTCTGATCCCCAATAATATCGATAACCTAAGCCATCAATTAATCTGGCTACTGTTGTGAATTCATTATAGGTGTCAGGTGCATCAGGAATCTGCTTAAAGTATTCTGAATCAGCATTTTGAGTCATACAGTCGTTGCTTAAAACTAAGGTGAACGCTAGCAATAGAAGCCTTGTCATATTCAAAAATTTAAAAGTAAGTTAAATCTACTTTCGGGTTGCTCCAAATATAGTTGCGTAAAATCAAATCAGCCTCAGGATTCAATGGCTCATATTTAATGCATTCCTTAAGTTCTTCAATTCCATATTGAGCATCCATTAGATTAATAAATCCATGTCCCTTGTAGTGTCCCTCTTCGACGAGGAAGATGGCTCTTTCGTCCTGGCTTCGTCCTTCTTCCATCACGATAAAATTTTCATCAAACAAGCGATTGACCAACAACTGGCTCTCTTTGAATCTTTCGTTATATGAAATCGGAAATTCTTCTCCAATACAAGCACCCATGCATTTCCCAACGCCAAAATTAAAGCAAGCTTGGTTGGACTTATCAATACCGTTTATCTTATGACACAATTGAAAGGAATCTCCAATTTGCTGGATATGTTGCTGGGCTGCTTTTCGGGAACCATAGTAGGAGAGGGGTGACTCAGCTGAATCTGCTTTTACAACTTTGTACTTGTAATACCCACTTTTATCCTCATCCACGATAATAGCATACTTGTACCATCTGGTCTTCTGCGCCTTGTTGATTGGAGGTTGGATGTTTTTTATGTCGTGCGACTCTTTCAACAGCGAAAGCAATTCGCTTCCCGTAATTTCAAACGCGATTTTTGCTACTTGCGTGAGAAGTTTATCTGCTTTTCGAGTTTGCTTTGAAAAATGTTGCCTGACGCGCTTTTGGATATTGATACTTTTCCCCACATAGATCACATCATTATACTTATTAGAAAAGTAATAAACGCCACATTTCTCCGGTAGATTCTCTATGTCATCCATGGTCAGGGCAGGAGGGAGCTTGGTTAATTTTATGGTTTCGGTTATCAAACTATTGACTGCCTTTTTGGTGTTCTGCTTTTCAAATATTTTCTGAAGTAAGATGGTGGTTGCCCAAGCATCATCATAGGCCCTATGACGGTTCTCAACTTCAATCTTAAAATATCGGATAAGGCTTCCAAGCGCATAGGAATCCAATCCCGGAAAGACTTTGCGTGACAACTTTACGGTGCATAAATTCCTACGGGTAAACGTAAATCCGAGGTTAGAAAACTCTTCTCTTAAGAACTGGTAATCAAAGCGCACATTATGAGCAACGAATATTGTGCCTTCCGTAATTTCAACAACCTGTTTGGCTACCTCATAAAACTTGGGTGCGTCTTCTACCATTTCATTGGTAATCCCTGTAATTCTTGTGATGTTTGGAGGTATAGACCTTTCAGGGTTTATAAGGCTTTGGTATTCATCAATGATTTTTTCACCATCAAATATGATAATTGCAATTTCGGTGATTTTATCACGTTTAGGTATACCACCTGTTGTTTCAAGGTCTACTACTGCATATTTCCGCTTCATTGACTATCTTGCAATTATGTACCGAAAAGTCTTACAATTAGCTATTTATACATTACTGATTTTCTCATGTTATAGCCAGCATGAAGATAATAAAGATTTAAATGCAGCCATAATTCCCGGCGCTGAACGCACCGAATTATATCGAAAACAACTCACTTCAAAAAATGTTGGATTGGTTGTAAATCCGACCAGTCAGATCGGAACCAGCCATCTGGTTGACAGTCTTTTAAAATTAGGAGTTCAGGTTTCAGCTATCTTCGCTCCTGAGCATGGTTTTCGTGGCAGAGCAGATGCCGGTGAACAAGTGTCAGATGGTTATGATAATAAGACGGGTCTGCCCATAATCAGTCTATATGGTAAAAACAAAAAACCAACAGCGGAGCAATTAAGAGATATAGATATCCTTGTCTTCGATATACAGGATGTAGGTGTACGTTTTTACACCTATATCTCCACCTTACATTATGTCATGGAAGCTGCGGCAGAAAATGCCATAAAAGTATTAATCCTAGATCGGCCCAATCCAAATCGCCATATTATTGACGGGCCTATAATGGAACCAGAATTTATAAGTTTTGTAGGATTACATCCAGTGCCTATTCTGTATGGATTAACCATAGGAGAATATGGACGCATGATTAACGGTGAACACTGGTTGAAAAATGGACTGAAGTGTGATCTTGAAGTAATTCCTTGCGGCAATTATGGTCAGCACAGCAGATATAGTCTGCCCGTGAGACCTTCTCCAAATTTACCGAATGATCAGGCCATTAATTTATACCCTAGTCTTTGCTTTTTTGAAGGAACGACCTTTAGTATTGGCCGGGGAACAGATGCACCATTCCAAGTGATTGGTCATCCTGATTTAATCAACTATACATTCACATTCACACCACGGTCGAATGAAGGGTCGAAATATCCCAAACATGAAAACAAAGCTTGTTATGGTGTAGATCTCAGGGCTATTCCTCAAGTGCATAAATTGGATTTATCCTTTCTCTTAGAATTCTACAATGCGGCGGAGAAGGAAGGTATTCCATTTTTCAATGACAATAATTTTTTTGAAAAATTAGCGGGAACTTTATCATTGCGTAAAGCACTTGAAACAGGCAAAACTGCACCAGAAATCAGGGCAAGTTGGCAACCTGGTCTTAATAAGTACAAACTAAAAAGAAATAGATATTTACTCTACGAATAATGCGATAAGGTCATCAAAGGCACTTTAAGTCTGTGAGCCATCTTCAAGCTAAATGATGATCCAAGGAGCCTTTGAATCCAAGTTCTTTTTCTTGGCAATAATGTGACGAAATCAATATTATTTTTTTCACAAAATCCCTCCAATGCTGTCGCAGAATTATCGGATTCTAAACTATGATAAGAGATATGAGGATAATCCAGTTTCAAATCAGCTTTCCAAGCCTCCATGGCTTTGCCCTCAGGATCCTTTCCCACAGGATCTATATGTAAACAATGTATTCTGAAGTTTGGAAATGGTCTTGCAAAGTCGATCAGGTCATTGATGGCTTTTGTATCTTCTGGCTTAAAGTTGGTTAGAAATACGATGTCATCAATCAATCCATCAAATTCTGCCTGTTCAGGCACCGAAATGATGATTTTCTTAACTTTTTGAATTACACCAGAAGTGGTTGAGCCCATTACCATTTCTTTCAGCTTACCTGCCCCCTTGGTACCCATGATTACATAGTCTACATCTTCCTTTTGTGCAACCCTTGCAATGCAAGGGATGGACTCGCCCTTAACCAGCATATGGCTAAGCTTCACATTTGTTCGATTTTGCTTTTGAGCAATTTCGCGTAGTATAGGAATTGCATCTCTGAAATTTTCAAATTCTTCAAATTCGATATCGTTATAGACTTCTGTAAGTGTGCTGGGTAGTTTTTTCATGCGTTTGATATCCGGCATGTTATAGACGTGCATTGCAATAATTTCGGCGTCTATTTTATTGGCCATCGCCAATGAATATACAAATGCATTATTAGCGGTTGGAGAGAAGTCAGTCGGGAACAATATTTTCTTCATAGTAATTGCGAAACTAATTAAAAGTTAACAGTGTTCAATAAAGTTAGAAATTATTGTTTGTTGAAGCTTTAGATTATAATTATCTTAATACCATAAAATCTTAATATGAAAAAATTAATTCTTATTTCCAGCTTTTTTCTATTTGCCTTAGGATTAAATGCACAAAGCTTCGGCGCACGTGTTGGAGCCAATGTAGCCAACTTAACAGGTGATGTCGAAGAAAATGCAACCATCTTATCCTGGCAGTTTGGTGGTTATCTTGAATTTAATGTATTTGGGTCTACCGATTTGAATATTGGTGTATTGTATTCTAAAAAAGGTGCAAGCCAGGAAAATGGTCCCGAAGAATTAAAATTATCGTATATCGATATTCCAATAATGTTAAGATTTGGCATTCTGCCTTCCGTATTTGCACAGGGTGGGGTATACGGCAGTTTTATGACATCTGCTTTCAACGGTGATAATGATGTAAGTGATATTTATAATAGTGGAGACTTTGGTGTGCAATTTGGTGCAGGCGTTAAACTTAGTAATATTACGATTGATGCACGGTACAGTATAGGAATGTCTGATATTGAAGGAACTGAATTTGCGGACATCAAGAACTCAGTCCTTACAATTGGACTTGAATACGGTTTCTAAAAATTATATAATACCTGGGCTTTGATTTCAGACTTGGTATCACCGTCAATAAGTTCGTTTCCGCTGCTGAAGTCATCTCTATTGATATTATGTGTTCTTGAATACCTGAGTTCTGCTGTAAAATTATAGTTGACATTATAACGCAAGTTCACATAATATCGAAAGCCCTGGTCAAAATATGATGGGATTGTGAATTCGTACAAAATTGAATTCTCAAAAGCAAATATGCGTGAATCAAAACCATCTGTATCAAATAATGCGAACCTTGTCGTAAAGGATAAAGGGCTATTGATGGACCGGAAGATAATATCCTGATAGACCATATATCCCCATTCGGTTACAAGCGGATTATCGAACCTTGATACTTCAATTCTAGTTCTCAATTCCAGTTGCTTGTTTACATTCGTATTAAAATGCCACCGCAACCTGTGCCGTACCTGATTATCTGCTACGGTAATAATATCGTCTGTTGACAGGTTGTCCAGTTTACGCTCATATAAGAATTGCACATAGGCATTAAACTTCCGCTTTACGAAATAATCCAGTCTGGCTACGTATTCGATGCCATCGGATGGTTTATTAATAGTAAATCTAATCCATGGATGTTGCCAAATATCTACATAGGCATTGAACCTCCAACGCTTACTTAAATTGTAAGATATCCCTAGATAAAGTCCATTTTCATTTGTAAAACTTGTTGATTCGCCAAAAGAATTGGGATTAAGAGCGTTATAATTCTCAGAGTAACTTCTATAAAGTACAGCCAGGTTAAAACTTCTATCCAGCGAGACCAATGCCCCCATAAGCATGGCCGTTCCTCCACCTGAATCCATTGCCAATTCGCCAAAGAAGTTATAATTCCTTAACCGGTAGCTAAAATCCAAACTGTAATTCGACAATTGATCACCTTGAAATCTATACAGATTATACAAGGCATTTGACCGCCCCAAATCAGCAGCGAAGTAATGATTCAAATTATTAAATGCCAGACTCCACCCCTTACTTTTGTATTTGAGTGTTGCACCAATTGTTTTTAAATCAACAGCATCCTTATCTTCTATTTCATTTACAGTTCTATGATTTCCACTTTCCTGTAAGGATGAAAATAAAATTGCAGAAGATGCGCCTTCTATTGTATCGCTCAACAGCACATTACCATCACGTTTGGTTGAACTGGCAAACACAGAAAGTTCTATATTTTCAATTGGACTTATCGTCGTTGCAACACCACGATAAAAACCATTTTCAAGGACTGAACTATAAGGCCGAATTATACGCCCACCTTTTTTAATATTGGTCACAAAAGCACTTTTGCCAGCTCCAAAGGCATTATGTTCAATTAAGCCCTGACCAAGACTTAACGAATAATCGCCCAACGCAATGGTTTTGATTTTATCACTGTAGTCCCTGAGATAGGCATGAAAAGTCAGGTAGTCAAAACCCAGATCTTTTGCGCTTTGCATAAAGGGCTCACCGGCATCTTTTTCGGCGATAAAACCATATCTCAAATTGGTTTCATAGCTGCCTGCAAATCTTACCAGATATTTATTAGCATCTCCCTGATATGGAATATCTCCATTAGAATTAGGAATATAGCCTTTCTTTTCTTCCAGTACCCTGGACCATCTCAGGAGTAAATCCTGGTCTGATTGTACAAATAACTGAGGAACATTCAGATTTACATTTGGACCGCTTGTAACACCCAGGAAGTTTCTGATACGTTTGATATCCTCTATCCCCATGCCAGGAACACTCTGTAATTCTTCAATGGCAATAAAATTACCATAGGTGTTTCTGTGGTCTAGAATATTATTGATTTGGATTGGTGTCAATAAGCGCAACTCAATCAGATCTTCATATTCAGCTCTATTAAGATTGAGTGGTTTTTTGGTATAAGACTGTAATAGATCGTACAATAGCAAGATATCAACATCATCGGATTGTTCCTCGAGAAAAGCCTCTATCTGATCCGTAATTTCAAGAGGGATATCTTGAGCCTTCAATTGACCAGAGAAATTTAAGGCGGTGAAAATGATGATTATACTTAATGCCTTTTTGATAGTGCAATGGTTTTTTCAATGCTAAAATTATAAGATTGGCTACGCAACCAGTTTTCAAAATCAAAATAAATAAGTGGTAATTCTTCATATTTTGACTGAAATAACTTGTGCCATTTATCCTGGAGATCTTTAATATCATCATTGATACCAAAATTCATAGCTTTTATAGCCTTCCTTAAAAATACAAACATCGCTTCAAGACTCTGAGTGTAAATATTGTTATTAATAAAACTATTTCGCACACTGATTAAAAGGCCTGGAAGCAAATCAAAGTTATTTAATCCAAAATGACACAAGAGGTGCAGCAATCTGGAGTAACACAACACATCCGGACGAAGTGGATCTTCTTGGGTACTGATCACTTTGTTCAATAAGTCCAACGCGTCAGAATATCTGCCTTCATACAAATGTATCATTGCGATTTTGTAGTTGAACATTGTGACTCTATGATGATCCAACATGGATGAAAATGTCTTAAGTTGTTCTAGCAGTTCAGTTTTAATCGCATCTGTTTTCTGATAATTATTATTGATGATACATTCGTTTAAAACAGCATTATTGAAATAGATAAAATCAATAATAGAGGAGTTTTGCGCAAAGCCTGCGCTGTATTTGTCACGGAAGTTTCTGTATTGAAGCATTAGATCGTTGAATTGATCTTTTGCACCAATGTAAAATGAATTCGTCAATGCATAGTGCATACCACGCATGTATAAATCAGGATCATAATCAAGCATGCGTTTTTCTTCATCAAATTGCTCAACCCATTGCCTGGCGTGAGATAGACTTTGTTTGAAATTCAAACACATATAATGGTACCAGACATTGCTTTGATGCCAAAGCACGCTTTCATAAAATGATGCTTCCTCTTTTCTGAAAACGGGCGCGTTGGATTCGAAATATATTTTGCACATATCCTCGTCTTTGGTATTTCGTGCAAATCCATGTTTGATGTACAAACCCTGAATATTTAGACTTAAGTCAGATAATGCGCTTGTTTTTGAAATTGTGTTGCGTGTATCCTGAGATTCCTTGACGATAGATTCTATCCTGTTTTTTACTTTTCTGCTTCTTGTTATATGGCGTGACTCTATCTTCTTCTGGAGTTCCAGAATTTGTAAATACATCAACATGAAATTTCCCTCCAGACTTTGAGGTTTAATTCTTTCCAATAGAAGTAAACTTTGCTCATACAAACCCTTTGTATATAATATAGAGGCGTAATCCATTTGCTCTCTAAGATTAATAGTCGAGTGCTTATTCAGATTGGATAGCCTGAGGCTCTTTACTATTTGAGCATATAGATGCCGCTTAATGTTGCTGTATTGGTTTTTGGACTTAAGCCCTAATTTTTGTTGAAACTTCAAATCATCGAGGGCTGTGGCTTTATCTAAAATTGAAAATAACTGAAGAAACAGACCATCCTCATTACTGGATAATCGATTGACATACAGCTTAAATAATCGCTTTTCAGACTTATTCAGGCTCTTCACCAATTTAAATAGCAGGTCAGAATGTGCTATAGGCATAACATCAAAAAAAGATATAGTTAACTGATAATCAGCACAATATTATAGAATAGAATTGACTTGAATATCACATATCAAAAAAACATTAATATTTTTTATTTTGATATATCAGATAGTTTCGCTTGAAATTCGACAAACATGAGTAAAATTAAACTTGAATACATTTGGTTGGATGGTTGTGAACCAACACAAATGATGAGAAGCAAAACTAAAGTTTACGATGCTGATAAGTATAATGGAAGTCCCGACGACCTTCCTCTTTGGTCTTTTGATGGATCTTCTACCAATCAAGCTGAAGGAAACGCTTCAGACTGCCTTCTGAAGCCTGTACGTGTATTTCCAGATCCTGCCAGATCGAATGGATATCTGGTTATGTGTGAAGTTTTGAATTCTGATGGAACACCACATGCTTCCAATGGCCGAGCAACAATTGATGATGATGACAATGATTTCTGGTTTGGTTTTGAACAAGAGTATACATTCTGGGATTTAGACCACCACACTCCACTTGGCTTCCCAGCTTCAGGATATTATCCGCCACCACAAGGTCCTTATTACTGTTCAGTTGGTGCTGAGTATGCTGTTGGAAGGGAAATAGCTGAAAGACATTTAGATCTTTGCATTGAAGCAGGCATCAATATCGAAGGAGTGAATGCTGAGGTTATGAAAGGTCAGTGGGAATACCAAATCTTCTCAAAAGGGGCTAAGGAAGCTGGTGATCAGGTTTGGGTTGCAAGATACATCATGGAACGCGTAGGGGAAGAATATGGCGTTCGCATTAATTTGCATCCAAAACCCGTTGATGGTGATTGGAATGGATCAGGGATGCATGCCAATTTCTCAAATACAGTTTTGAGAACTGCAGGTGAGAAAAAAGTATACGAAGAAATATGTGAAAAATTCAGACCTGAAGAAGCAATCCAGGCAGCAATCAAAGTCTATGGTGCTGATAATGAAAAGCGATTAACGGGTAGACATGAAACGCAAGCTATCGACAAATTCTCATACGGTGTATCGGATAGAGGTGCTTCGATAAGAATTCCAATTGCAACAGTGGAAAATGGATGGAAAGGATGGTTGGAAGACAGAAGACCAGCATCCAATGCTGATCCTTATAAAGTAGCTGCAGTTATTGTACAAACTGTAAAAGGTTAAAAAGCAAACATATTAAATACAAAAGCCACTTCTACTTTTGGAGGTGGCTTTTTTTATTCTATGCTGTTATCCATTCTTCCTATATAAAACATAATAAATCCACCAAAGACCATAATTATCTTCACTACGAAAGCGAATGTGCGTCCAGGTTTTTCAAGAAAGGAAAGGAATGTGAAGTTCAATCCAACAAGGCTTAAGGTGATGGCCAGGAAGCCTGTTGCAAAAATGATGAATCCCAGAATCGTTAATATCGTCTTTTTGTCCATTTGAAAACGTTTGTACTAGTTACAATAACTTGTAATAATTGTTCAGCTGGCGTAACTTGTGCGCGTGAAACCATCCGACCAAGTAAAAATAATAGATTGCCCCAGAGATGCCATGCAAGGTATAAAAGAGTTTATCCCTACCTCTAAAAAAATTGAATATATAAATCAGTTGCTAAAGGTAGGTTTTAACACTTTAGATTTTGGAAGTTTTGTCTCTCCGAAAGCCATTCCGCAAATGCGCGATACGGCTCAGGTACTTTCCAAACTTGAACTGGACAATTCAAATACAAAACTTTTGGCCATCGTTGCAAACCTGAGAGGTGCCAATGATGCGGTGCAGTATGATGAAATTTCTTATCTGGGATATCCTTTTTCAATATCAGAGACATTCCAACTGCGCAACACAAATGCAACGATTGAAGAATCCTTGAACAGGGTCAGCGACATACAGGGCAAATGCCTTAAATACAATAAGCAACTCGTAATTTATATTTCAATGGGATTCGGCAACCCTTATGGCGATCCATGGAATGTAGAAATTTGTCAGAAATGGGTAGACAAACTTGCATCGATGAATATTAAATTCATTGCCCTGTCTGACACAATTGGTGTTGCCACACCTGAAAGCATCGCTTATCTTTTCGGCAACTTGATCCCTCCTTATCCTGATGTCGAATTTGGCGCACATCTTCACACACGACCAGACAACTGGTTTCCAAAGGTAGATGCCGCGTTTAAAAATGGATGCTTTAGGTTTGACGGTGCTTTGAAAGGATTTGGAGGCTGCCCCATGGCGAAGGATGATTTAACTGGAAATATGCCGACCGAGAAGCTGATTGAATATTTTGATGAAATAGATCATATAAATCTGAACCTCGATAAATCTGCGCTTGCAGAATCTATTGCAATGGTTGGAGATGTATTTCCATTAATATAATTAGATTTACATCCAACTCTAACAACAGAAAAAGTACTTGTTATTTAGCAACAAAAAGGAATTTAAAAGCGTCTTTCTGAACCACTATGAGCCGCTGTGTAATTATGCCAATAATACATTGAATAATATGGCAAACGCAGAGGATATCGTTCAGGAGGTCTTCCTGCATATGTGGGAATCACGCCGTACCATCGAAACGCCAGAAAGAATGGATCAATATCTGTTTAAGGCCGTACGAAACAAAATGTTGGAGTTTGTCAGGGCAAAAAAAAGCTACGAAAAGCACAAACAAGCATCTATAGAAAATAAATTGGCTGACAATAACATATCTGAAATATCTGATATCTATATGAAATTGGAGCAAATAAATAGCTCACTACGACATTTGCCACCTAAATGCAGAAATGTATTTGTCATGCACAAGTTTAATGGCTTAACTTACGCCGAAATTGCGGCGGTCGAAAAGATTTCACAGAAAACCGTAGAAAATCACATGTTAAAAGCAATTAAAATACTTAGAACTAAACTTAAATAGTTAGAGCGTAGAGAATGGATATCGATAAGATTATACTAAAGGTACTCAACAAAAAAGCCAGTCAAGAGGAATATAAAGCCCTTGAGGACTGGCGCAATGAATCCAAAGATAATTTGAAGTATTTGGAGACACTGAATATACAACATGCTGGTTTTGAGCGCTACAGACATTTTGACAAGCAGTCTGCTTGGGAACAGATCAATGCGCGTATAAGCCAACCGATAAATCTCATAAGCTACCTCATTGGTGCTGCAGTAATTATAGCTATACTATTCTTTGCTATAAACTTTATGGATAAAAAAGAACAATATCCTAAAGTCTATGAATCCAATGATCAGATTGCAAGTATAGCACTGATTGATGAAAGCAAAATAGAATTAAACAGACAAGCCCAACTGACTCAACTGAGCGACTTTACGACCGAAAGAAAAGTCAGCTTGACAGGAGAGGCATTTTTCGATATTTCCCATAATCCAGACAAACCATTTGTTGTTGAATTATCGCCAAAGGAATACATTAAAGTTTTAGGTACAAGTTTCAACCTTATCAATACAGATGATGAGTTTGAACTGACCGTTATCTCTGGTCAGGTGGAATTGAGAACGCTTAACCGAAGTATAATAATGAACAAGGGGGATAAAATGGTATTGGTTCAGGGCGCATATGTGAAGCTTCAAAACAATGATGTAAATCTACTGAGCTGGAAGGACCGCAAACTGGTTTTCAAAGGCGCTCATATTACAGAAGTACTTAAAAATCTTGAGGATTATTTTGATTTAGAAATTAACCTCTCTAATGATGTAAGCACAGAGATGTGTATACTTCAATCAAGCTACAATAACCCACAACTGGATACGATTCTGGAAGAAATGGGAAAAATATTCAAAATGGATTACGTATTAGACAATAATAAACTCGATATTATTGGTCTAAATTGTCAGTAATGATCAAAATTGTACATATCTGTTTATGTACGCTTCTTATATCTGTAAGCCTAAACGCCCAGCGCACAATCAATCGACTGGAAGCAGGTCAATATGCACCAGATACCCTTATATCAATTCTCGAAAATACAGGCGAATATTCGCTATCCTACAATCCAGAAATATTAACTGACTTACCGCTTTTCACACTAGAATATCCAATTAATTCGCTTGATCAGCTTGTTTCAAGTCTCAAGGAGTATCCCTATATAGATTTAGAAATCAATGAACAAAGTCAGCGCATAATAATTACAAAGAGTGTGCTTATCACGATAAGCGGATTGGTTATTGACAGCCTTTCCGGCGAATCCTTACCCGAAGTTCTTGTCTACAACAGCACCAAAGTTTTGGGCTTTTCTAATTTAGATGGTTTCTTCAGTATCACAGTCAATACAAACCTCGACTCTGTAAGCGTGAATCTTTTTGGCTATGAAAGCCAGACTTTTGCAATTGATCAAATCCAATCGAAGGGCACCATTAAATTGGTCAATCTCAATACCCTGGAAAATGTTGTGATTACAAATACAAACAACGATTCACAATTTGAAGATATTATACCTGACGATAAGATCAGAAATGAGCATTTATCAAAAAGCCAAGGCATTTCTGGCAATTCTGATGTATTTTCTTATTTGCGCATGTTGCCAGGTGTCTCCGTTGGGTCCGAAGGTCAAAATGGACTGTCCGTGCGAGGGGGTAGTCCTGACCAGAACCTTATTCTTCTGGATGGTATTCAAATTTATGAAGCAAGCCACCTGGGCGGCCTAAATTCTATATTCATCACAGACGCCATTAAATATGTACAATTTTATAAATCAGCATTCCCTTCAAGGTTTGGTGGTAAGCTATCTTCAGTACTCGATGTAAGGTTAAAAGACGGCAACAGGAATACATTTTCGAGATCCTTCTCGGCCGGTATCGAAGGCATTGAAGGGCATATTGAAGGCCCTCTGGGCGAAAACACTAGTATTAACCTTAACGGTAAATTGAGTTGGTTCTCTTTGATAGCATCACCTTTAATTGAAGACAATCTTGATTTTAAT
The DNA here is from genome assembly GCA_013002625.1 of Saprospiraceae bacterium. Classification (GTDB taxonomy): domain Bacteria; phylum Bacteroidota; class Bacteroidia; order Chitinophagales; family Saprospiraceae; genus RFSX01. The sequence goes on along the minus strand of JABDJE010000053.1, from coordinate 13,547 downwards.
AATACAACCCTCAGGTATTCAGATGGCTACGCGAAATTCTCGCACTGGTTTACACCTTCAAGCAGATTGAGTTTTAGCTTTTATAATGGCGAAGATGTCATACGACTTTCTCGAAATGCTCACTCTGCACCTGCATTTTCAAGCTTTACAGATGTAAATAGAATTGAATGGGGCAATCGATTGATTGCGCTTAACTGGAATGTGGCACTATCGGACGCAGTATTTCTTACATCGTCTTTAGGTGTATCTAATTTCAACTACAGCTCCCGGGGGTCTTACAATATTAACTACACAGAGAATGATACCATAAAATCCAATAGTTTTGATATACTTTCCACTTCAGACCTCAGAGATATAAGTCTCCAAAGTACGCTCGATTATTACTCAGAAAAGTCGGGCAAGTACAGTCTTGGCACACAATTAATCCGCCATATCAATTCGCCGTCGATTATTGAAAGTGAGGAATTTCTAGATCCTGAAATTATCAATACCGCTGCCATGGATTCTACATATAAATCTATGGAGTTTGCTATTTATGCAGATAATACACGTTACTTGGGAAAATATTTCACCGTAAACGGAGGAATACGGCTCAGCTATTTCGGTGGCTTGAACAATAACTTTTTTTATGTTTTACCGAGAGCCAGCATGTCCTATGAAAAAAATAATTTTAGGGTAGGGGCATCATACAGTAGGATGAATCAATTCATCCATCTTTTGGTCAATCCAGGCCCTGGTCTTCCATCTGACCTTTGGGTACCGAGCACAGAAAATATTGAACCTGAATTAAGCGACAACATCGACATTGAATTTCAATACAACACAGGACATTTTTCATTTGGTATAAATGGCTTTTACAAATTCTATAAAAACGTTATTGAATACTCTAATGACTCTGACATTTTCTATTCACTTATTATAGACAATGAACGTTTCAATGTATCTGTAAATAATTCGAATTGGGAAGAACGTGTATCGATTGGTAGAGGTGTAAGTTATGGCGCTGAATTTAAGCTCGGTTACAGCGTCGGTAAATTTGAATGGCATACTTCGTATACCTTGTCAAAATCAGAAAGAAAATTTGAAGACTTCAATAATGGAGAGGCCTTTCCTTACAAATATGACCGACCTCATAATTTTTCCAGTATTGTTGGTTATAGTTTCAACGATAACCATGCTATCCAACTTAACTTTGCCTACGGTACGGGGAATGCATTTACAGCTGCAACGACAGAAATTAAATCTATAGATTGTACGTCACGTCCTGCTCCAAGCTCGCGAAATAATGCAAGGGTGCCAGATTTTCATCATCTGGATATATTGTATACAGGCCAAAAAGCCAATGAAAAGGGCGGTGTATGGTCTTATAGCATCGGCGTTTATAATATCTACAACCGCTTAAATCCATTTTATGTATACCTATTTCAGGATCCGGAAACACAAAATTTTGATGAATTTAGGAAAATTTCGATCTATCCCATTTTACCCAAATTAAACATTAAGTACAGTTGGTAAAAGCTGTTTTGATTTGTTTTCCAGTGAATTATGCCTTAAATTGGATTCAGTTTAATGCTTCGACTTACTATTTTCATATTGAGCCTGACAATGTTCCTCTCCTGCGAAGAGGACGTAACGATTAAAATCGAAGACAACGATCGTCAAATAGTTATCAATTCTATTATCTCCACAGATTCAATCTGGAATGTCAATTTAACCTACAGCAAATCCATCTTCAGCGATCAGGAATTTGAATATATTCAAGCAGCATCAGTCAAGGTCACGAACCTTACCAATGACCAATCCTTCTTCCTGAAAAGCATAGGAAATGGAGATTACCAAAGAGCATTGATGCCTAACGAAGGTCATAGTTATGAACTAGAAATAAATACCGACGAAGGAGAATCTGCAAGAGCTGTCACCTATGTACCAAGTGTACTTAAGGTAGAGGTAATGAGAAGTAATTCAATTGATGAAAACGGGAACAACACCATTGAGATTGATATTGAAATTGAAGACAATCCAGTGGAAGAAAACTTTTACGTCTGGGAAATAGTTGAAAACAAAATTGTCGAAGAAGAAATTGTAACCGAACCATTGAATATAGATTTTACCCTGCCTACTGAATTTGAAGAAGGTCAGACCGAATTAAAATCTCTTAATTCATTGCTATTTATTTCTGATGATAAATTCAATGGAAAAAAATATTCAACCAAATTGACTTTGGGCAATGATGTTATCAATAATGGTGAAGGTGGAAATGATAACGCCAGTTCTTCTGAGACACCAAGATTCAATTTAAGGATCATGGCCGTGTCTAAAGACCTTTATGAGTACCTTCGAACTTATGAGCTATACAAACAAACCGATATCGCCATAACAAGCATCAATCAACCTGTCAATGTCTACTCTAACATTGAGAACGGTCTAGGTATCTTTGGAGGATACAACCTCAAAGAATTTCCAATAGAGTAATCTTATTTACTAAATTCCACTGACAGAATTAAAGTAATTCCTTACAAGTGAATCACTTCACCATAGGCGGCTGCTGTAGCTTCCATAACCGCTTCACTCATTGTTGGATGCGGGTGAATTGCCTTCAGAATTTCATGACCCGTCGTCTCTAAATTCTTTGCAGTCACCAACTCGGCTATCATCTCTGTAACATTGCTGCCAATCATATGGCCGCCAAGAAGTTCGCCATATTTTGCATCGTATATTACTTTCACAAAGCCCTCTTTGGCACCAGAGGCACTGGCTTTACCGGAAGCAGAAAATGGGAACTTACCCACTTTTACTTCAATTCCTTCCTCTTTGGCCTGAGCTTCCGTCATACCTACACTCGCTACTTCAGGCACACAATAAGTACAGGAAGGAATGATGTTATAGTCGATTGCATGAACGTCCATCCCCGCAATCTTTTCAACACATGTAATTCCTTCAGCTGAAGCAACATGTGCTAAAGCAGGTGTGGTCAATACATCACCGATCGCGTAGATGCCCGAAACATTTGTTCTGTAGAATTCATCCACCTTGATATGACCAGACTTTTCTGTCTCTATACCTAAAGCTTCCAAGCCGATGTTTTCAGTGTTTGGCATAACACCAGTAGCACTAAGTACGACATCGCATTCTATCACTTCGGTCTCATCTTTCTTTCTGTTCTTAACGGTAACTTTAATCGTCTTTCCTGAAGTATCAACTGACTCAACTGCAGTATTAGCTTTCACATTGACGCCATATTTTTTAAAGACTTTACCTAATTCTTTGGAAACATCCTTATCCTCTCTCGGCAATAAGCCCTGCTCAAGGAATTCAACAACAGTTACTTCGGAACCAATTGAATTATAGAAATATGCAAACTCTACTCCGATGGCACCAGCGCCGATTACCACCATCCGCTTAGGTTGCTTTTCCATGGTCATAGCCTTTCTATAGCCAATTATTTTCTCACCATCGATCGGAATATTCGGAAGCGCTCTGGAACGTGCGCCCGTTGCAACAATAATATTCTCTGCACTGTATTCCTTTTTAGCACCTGATGCATCTGTTACTACAACTTTCTTTCCTCTGGCCAGCTTGCCATCTCCTTCGATAACAGTGATCTTATTTTTCTTCATTAAAAATTGAACCCCTTTGCTCATTCCATCTGCCACACCTCGGCTTCTGGAAATCATTTGATCAAACTCGGCTTTGGCCTTACCTACTGTAATTCCATAATCCTGAGCGTGGTTGATATAATCAAACACCTGAGCTGACTTTAGCAATGCTTTGGTTGGAATACAACCCCAATTCAGACAGATTCCCCCTAAATTCTCACGCTCCACAATTGCTACTTTCATACCCAATTGAGATGCTCTAATGGCTGCAACATATCCGCCAGGGCCACTACCTAATACGATAAGATCAAAGTTCATAAGGTTAAAATTTTGCGCAAATATATGACAAATTGCTCTTCATAGTTTGAAGCATAATAGCCATATTAATAATTAAATATCCGCCAAGAAACCGGATGAATGTAATCAGGGTTGAAATCGCGCTCTTCCTTCATAGAAATCTCTCAACTCAGTGAATTGTGCGGCTATGATGAGCGTACCACTGGTATCGATCATTCCAAATCCACCATAGTCAATTATCCGTGCCCTTCCAGAATGAAAGTCCCAGGCCAAAGGCAAAACAGGATTGATTACCTGATTCCCGAAAGGGTCAATATATCCCCAGGCATCCACCAAACCCATTACAGCCCTACGGGACCTGAAGGCATTTAAAAAGTCAAACTTTGCTGGCACCTTAATGCGACCTTTATCATCTACCAGTCCCCATTTGCCATTGCGTTTGAATCGCCACATATTTTCACCGGCAACCAAGATCCTGTCGGCTGAAAAGACCGTTAATTCATTGAATTGAGCATCCAATAGAATATGATTTGTGCCATCGAAAGCCCAGCATTTATCATTTTGAAATTCAGTTGTCCGTTTGTATGCTTTTGAAATGTCAGAGTTTACAACATTAAAAATTCTGCATAATCCACCTTTATATATTTTAATATTACCAGCGCCAGCATATTTCATATTATCAAAATACCCTTCGATTAGGTTATCAAACTCAGCATTTTGTAATTGCCAGCCTTCTGCAGATTTAAGCGCAAAGCTGTTCATACCCATTAATTTTATGCCCTGGTAAACGACCGGAATAATTTCCTGCCCCGAACGATCAATCACACCCCATGTTCCACCCAAGTTTACAACAGCCATAAAGTCCTTATAAGGCCTAAAATCATCATATTGCACACTTGAAATGGTATCACCACTTACATCAACCAACCACCATTTCAAATTAAAATCTTGCACAAAGCTCCGATCGTCGCTGAAGTCCAGAACTTGTTTGAATTTTGGATCGATGACTAATTGCCCTGACCTGTCTATGAATCCCCATTTACCTTTTAAATTCACTGCGGCCCTCTGGCACGAAAAATCGCGTGCTTCGTCAAATTGAGGCTCTATTATTACTTCCGCTCTTGTGTCGATATATCCCCATTTGCTGTCAGGTGATTCGTAATCCTCGAAATATTGAGCCTCGATAGGATTTGCCTTATCATAGTCAATATCAGATTTACAAGCTAATGAACATATGATACAGAGGAGGAAAAAGGAATGCGTAAATGGGTATTTATGGAATCCGGTGAACACAGTACTAATATTATGAAGAACTCAATTAAAATGTAACTTTGCGCTAATTTATTGGTATCGCGATGAAAATAGCTCTATTTCCTGGTTCATTTGATCCTATTACGCTGGGCCACCTTGATATAGTAAGGCGCGCCAAACCTTTATTTGATGAGATTGTTATAGCGGTAGGAGAAAATGAACAGAAGAAATATCTGTTCAGTATGGAGCAACGCGTTGAATGGTTGCAAAGAGTATTTGAAGACGAGCCTCAGATGAAAGTGATGCAATACAAAGGCCTAACAGTAAATTTTGCCAAAGATTTGGGTGCGAATTATTTATTGCGGGGTCTTAGAAATGCTTCTGATTTTGATTATGAGAAAACTATCTCACAATTGAATAATATTATTGGTGAGGGACTGGAAACTGTATTCCTGATTTCACACCCTGAAATGAGTCACATAAGCAGTACTATTGTAAGAGAAATAATTAAAGGGAAGGGCGATGTAAGTGCCTTTGTTCCTGAGATAATACATAATGATTTAAAAAATAAATTTTACCTATAAGATTATGGCTAACGGTTTTTATACAGTTCCACAGGCAAAGAATGAACCTTGTTTAAATTACGGACCAGGGAGTTCAGAAAAAGCTGCAGTAAAAGCAGCTTTGGCAGAGATGCGTTCAGAAGTAAAAGATATCCCTATGACAATAGGAGGTGAGAAGGTTTTTACAAATAGGAAATCCAAAATTGTCCCACCGCATGATATCAAACATTCCATCGGTAAATTTTCAAATGGAAATAAGGGTCATGTTAAAGATGCCATTGCAGCAGCCATGGCAGCAAAAGATAAATGGGCCAGCACACCTTGGCAGGAACGTGCCGCTATTTTCTTGAAAGCAGCGGATCTTATCGCGGGTCCATATCGTGCCAGAATGAATGCGGCAACCATGCTTTGCCAATCTAAAAATATCTGGCAAGCCGAAATCGATTGTGTTTGTGAATTGGTAGACTTCCTTCGATTCAATGTGCAGTATATGACTGAGATATATGCACAACAACCCAACTCAAGCGATGGCGTGTGGAACAGGCTGGAATACAGACCTCTGGAAGGATTTGTTTTTGCCTTGACACCGTTTAATTTCACAGCCATTGCGGGTAACCTTCCCGGTACGCCAGCTTTATTGGGGAATACCGTTGTATGGAAGCCGGCGAACAGTCAAATATATTCTGCAGCATTGGTTATGGAAATATTTGAGGAAGCAGGATTGCCTGCAGGTGTTATCAATCTTGTATTTGTAGATGGTCCCGCGGCAGGTGATGTAATATTTAATTCGCCAGATTTTGCAGGTTTGCATTTCACGGGAAGCACAGGGGTATTCAACCACTTATGGGCTACAATTGGTAATAATATTTCAAAATACAAATCATACCCAAGGATAGTAGGAGAGACTGGTGGTAAAGACTTTGTAATGGTCCACCCATCTGCAAATGTTGATCAGGTAGTGACCGCTCTTAGCAGAGGTGCATTTGAGTTTCAAGGTCAAAAATGTTCGGCTGCTTCAAGAGCATATATTCCAAAATCTATGTGGACAGCAGTGAAAAAAGGCTTAAGAGAGGATCTGAAATCCATGAAAATGGGACCAACAGAAGACTTTTCGAATTTCATCAATGCAGTAATTGATGAAAAGGCTTTTGACAAGATTTCAAATTATATTGAAAAAGCCAATCGCGACAAAGACGCCAATGTAATCTTAGGTGGAAATTATGATAAATCTGAAGGATACTTTATCGAACCAACGGTCATTCAAGCTAAGAAGCCAGATTACCGTACTATGTGCGAAGAAATATTCGGCCCTGTACTCACAATACATGTTTATAATGATGACAAGTATGATGAAATGCTTGGTATTGTTGACAGCACTTCTCCTTATGCATTGACAGGATCAATCTTTGCCAAGGACAGATATGTAGTGGAGCATGCTACAAAAGCGCTTCAAAACGCAGCTGGAAACTTCTATATCAATGACAAGCCAACAGGTGCTGTTGTGGGTCAGCAACCGTTTGGTGGCGGAAGAGCTTCTGGAACAAATGATAAGGCGGGTTCTGTTTTAAATCTGTACAGATGGTTATCGCCTCGAACGATTAAGGAGAGTTTCGCAGCCCCTAAAGATTACAGGTATCCATTCCTGGAAGAATCCTAATATGGCCAATTGTCCACCAATTGGTGGATGAAATTATTAAAGACCGACGGTTTTAGAATAATCGTAATGATCATTCCAAATACTGCACCGTAGAAGTGCGCGCTGTGGTCTATGCGGTCATTCTGATTTTTACTTGCCCAGGAAGAGTAAACCAAGTAAGCTATGCCTCCGAAGATGGCTCTGAATGGAATTATTCCATACAGGGCCAACTGTGCCCAGGGAAAGAAAAGTATATATATGAATACAACGCCTGAAACAGCACCAGAGGCGCCAATGGCAGAATAGCCTGGATTATTTTTGTGTTTGAAATATGTGGGTAAATCCGCGATTACGATGGTGGACAAATAAACCACCAAAAAGATTGAAGGCCCTAGAAGAGGTCCAAACAATTGGGTATAAATCTCTTCGACGACAGGCCCGAATTGATACAATACAAATAAGTTGATAATTAAATGCAGCCAGCTTCCATGCACAAATCCGGAGCTTAAAAATCTATAGTATTCCTTTTTCTGGTGTTCAGCAATAGGGTAGTGCCGCAGCTTGTCAACGATGTTGTAATTATTAAATCCCTGAAATGAGATTAAAAAAGTTACTATACATATGGCCAGTGTAATTGTCATGCTTAATCGTTATGGTAAGGCTCGTTGTTAATAATAGTAAAGCCACGATATAGTTGTTCCAAAAATACAACTCTTGCTAAATGATGTGCCATGGTCATATCTGAAAGACTGAGTTGGCCTTCTGCAAGTTGTTTAAATGTCTTCGAAAATCCATAGGCGCCTCCAATGACGAAACAAATATCTCTTGAATCATAAGCCATTTGATTATCAAGCCACTTTGCAAAATCCCTTGAAGCATATCGCTTGCCTTTTTCATCCAATAAATAGACTCGAGATCCAACAGGTATTCTTGATTGAAAATATTCCATCTCCTTTTGTTGGACCTGTTCTGAATTGAGGCTTTTTGATATTTTCAGCGGAGCCAATTGAATAGCTTCAAACTTTATGTACTTGGCAATACGGCCAATAAACAGACGCTCAGCATCTGCATAATGATTTTTTGAGTCCTTGGATTGATATAATAAATAGATTTTCAATATACTAGGCTTTACGCAACCACCCGAGGACATATTTGTCTTCTATATAATGGCGATCCTGTATCTCTAAAAGTCGATATTCAGCCCTTGACTGCCTACCAACATTTTGCTGAATTATTTGAAGCTTACCCTCTTTAATTTTGGTAACGATTCCAATATGCCCAAAAGGATTATGCGGTGTAGCGCCAAACACGAGAATGTCTGCCTCCATCGGTGGGAATTTGGAGCCATTCGCAAATTGATACAAGCCACGACTTTCATTGTATTCCGAATCTTCGAGTGACTCATCAAAGAAATCTTTGGCATGTCCATATGTATCTGTCATTTTATGATCCAGCCTGTAATAATAATAGCGTTTGACATATTCGACACATTGATACTTTAATCCCAGATTATATCCGTCATGTGTTGTATTGCGTCCAAACACATTTCCAATCTCACCGTTATAATAAACGGGAACCCCATTGTAACGGTCTATGATCTTACCAATTTCAGAGCTGGTGTGGCTTAGGGGAACAGATGAGGCTAAAAAATCCTCGTGTTCCACATCGTCTGAACGATGGGAGCACAAGGAGATTAGAACCAAAAAGAAAATATATTTCATTAAATCCACCAATAAAACGTATTAAAGATAATCATAATGTAAAGATTCTCGAAATGCATCAATTATTTACCATAACAAACGCATTAACCATAATATTATAAATTTGCACCCAATAACATTTTAGTAAGCTATGTTCGATACTTTAAGTGAAAAATTAGATTCCGCATTAAAAGGGCTTTCCGGACAGGGAAAGCTTTCAGAAATCAACATTGCCCAATCTATAAAGGAGATAAGGAGGGCATTGGTTGCAGCTGATGTAAACTATAAAATAGCCAAAGAATTTACCGATAAGGTTAAAGATGAAGCGCTGGGAACTCAAAATGTCCTCAAAGCTGTCAAACCGGGTGAATTAATGGTTAAGATCGTCATGGATGAGATGATCGAACTTATGGGTGGTCAATCTGTAGGAATCAATGTAAAAGGCAAACCTGGTGTTGTGCTGATTGCAGGCTTACAGGGATCAGGTAAAACCACTTTTACAGGCAAACTTTCAAAATATTTAAAAGACAAAAAGAATCTGAAAGTACTTGTAGCAGCTTGTGATGTCTACAGACCTGCCGCCATCAGTCAATTGGAGGTGCTTGCGGAGCAAATAGGCGTTGAGATTTACAAGGAGCTTGAGAATAGAATCCTGTAGAAATTGCAGGCAATGCTGTTGTGCATGCTCAAAAGAACAATTTTGATGTGCTGATCGTGGATACAGCCGGACGTCTTTCGGTGGATGAAGAAATGATGTCTGAAATTTCAAGTATTAAAAATGCCATTACGCCAACAGAAACACTCTTCGTTGTAGATTCGATGACTGGACAGGATGCCGTGAACACAGCTGCAGCCTTCAACGAAGTGATCGATTATGATGGCGTAGTCCTGACTAAGCTTGATGGTGACACCAGAGGTGGTGCCGCTTTATCGGTTAAATATACGGTCGGTAAACCCATTAAATTCGTTAGCACAGGAGAAAAAATGGATGCCCTCGATGTCTTTCATCCAGACCGAATGCCCCAACGAATCCTACGCATGGGAGACAATGTCTCATATGTTGAAAGAGCCAAGGATAAGTATGATGAAAAAGAAGCCAAACGACTCGAAAAGAAAATCAAGAAAAATAAGTTTGATTTCAATGATTTTCTGGGCCAACTTAACCAGATAAAAAAGATGGGAGACCTCAAGTCTCTTATTGGAATGATACCTGGAATGAGCAAGATCAAAAACCTGGATATTGACGACAGTGCATTTGCAAAGGTTGAATCTATTATACACTCCATGACACCGCAAGAACGATCGAGCCCAGAACTTTTGAATATGAGCAGGAAGAAGCGTATTGCAAAGGGTTGCGGCCGTAGTATTCATGAAATAAATATGTTCATAAAGCAGTTTGACCAAATGCGAAAAATGATGAGGATGATGTCAAAAGGACAAGGAATGAACCAAATGATGCAAAACATGCCAAACATGAAAGGATTTAAGTGATTTTTGTTATTTTCGACAAAAATCATTTTGTAGTGAAACACTTATTTACCCTTTTATTTGCTTTAACCCTATTTTCGACCAATTTATCTTCGCAGCTCGCTGACGGTTCGGACGCACCAGATTTCACATTGGATGACCTGAACGGTAACAGCTGGAGCTTGCACGATTTATGCGAACAAGGCTATTCTGTAGTGCTGGATTTCTCAGCTACATGGTGTGGTCCTTGTTGGAATTATCACCAAACTGGAATACTGGAAGACTTATGGGACAATTTTGGACCTGGAGGCACAGATCAGGTCATGGTTTTCATGATTGAAGCTGACGGAGGAACTTCCCAACCTTGTATTTATGGACCCGCTGGATGTAGTGGTGGCAGTATAGGCGATTGGACCGCTGGTGTCAATTATCCTATCCTTAATCCACCATCAGCAGAAGCTAGTGCAGTCAATAACGACTTTGCAATTAGCTATTTCCCGACTTTGTATGGCGTATCGCCGAATAAGAAGATTTATGAAATTGGACAGGCTTCCTCAAGTGTCTGGGAAGACTGGCTTCTGGAATCATTTCAACTTGTATTTTCCGAAGCAGATGTTCTGGACACGGATTGCGAAACATCCGACATTGATCTCACCGTGGTAGGCGGTTATGGAGATGTTGATATAGAATGGTCTACCGGAGATGACTCTGAAGATTTAATGGGTGTTGAAAATGGCGATTATTCAGTTATACTTACCGATGACCATGGCTTTGAATTTGAGCTAGAATTAGAAGTCGATAATGTCAATGTTGCAGATATCGAATTAGTAGATCTATTAGATTTGCTATGCAACGAAGACAATACGGGTCTCCTCGAAGTGGATATGGATGGCGGATCAGGTAATTTCCTTTATGAATGGAATGATGGCGAATTCACAGGCCCAATGCTTGATAATCTTGAAGCCGGAGATTATGATCTTACGGTTACTGACCTTGACTCAGGTTGTGAGTTTGAGGAATCGTATTATGTGGATCAACCCGATGACCTTGATGTTGAGTTTGAAATTGAAAATGCACCTTGCTCAGGTAATAATATGAATGGTGTGGTTGATTTCATTGTAGATGGCGGAACATACCCATTCAACTTTGACTTTGGTTCATTTGAAACAAATCAGGCATTTGTAATCGTAGAACCGGGTGATTATGATGTTGAAATTACGGATGGCAATGGATGTCAGGATTTCGTAAGTCTGACCGTTGGACAAGATCTTCCTCCTACAGCTGTCGCAAATGTAAACGGATTATTTAATTGTTCTCAGGATACTGTTACTGTAAATGCAATGAACAGTACACAAGGTTCAGATATCACATACAACTGGTATGACCCATCTGATGTATTTGTAGGGTCAGGATTTGAGATTCAAGTTGATTCAGCAGGGATTTACACCCTTGAAGTATATAACGAAGAGACGGATTGTAATTCATTTGCGAGTATAGCTGTTACGCAGGACACACTTGTTCCTGTTGCGATGGCAGCTGCAGAAAATCTCATCGACTGCGATCACAGCTCAACGCTGATTTCAGGAAATGGATCATCGCAGGACACCTCATCGACTTATTCCTATGCATGGACAACAATGGACGGATTAATACTTTCCGATACAAGTGCAATGGATATTACAGTTGGTTCAGGTGGTATATATTATCTGAATGTAATGAACAATAATACAGGATGTGTCTCTGTGGCCATGGCTTTGGTACAGGAAATTGATACACCTGAAATAGAATTAAATGGCGATACCGATTTCTGTGAAGGTATAACCAGTACGATTTGTATTACACCAGGAACTGATGAAGCACCTGAGTGGTTTATGAACGGAGATTTAATATCTACAGATCAATGTATCGATGTATCGGGTACCAATGATTACACGGTTACATTGACGAATGGCATTACAGGTTGCAGCAGTTCTGAACTGGTTGCTGTTACAGCTTATGACTTGCCAGATGTAGAGTTAGGAGGAGATCTTGAGTTCTGCGAAAGTGAAGGTACGACGCTTTGCTTAACAGCAGGTTCAAATGATAATTATGAATGGTTTGTCGATGGTGAAAGCCGAGGAACAGATGACTGCATCACACTTGAATCTTCAGCTACTGTAGATGTAATGATCTCTAATATGATGACAGGTTGCAGCAATTCAGAGAGCTTTACAATCGTATCAAATGCAGCTCCGGTTATATCGACATCAGTGTCCAATATAATTGATTGCACAAATACAACAGCTAGCCTTCAAGTTGATGGCGCTGTTGGGAGTGATGTTGTCAATTGGTACGACGAGCAAATGAATCTGATAGGAAATACTCCGAGTATTGACGTTGATCAAGGTGGCATATATACAGTATCTGTAACAAATGAGTTTGGTTGTGGCGCAATGACGAATGTAGCGGTTGATGTTAATCTAGATGAATTACCTGACCCTCAATTTGCTTTCCAGAATACTGAGTTTGATTTCCAGTTTGAGGACATGACAATGGGGAATGTAACAGAAAGAGTTTGGGACTTCGGTGATGGCAACACATCCACTGAGTTAAATCCAGCTCATACATACACTGACCCTGGATTTTATAACGTATGTCTTACAACCACAAATGATTGCGGTTCAAATACAAACTGTAATGAATTACTAGCAAAAGCTGCTATGCAAGTTTCTGGTGTTATATCTAATGTAACTTGTAACGGAAGTAGCGATGGAACAATAGCAGTTACAGTATTTGGTGGGCTGCCTGACTTCACATATATCTGGAAAGATGAAGCAGGAGAGCTTATTGGAATGGACTTTACTGAAATCAGTGGGCTAGCTCCAGGAACCTATGAATTTGAAGTAACAGATCTCGCAGGGGAGATTGTCACAGCCCAATACACTGTAACCGAACCTGAAGAACTTGTAATTACAGGTGGTGTCACTGATACAAGCAATGGTGAAGACAATGGATCGATCTCATTGGATATTACCGGTGGAAATGGAGATTACACAAT
>JABDJE010000035.1 GCA_013002625.1 Saprospiraceae bacterium | reverse complement strand
CTGTACCCCGAACCTTGAACCCCGAACCTTGAACCCTGCAACCTTGAACCCTGTACCCTGCCACCTTAAGGACAAGGACCCATTTCAAGCGTAAATGTCTTGCCAAAAGGCACTTCGAATTCTGCTTGAAGTTCAATTGTGTTTTTCGCTTTAAAATAGATGTTGTTGAATTGTATCAAGGCATTTGAAATGATTGTATCGGTATCGTTGAACACCATGTTATCTTCTATAATGTCAGATGTTGAAATATCCAAAAGACTGTTACTGCAGGGTGTGGAACAGTATCCCGAAGGATCTTCAATTAGAGCATTGGTGACGCAAGACGAAGTGTTGTCCAATGAGTCTGTAACTGTCAGCGTTATGTCTAACAATCCTACATGGCTACAGTCTAAATTTGTATAATCAATTGCAATACTTTTGATGCCACAATCATCATAAGAACCATTGTCTACATTGTCGGCTGTAATTATTGCTTGACCATTACTGTCTAGAGATACAGTGATGTCCCGACATAAAGCTACAGGAGGCGCATCATCAATACATGTACATTCGAAAATATAAGCTCTGCCATTATCATTACTTGTTCCTACAATGGTCGTTTGCTTATAAATATCTACATTTTGGCCAAAGTTTAAATTTGTACCGCTATCAGATGCTGTATATTCAGTTTCTTGCCATACGTTATTCAAAATTTCATAAATATAAGCTGCGCCAGAGTTACCTGCAGCCCCATCATCTCCTGGAGCACCTACAATAAACCTATTGCTATGAATACTTACGGAATGTCCAAAGCCATCACCATCTGACACCGATGAGGGCGTAACTTTTTGTGTTTGATTCCAATTCGTGCCATCATATTCAAATACATAAGCTGACCCGCCAAAACCCGGGGATCCAACGACCAATATGTCTTCATTTATTGCAACCTGCCACCCATAATAATTACTACCCGAAATATCAGATCCATTCACAATTGTCTCATTCCAATTCGTACCATCATAATCGAAAACATAAGCGGATCCTGCATTGTAGGCAACTGCATCATTGTAGCGTGCACCTACCAGAATTCTATCTTCATACAGATCAAGTCCATAGCCAAATCTATCGTCAGAAATAGTATTAGAACCAATAATAATATCAGTCTCACTCCAGGTGCCATTGTCAAATTCAAATACAAAAACCTCACTTTCTATATTGCCAACAACTGCTCTATTATTATATAAGGCTACGCTGTTACCAAATCTTGCACCAGCTGAGGCTGTTGAATTTGTGAGTTTGGTCTCTTGCCAAGTGCTGCCATCCCAATCATAAATATATATGCTTCCTGCATTGGTGAAGCTGTCATCATCTCCAGGGGCTCCTATTAAAACCCGATTTTCAAATACATCTACTGCATATCCAAACTCCGAGTAAGGGTCGGCATCCCCAGCAAGCAGCTTTGTTTTAAACAACCAACTCGATCCATTCCATTCATAGATATGAGCGGCTCCCGCTTTAACACCCCCATCATAATCGTCGTGAGCCCCAACAACCATATAGAGGCTATCTAGTCTTAGGTCGTATCCAAATTGATCTGCCGGAAAAGCATCAGATGGGTCAAATCTTGTTTCGCTCAAACTGCCTCCTGCTTGTTCGTATAAATATGCCGCTCCTACGTTAATTCCATTATCAGGTTGGTATAGTGAACTTGAAAGAATCGTCCCATTCAATATGGATACTTTATGTCCGAATTGATCTCCTGAAAGGCCATCTGAAGCTTCAATCTGAGATTCATTCCAACTTGATCCTGAATATTCAAAAAGATAAGTTTTCCCTTTGTAGGCGTTAATGCTTGGAACACCTGCTACAATAGAATCTCCTGAAACTGAAACGCTTCTCCCCAAGAAGTGATTTGTTGCCCCGTCAGATGTAATTAGTTTTGTCTCATTCCAGATTGTTCCATCCCAGTCGTACACATATAATGCTCCAGCATTTGAACCATTTGAGTTGTCATTCCTTTCGGCACCAACAATGAATCTGCCATTTGTAATGGATACATCACTGCCAAACCTGTCACCTCCAACGCCATCGGAAGCATATATTTCTGTTTCTAGCCATGATGTACCATCCCAATTGTATAAATAGGCTCGATTTCCAGATGAAGCTCCTATCAGAAGTGTATCCGTTTTGATGTCTACAGCCGATCCGAATGAACCAGCTGGCCCACTGGGATTAAGCTCAGTGGCTTGCCAGGTTGTTCCGACAAGGTCAAAGACATAAGATGTGCCGGGAAATCCAAGATCCCAGGGTTCACCGATTACAATTCTATCTCCACTTAAACCTACAGAATAGCCGAATAGCTTAAAGTCTTGTGCATTTGGAGAATACAACACTGTTTCAACCCAATCGCTGCCATTCCAATCATAAACATAAACAGCACCTGCATATTGGCCCATATCATTGTTATATGATGCGCCTACAACAATTCTGTCGTCTTCAATTGCAACGGAAGAGCCATAGTTGTCAAACTTCAAACCAGACGACCTGCTTATAATGCTTTCAGTCCAGACACCGCCAACTTTTTGGTAGAGATAACACTTTTCTTTACCTGGTGCCCCAATTAATAATTGTGTACCGTCTTGTGCTATACTTTCCCCGAAATTATGATATTGATTGCCAGATACAGATGATAGTTTTTGAATCTCCATACAATTCTGAGCACCAATATTACTTGATAAGCCGAGGCAAGCAATCAAAAAAAGGTAATAGTATATGTTTGAAGTCGTCATAGATGATGAAACAATTGTATTAAAAATACATAATATAGTTCGAATACCTCACAGCAGAAACATAGTAACAGAAGGATGCAATATGAAATATTAAATACTCTGAGCAGGCTTGTGTCCAGAAGTTTAATATCAAAATAAAATGCACTAGAAATTCTTAGACCTGCTCTATTTTGACCATATTATCTGCTAAAATTATTTTTCATATTCTTTAATCTGTTCCAATATTTCCGCTGACTTAAGAATCGGGGTCCATTCATTGCCCGACAGGAAAAAGTTTCTAATCTTTGATTCTTTGTTCTTGTAACTTAGCTTTTGAAATGTCCAATATGAGATATAGATAAGGACGATAAATATCAATAAATTTATTCCTCCATAAACAATCGGGCTTTCTTTCAAGGCGGAGATACTCACCCAACAAATCGACCAAAAAGGTAATTGAAATACAGCAAAATTGAGGCTGTTAAAACTAGAAATTCTCAGCTTCGATAATTGCTGTTGTGTTGATAGAATTCCTTCAATGCTTTTACAAAGCTTATTTATTAAAGTTTAATACTAATAGATAATGTTCACAGAATTTAATTCATCAGTATCTAATGAGATCTTTAGAAATGAATTAATTATATAGTTTATTTATATCAAATTTGGAATTTGAAAATCGCCCATAGATCTTTACCAATCTTAAGTTAACAATGTCAAAGCGTATCATCGTACATCAATATTGGTTTTGTAATCCATTTTCATGGATTAAATTATTGATTGATAACAAAGGTGTTCATTATAAATTTATATGGAAGGCTGTATTGATCACACTATTAAGTCTCGTAAGTTATCCGATTCAAATCCTGAATTCATTAGCATTATGGTGGAAGGGACGCCATCTCAAAATGAATGATGAGCCGGTATTTATTGTTGGACACTGGCGTGGAGGAACTACATTTTTACATTACATCCTGGCACAAGACGAACAGTTTGGATATCTCACCTATTATCATGCATTCGTACCTAATCTAGCAATCATTGGAGATAAACTGGTCAAAAAGATATTAGCACGTGTGACACCCGATAAGAGACCCCAAGACGATATCCGTATCGGCATGGATCTTCCAACAGAGGAAGAAAATCCGCTTTCGACATACTCTTCCCATAGTGCAAGTCATAGTTTTTTCTTTCCTAAGAATGAGCGTTATTTTCAAAAGTATGTATTGTTTGAAGGTATCAACGATAAAGAAAAATCAAAGTGGCAAAAGGCTTATTTGAGTATATTGAACAGGATATCGGTTCATCAGAAGGGTAGGCAATTGCTTATAAAAAATCCGCATAATACGGGGCGCGTCCGTGAATTGCTCGAATTATTTCCTCGTGCAAAATTCATTCACATTTATAGAAACCCCTATGAGATCTTTTCTTCTACATTTCGTATGTATGACATGGTTGTTAAAACTCAATTCCTTCAGGAATATTCGAAGGATGATATTGAGCAGAAAATATTATACTACTACAATTCTGTGATGGGTCGATATTTTAAAGACAAGTCTCTGATTCCTGATGGGCAGTTGATTGAAATCAAATTTGAAGAATTTGAAAAAGATCCTTTAAGCAGCATGCATCGTATTTATAAGCAATTAAATCTTGACATGACTGATGCGACTTTGTCAAGAATGCGATCCTATGTAGAGGGCCTCAAAGATTATTCAAAAAATGTTCATGAAGTACCCGACCAATTGAAAGCACAAATTGAAGCGGATTGGGCATTTGGTTTTCGGGAACTGGGATATCAGATGAACTAGGGCATTTATTAATGAGATTCAAATTTAGAGAAGTCATCATTATCAATTTCTACCGTATGAAATCCATTTGTAATTAATGTTTTTTCTACTTTAAACCTTTCCTTCAGCATTTTATAATATTGTGCATCTGCTAAACTGGGCGCTAGGATTCCTATATAGTCACTGTCTTTTTTGCAAAAATGGTTATGTAGGTGATACTTTAATTTCCAGCCTTGTTTAATTTCATTTTCGAGTTCTTCAATTATTACATGAGGTTTTGGGGGCCACTCTGTATCGCTGGATCCAAAATATACCCTTATAATTCCTTCTTTTTCATTTACTGCAATAAACCCATGGAATTCTGTAGGCTTACTAAACAAGGGGAATCTCGTGGCTTGATAATTCAATATCTGAGATTCGAGAAAATTAATTTTTCTAATCTTACCTATTGTTCCGGTATGTACCAACAAAGCATTAATTCTATCCCCATCTTCGGCTTTAGCTATCAATGATGGCTCAAGATCTTGTCTTGATTCTTTGTGTACGGCAGATTTTAATTTTTTACTGCCCAATTCCATTTTCAGAGAATCGCGGAATTGACTTAACGCAACTATTTCACCTGAATCAAAATCCCATAAACGTTTTTCATCTTTTAATTCCCAATAAAAGAATTCTTCGGTCCCTTCTTTTTCCAACCATACCTTTTTAGCTGTTGATATCGATTCATTTTTTTGAAGTACAGAATTGTTGCATCCAATGAATATTAGTAATGTGATTATTAATAAAGTTGATTTATTCATTTCAATAAGTAGTAATTCGATGTCTCTAATATAGTAGCACGGTATTCATTAAAGTTAATTTATACAACTTTTCTGTAAGTCATTTTCGATTAAATTGGTTTAATGCTTTTCATGTATTAGAGTTGTATATATTTCTGGCAAGTCAGATTTAAGTAGAAAATCAGAAATGATGGAGATAAGGGCATGTTTATGCAAGGAGACCATTATGTTCCTGTAGTCAGTTGAAATGGCCTGATTAAGTGTACCGTTTGATCTTTTCTTAATACCCGATTTCTACTTTTTTTCTTCACGTAAAATCTTTTCCATTTTTCGTCCTCTGGCCAATTCATCAATCAGCTTTTCCATTTGTCTGCATTGTTTATACAATTCAAATTCATCCTCAATCTCTTCAATTCGATAACCACATACGACGCCTTTAATCATGTGCGCGTTTGGATGTATTTTCGCTTTTTGAAAAAATTCGCGATAAGTTACTTTTTCATCAATAAGCGATTCTAAAGTAGATTGATCAAAACCGGTAAACCATCTTAATACTTGGTCGAGTTCTTCTTTTGTTCTGCCGTTTTTCTTCAACCTGTTTAGGTAAAGAGGATATATGGTTCCAAATACCATATTGGCAAGCTTTTCATTTTTCTCTGCTGTGACTTTCATTTTATTTAAGGATTAACTTAGATAACAACACATTCTATTCAGGTAAATGTACTTATTGAATTGTAATACATTGAAATCGTATTATAGTATTTATAATCTCTAAATTCTGGAAGTATTAGTGATTGTCAAAATGGGTAGGGTAGTAGAGAGACAATGATTATCTGTTTAAGCCCAAGTGCAGGTACATTTATTTCGATATAAATGAAGAGTTCTGAAGTAAGTCTCTATGTTTTATTTAAACGTTCCAATTCTGTCTTCCAATCAAGATTCCAATGTCTTAAATATTTTTCAATAGGAGGGAGCCCCATCGTTGCACGTCTGACATTTACATTATCTGGATTTAAAAGAGGGGCAAGATAATGAACACCCGTTTTTTCATCCCTATAAATTTGACTTCCGTAAATTTGCTTCTTGCCTTGTCTAAGAGCGATCGGATATTGGTTGATGCCCAAGATTAATTTCTTATTCCTGAGCTGTTGGGCTGAAAGCCCCAATCATTAGAAGATATGATATTAGCGTTGAACGTCTAAAAGTCATCTAACCTTATTGACAATCATCATTAACTTCAATCCAATATCCATTTGGGTCTTGAAAGTAAACCTGTCTAATTCCATCATTTCGAATATAAACTTTGTTTGGTACATCAAGCCAATCAAAGAAGGTTATACCTGATGCTTTTAAATGATCTATAAATAAATCCAGGTCAAATGTAGATAGAGCAAAATGCACAGCTTTATTAACTTTTATCTCGGAATTGGGGCGAGGAATCAGGTGAAGCTGTTTGCCATCACCAAAAGACAACCATCTCGTTTTAGAGTCAGAAGCAGTATTCTTAATTTCTTTAAGTCGGAGTACTCTTTGATAAAACTCAACAGATTCGTCAACATCTTTTACAGATAGTGCAATATGGTTGAATAAAAAAGCAGGCATTTGTTGAAGGTCAAGGACATTATGCACGGGATACGATTTTAATTCTTGTCACTTTTTTCATTCTCCCATAGCTGCTTATACAATTCACCTCGAAAATTATCATTCAATGCATATCCAGGCGGACGCACTTCATTATTTTGCGACATTATGATCCCTACAAATTTTCGTTTTGGGTCTGCCCAAAAGTGCGTGCATTCATAACCACCGCCAATCCAAAGTCCTGCTTCACCTTGTTCATTTATCCTCATAGAATCACCACTAACCCAAAGGTTGTAACCATCGTGCCCGTAAGGATTATCCAACTGAGTCTGTGGCGCATATATGTCTTTTACTGTTTCTTTATTTAAAAATCGGTACCCATTCAATTCACCTCCATTTAGTAACATTCTTATAAAATCTGCATATCCGTCAGCTGTCCCTACCATTCCTTCGCCTCCTAGGTACAATTGATGTTCCATGTTATAATCAGGGACGTCCGGGCCAAAAATATCTAATTCTCCTCTGTGAGCTATCCGTAAGATAGAGTCCCTGCCAGTAAATTTTGGCATCAATTTCTCATTGGCTGGCAATCCATACTGCAACCCTTGAATCTTCATAGGTTCTGTCACGCGCTCTTTAACCAATTGTTTTAGACTTTTACCGGTGGCTCTTTCTGCGACTAATCCTAAAACGGTGGTATTCGTTCCATAATGATATTTCGTTCCAGAATGTTGAATTAATGGCAACTGAGCCATCCTGCTTATGAGATCTACAGAATTTTTTGATTTAGGTAAATTTTTCGAGGCTATCATTGAATCTAAGCAAGAATAACCGGTTGTAGCATAGTAAAATCCTGCCTCATGAACGATGAGTTGTCGAACAGTCATAATCGAATCATTCGGGACCAGTTTAATCGGACAGGCAGCATCCCTTTTTCCCCATTCGTATTCGGTCAAACTTTTTCCAGTATTCGAAACGGCTACGGGTAGGTTTTCAAATTCAGGGATATATTTTGAAACAGGGTCATTCATTTCTAGAACACCTTCTTCAATTAAGTCCAATACAATTGATATGGTGACAATTTTACTCATTGACCAAATTCGAATCCATGTATTACCATTTATTTTTGTGTCGGGTAATAGATTTTCATTTACAGAGCTGTATTCATACAAAACATCTCCATCCAAATTTTCTAGTCTTGCATAAACAAACGGGTAATAATCTTCCGCCACATAATGATTTAATACATTATTTAATTTAATGGGATCTGTAATCTTCAAAGTTGCTACAGTGTCATTTCTCTGGCAAGAATACAGTGTGACAATTAAAAGAAGTAAACAAATTAGATGGTAAATTTTTATTCGCATGGGTTTTCATTAATTCCTGCAGGGTTACATCGATTTTATATATTAGTCGTATCCCTAAAGGACTTGCTTAAATATGTTACTGTCAGATGGTTATTTTTTCCAAACTGGCCCTTCGTTCCTTCCGGTTGTATGGGTTAATTGTATTCGTTCTTTCGATTCAATATTCATTTTCCAAATGTTATATACTCCTTTTGTACCAGCAGTATAAACCAACCATTTTCCATCCGATGACCAATCAGGAGAGTAACATTCAATAGAGTCATTCGTCAGGTTAAATAAATTGCTGCCATCCGAATTCATAATGTACAAATCCCATTGATTATCGTTGAGCCCATAGAACGCAATCTGATTTCCATCAGGGGAAAATTTTGCGCCGGAATCGTAACCTGGTTTGTTCGTTAACCTTTGTACATTACTTCCATCAGAATTCATAATGTGTATTTCTCCATTTGCGGCGTGTGAATTATCAGTAGAATCTCTTAATTGACGCGTGAAAATTATTTTTTGTCCATCAGGAGACCAGTCCGGACTTTCCTCGTAGGATTGATTTTTGGTCAAAGACTTAACGTTCGAACCATCTTTATTCATGATATAAATATTGCGACTGAGTGAATCTCTATCGCTAAGAAATATAATAAGCTCTCCATTCGGAGAAGGAACGGGTAGAACATCAGTGGCTTGATGATTGGTCAATCGATTTGCCTTTTTATTTTCAATATCAAGACTATAAATTTCAGCATTCCCATCTCTTTTCGAATAAAAGTATAATTGGGAGTTTGAAAGTGACCAAGCTGGACTAAAATCAAGAGAATCATTATTCGTTAAATTTTCGAGATTCTTACCGTCCACATCCATTAAATAGATTTCGGAGTTACCATCTCTATTGGTTACAAATGCTATGCTTTCTTTGCTTGTAGCCATTGAGTCTGTTTTCTGGTGCTCTTCTGAATTTTTACACGAAACAATTAAAACTAAAATTAATATTGGAATTACTTTTTTCATATTCTGCTTTGTTTGTCGCCAATGGCCCACATGCCAGACGTAGTCAGTTTTTGCTGGTTAATGGCAGTATACATTGTTGGTCACTGCATTCACTTTAATGCTTTAAATTCTCTTACCTCGATACTACTTACTTGTTCGGTTTCTACTATTTCCCTTTCTAACCATTCGCCTTTTTCATTAAATTTAGTGTAACGATATTTTGATGGATATTTATCGCCACTTCCCAAATCGATATAAATATATCCGATTTCTTTTCCATCTTCATCGAATTGATATTCAAAATTATACTTGAATTCTCCTGTTTTGTTGAAATATCCATCTCTCCTTATTTTTCCATTGTCTAAATATTGAGATGCGCCATCATACAGCAAGGTATCTGTATTTACATCTTTTGCTCTGTACGCTATTCTTCTTCCCAAAGAATCTAAATCATATTCATAATATGCTGTCTGATTTCCTTCGCCTTCAAAATATCTCGAGCCTGTTTTATTTCCATTGCCATCATAATCGTATTCATCTGTCCAACTAACGGAGCCATCCAAGTTGTAATATCTATTTGCAATTTCTTGTCCGTCATCATAAACTATCATAGATTGAATCATGTTGATAGTGTCTTTTTTCACTTTATCACCTTCGAGTTTGATAGAAAATGTTTTAGTAACTATCTCTGTCTTCTGCGATGCGTTCTGCTTAGTTTCACCATTGACATTTTGTGGATTGTTACAAGCCCAAGTCATTAGAATTGATAGTGCAATGGTTATTTGTTGAATTTTATCCATCGTTTATTTTTTTGGTAATCGCTTTATTCATTTTTTAATGTTAGTCATCTTTTTGGCTATGGATAGTAGCATCCGGAATGGTGTTATTGCTTTTAGCCTTTGTTAGCAATCCTTTTACTCTTTTTGCATTGCTATTTTAACGAAATACTGATTTTTGCTATCAGTATTCAGTAATCTAGCAACTGGAACATTTTCGAGATTTCCATTTGCTTTAAAAATTGAATCATCTTCAAATGTGAATTCACTACCAAAACTGCGATAGCCCTCCCTGTTCAAAGTAAAATGAACGTGAGCTGGCACATAATTTCCATCATCATCTTTATACCTGCCGGGTCTAATTGTATTGATGCTAAATTCTCCTTTACTGTTTGAAGTGAGATAAGAAAATAATCTTGGATTCCAATTGCCTTCATCTATAAAATAAAATCCGTCATTGTCTGCGTGTACCAATTCTATTTTAACACCTTCTAGAATATCGGCGGTTGTTTCATCAACAATCACACCTTTGATGTATATGGGCTCGCCAATCTCTTCGTTCCGCACCATTGTTGCTTGGTTTGTGGTGGAAAATTGCTCGAGCAAAAAGCGAATTTCTGGTCTGTAAATTGGATCATCAATCAAGTCATAGAAATTGCTGTCACTAACAATTTTCATAGGGTAATCAAATTCTTTTTCAAATGAAAGCTTTAGTAGAACTAAGGCTGAATCATATTTAATTTCCTTAGCCATTTTACGAGCATCTGCATATAACTGATCTGCCGTAGGTTTTTCTACCGAAAATTTTGCATTATTACTTTGGCATGAAATCAGACCACTTATACCAATAAGAATTAAGCACAAATTCTTTTTCATTTCTATTCAAAATTTGATTTGCTAACGGTTTAGTGCATTGCAATGTTAGCATGCATTAATTGTTATTTTATTACTTATTCAATTTAGCTACTTCAATCCTAATAAATTCTGGCAGGTAACTTGGGACACAATTTTTTGCCACTATTTCATCTTTGTAAAGACCCGTTTCTTCTCCAATTGAAATGCATCTATCTCGATATTTTTCTTGCCATTTTCCTATTTGACCAGCCGTATAATTCATAGCCCACTGGACCTGTGGCTCTTCTTTTATTAGATTTTTCTCGATTAAATCTAACAGTTCTTCTGTATTGGTTTGGTTTGTTTTTCCCATCCATCTCAGTCTTGCCTGATAATACCAGAATACTCTCCTCTGTAATTTAGAATTAATGTTCCTCCAAGATTCCACAAGTGAAATTATCCTTTTGTCTTTCATTAATTGATTAGCCATTAACCAATCTATCAATTGATTTTGTTCATCAAGTTCGTGTTTCTGAATATCATCGTCAAGTTGGTCAATTACTTCTTGATTTAAACGTTTTTTATCCATTATCAGAATTGCCAATTGGCGAGGCAAAAATTCGGCAGTTGTCCAAAGTTCCATCGCCAAATCATGGTCTTTATTTATTTGTTTTGCGATTTTTCTCAAGTCCCCCAACTTTGTAGTTTCCTTGTCGATTCCGCTATATATTTTTTGTGCTGTTAACGATAGTTTCATTTCGTTCTTGATTATTTTAAAAATTTCATACTACATAGTTTGCCTAAATAAAGAGCGGCTGGCAGGGCGCAATGGGATATATATCTTCTGTTGTAGCCAATGTTTATGCTCTACTCTAAAACTATTCTTGCTCTTTCTCTAAGGTCTTCAATGTCATTCTTTTCTTTTATAGTTTGTTCTCCAAGAGATAGAATCATTTTTGCGTGCTTTATGACTGCTTTTTTGTGGTCTTCAGATTTTGTAAATTTCTGAATGATTGTCAACGCCTCCATTAATCTGATGATTACGGCTGTGCTACCGGCAGAAAATTGGCGAATTTGATTAAAAGCTGCATCTAATATTCCTTCAAAATCTAGGGCCTTAGCTATAACTCTGAGATCACCCTCTTCGTCATATCTATATTTTGAAGGAAATTTTGCTTGGGCCAAATAGACCATTGTTGATGTTAGGTTATCAATGCATGCAATAGCTGTGTACGGATCATTTACTCCAGGAGAAAGCGCGCGAGAAGCTATTTCGACCATTTGGTGGATAGAGTACTCAAGGTCTTGCTGCGGCGTTTTGGTTTTACCGATAACAAATTGATTCAAAAGCCTTTCAATTTGATCTTGTTCCCAGTTCGAATGCGTCAACAACTCTGCAATTTCAATATCTTTTACTAAGAAACTACCCGGCTTGTAATGCACTTTTAACAAAGAGTCTTGTTTGCTTACCAAATCAACCAAAACTTCTGAGGAGATATATTGTAGATATCCGTTCTTAGGTGACTTGATAGATATCTGCTTCTGATAGGCTGATAGGGTAGTAGCAATATTATTTTTACCCTCACTTTCTTTTTGCTCACCCATTTTCTCAGGGAATAGGGTTTTTAATTGATTAGCGATAAAGTCTGAAATCTCAGAAATTACTCTATCCGCTTGTATGCTTACTGCAATCTGATGAATAAATATAATGAGCAAAACAATGTTGGCCATCGCAACGAAAATTGCAAGCAGGATAGAAATGGACGGAATGAAGGTATAACCATCATTATCTTTTATGGAATTTAATACCAAAAGACAATAGAGATAGGTAGCAACGTAAGAGCCTAATACAATCTGGTTCAGCTTAACATACATAAAGTTTCTTATCAACCTGGGACCAAACTGTGAAGATGCAAGTGTCAAAGCCACCAGCGTAACTGAAAAAACAGTACCTGCCACGCCAATCATTGCACCGGAAATAGTGGAAAGGATACTCCGGGCAGAATCAGGGCTGTTAACAAGGAAAAAGCGAAGCCAACCTTCCTGTGATATGGTAATTGAATTATCTAAGCTTACCAAGCCTATGGAAAGAATAACGGCCATGCAGATAATGAGTACTGGAAGAAACCAAAAAGTTGCCTGTAATTCTTTCCAAAAGAAGATGAGCTTTTTCATGTTAGAAGGATATGGTTATACCAAAATTGACATCGTTATAAAGTTTATCAATTGGTACCAAAGGTGTTGAATCATAAATATTCTGATAAAGTAACCTTAAGCCTAAATATTTATTAAAATTATAAGTCAGTTCAATGCTGCTCGCGAGTCTATAATCTTTAAACGGAGAAGAAAAAGAAGGTTGATAATAGCCACTTATATCCAGATCAAACAAGTCTCCAAATTTTTGCTTAAAACTTAAATAGGATGTGCCCCTAAAACGATCTTTTTTAACCGAGGATTGGTCTTGTGGTAAGAGGTCATCTGGTACACCTGAATAATTCCACCTTTCAAACTCATATAGGCTTCCAATACCAATATACAGTCCTGTGCTCTTCTTTATTAGTGCCCTCCATCTTAAGTTTATCCCTCCAGCATACTTTTTATCCAATCCCCTGTTTTCATTCCAATGCATTTGAAAGAAGGGTTCAAAAGCTATTTTCTTGTTATGTAGGTTTACATACTCCAAATAAAGAAATCCCCCACTCAAGATATTATCATTGCCAAGAACACTGTATTCAATTCTATTGGCTACTGTAAAGGCATGGTTCCTAAAACGAATAGAAACATCAGCAGTGTTTCCTAATTCGAGTAAATCTTCTTTTAGATTTCGAAACCTAAAACTTGGTGAAAAATTGCCTTTGACAACCTTTGAAGTATCAACGATTACATTAAAGTTTTCGGTGTGCAATACTTGAGCGTTCACATTTTGATGTAAGAAAAGCAAGCATGCAAGTGCCTTCAATGATAAAATTGTTTGTTTCATTATTTTGACTTAATTCATTCTTGCTTATAAATAGTCTATTGTATGAGCAGTAGTGGATTTTTAAGCAACTGTTTTTCGCATAACAATATACTTTATTTAGACAAAAAAAGGTTCGAGTTTACACTCCAACCGGTATTACTTATACACTGTATTGTGTGTAGTTATTTTTCAATTCCATTTTAGTTAAGTTTATATTTATCTCTGTACTCGGATGGACTTATACCTTCTTTCTTTTTGAACAGTCTTGAAAAATAGGCTGGATATTCAAACCCTAATTCATAAGCTACCTCTGAAACAGTTTTATTAGGTTGCAGTAAAATGTTTTTTGCTTCATCGATTAGTCGCAAGTGTAAATGTTCAGTCGTGGTTTTACCTGTTTCTTTTTTCAAAGTATCACTCAAGTAACGTTGAGAAATCGACATTGTATCTGAGATTTGTTCAATACTGGGAATGCCTTTTTCTTGCAATTGTCCAGATTCAATATATTCCATTAAATGCTGATTAAATTGCTCTAACAGATTATTTGATATTTCTTTTCTATTTAAAAATTGCCTTTCATAGAAACGATTAGCATATTTCAGTAAGGTGTCCAATTGAGAAATAATTATTTCTTTGCTAAAAGCATCTTGGTTATTTTGATACTCGATTTCAATATTTTCAACAATAGATTCTATCTGTTTTTCCTCTTTAGGCGAAAGGTGCAAAGCTTCATTGACGGAATATGAGAAGAAGCCATATTTCTTTATGTGTTGTGCTAATTCTGTTCCTTTCAAAAAGTCTTCGTGGAAATTTATAGAAAATCCTTTTTGTTCAAATACTACACTTTCATCCCATTGCAATACTTGCCTTGGTGCAATGAAAATTAAAGCTCCATTGGTAAAGTCATACTTTGTTCGTCCGTAACTTAATTTACCTTCTACATATTTTTTTAAACTAATGGAATAACAATCGTTTGTAATTGGTGGCGAACTTTCTCTAGGACAAGGTAAATAACCATCGTCTTTCGAGTTGAATACGCTCAACATTGGATGCTCTGGTCCAGGTAGACCCAAATAGTCTAAATACGATGATAATGTCTTAAAATGTTGCATATTATAGATTTAGATATTCCATTTTACGCCGGTTTCTTGCTCTGAAAGTTCCCATAATTGTTTAGCTACTCTTTTATCTTTAGCGTGTGGCTCTATTTTATGTGCTCCAACTGGGCCAACCCAATTACTTCTGCCTGTAGGACCGTAAAATTTGCTTTGATCTAAATTTGATTCTGTTGCACACATCAATTGAGGATAAGCCCCTTTTTCGGCCGATTGTGTTAATGGTGATAATTTCATCAGATTAAAGATGAATTTCATCATAAAGCTACCACTTGTATTTATCAAGTTGGTTCTTGATGAACCAGGATGACAAGCATATGCTTTAACATCTGTTTTTCCTGCTTCTTTCAGCCTATCCTGTAATTCGTAAATCGACATTATTTGTGCGAGTTTACTTTGGCTGTAAGCATTATTAGGTGTGTAGTCTTTATCCCAATTTAAGTCATTAAATTTTATCGTTTTGATGCCCATATCATAACCCAGACTTCCAACTGTTACAATTCGCCCTTTAGATTTTTCAATAAGTGGAAACAATAAAGC
>JABDJE010000349.1 GCA_013002625.1 Saprospiraceae bacterium | reverse complement strand
AAGGATAAGCGCTGAAAGCATCTAAGCGCGAAGCCTACTCCAAGATGAGTATTCCCTAAGGGTCGTTCAAGATTAGGACGTTGATAGGTCATAGGTGGAAGTACAGTGATGTATGGAGCCGAGTGATACTAATTACCCATGAGCTTCCTTTTTTCTTTTTTATAACATATTATTTGTGAATTTGTGATTCATACTTTCTCCCTAACTTTGTCTTTGTACAAAAGATATAGATATCCTAATCCCCTAATAGTAGTGGAGATCAGGAGATTCAGAAAATTAGGTGGTTATAGCATAGGGGTTCCACCTCTTCCCATTCCGAACAGAGAAGTTAAGCCCTATAGCGCCGATGGTACTGCGAAAGCGGAAGAGTAGGTCGCCGCCCATTTTTTTATTCTTTAATTAGAATATTAAAAGCCTTACAGATTACTGTAGGGCTTTTTTCATTTTAAGACAATACCAAAAGAAAAGATTAGCGACCTACTCTTCCTGCTTGGCTTCTTCCGCTTTCGCGGTTCCTTTCGCCGAAGCATTGTCATACTTCGGTCTTTCAGACTTGGCTGCAGTCACCCATTTTTTATTTGAGTTCTAATTGCTTGTGAGAGCGGCAAGCGACTGAATTCGACAATTCAATTCCGATGAATCACATGGTCTTTTGAAAAAACGATTCTTCGAAATTCACCAGGTGGCTTATCGTTTAATAGATTTAAAGAACCTCTCTCAGAAATAAGCAACTGGAAATTGGTTTCACAAGCATCATATTGTGCTTTGTCGCTAAAACTGGTTATAAGCATTAGGTGGAATGGCGCTTCCTTAGAATGTGAAACTTCTAAAAGTTTATAAGAACTGATATAGCTCTTAGTTAGTGCTTTTTCCCTCAGTATTTTCCAATTATTCTCATAATAATAAATGGCTTCGTCTTTATTGTTATTAAGGATTTCAACAAAATCAATTGTTGAATAAGCATCATTGGATTGACCTGTGCACAGTGTACACCAGAGCAGACTAAAGAAAATAATTAAAGTTTTCATGCATCACATTTTGTATTGAAGATACAAAACGACTATGTATGTGATGCTTAACTATAAACTGCAAGACACTGAATTAGACCATCTTCTCTGGTTTAACCCATTGATTAAACTCCTTTTCTGTCAAGTATCCAAGAGCAATTGCAGCGTTCTTTAAAGTAGTACCTTCCTTATAGGCCTTCTTTGCTATTTCTGCTGCTTTATCATACCCAATTTTCGTATTCAGTGCAGTTACCAGCATTAAGGAATTGTGTAGATTCTGCTCGATCCTTGCATAGTTAGGTTCTAAACCAGCTACACAATTGTTCAGGAAACTAGTTGCTGCATCACCAATCAATTGAGCTGAGAATAGAAAATTAAATATCATCACAGGTTTAAACACGTTTAATTCAAACTGCCCATTCATGCCACCTATATTGATAGCCACATCATTACCCATTACTTGCGCCATTGCCATTGTCAATGCTTCAGATTGGGTTGGATTTACTTTACCTGGCATAATAGATGAGCCAGGTTCATTTGCAGGAATGATGATTTCACCAATTCCACAACGTGGTCCAGAAGCCAGCATTCTTATGTCATTACCTATCTTCATCAATGAGACCGCTACTGTTTTTAATGCACCATGAGATTCTACTATAGCATCGTGTGCAGCCAGACCCTCAAATTTATTTGTTCCGGTTTTGAAAGGATGTCCAGTGAGTTTGGCTATATGTCGCGCTACTTTACGGGCATATCCGCGTGGTGTATTTAAACCCGTACCAACAGCCGTACCACCCAAGGCCAATTCTGATAAGTGCTCCAAAGAATTCTCGATGGCTTTAATGCCAAATCCGATTTGAGAAGCATATCCTGATAATTCCTGGCCTAATGTAACAGGCGTAGCATCCATAAAATGCGTCCTTCCTATTTTTACAACTTTCCTAAATGCTTCTGCTTTCGCTTCAAAAGCCTTTTGTAGTTCTTTCAAAGCAGGAATAGTGTGATTAAGAAGTTTTTCATATGCAGCTATGTGCATTGCTGTTGGGAAAGTGTCATTGGATGATTGCGATTTGTTCACATCATCATTCGGATGTAACACCTTCATAAGATCGTCCAGTTTACCCCCTTTAAGTACATGTGCTCTGTTGGCAATGACTTCATTCACATTCATATTGGTCTGTGTGCCAGATCCAGTTTGCCATACAACCAATGGGAATTGATCATCTAGTTTGCCAGCTAATATTTCATTGCAAACTCGACCGATAAGATTGGATTTTGATTTAGGCAGAACACCCAATTCTGCGTTGGTTATAGCTGCTGCTTTTTTTAAAATCGCATACGCTCTTATAACTTCGATAGGCATTTGTTGACCACCAATCTTAAAATTCTGACTCGAACGTTGTGTCTGTGCAGCCCAGTATTTATCTGCAGGCACCTTAATTTTGCCAATTGAATCTTTCTCAGTTCTGTATTTGCTCATGGATAGGATATTTGCCGCAAAAATAATGTAATTCAAGTACTGAAGCTTTGGATTATCTTATTTTTAAGGCTTCTTAATAAATTCAAACTAAAAACTATAATTATGAAATTTTTAAATCTTCTATTAGTTGTCTTCTTAGTAGGCTTTATAACATCTTGCAGCAGTGATGGTGATTGTACAGCATCTGATTGGATTGGGACCTATGACTTAGATCCTGCTTCTGAGGATTGTTCAGATCCAAATGTGAGCTTAAGTGACTTTATTGTAATTAGTGCAGGGGCTACTGAGGGATCAATTGATTTTGATGGTATTGAAGTTGAAGTTAATGGATGTAGTTTAACGTATACAGATCCTTTTTTCGGAATTTCAGGTGATGCAGATTTAGATGGTGACCAAATCACAACATCAGTTCTAGGATGTACTGGAACATTTATAAGACGATAAAGAAACCAGATAAAAAACTTAAAGGCCGTATTGAACAAATAGGGCCTTTTTTTATTTGAACTAATAGACATCAATATTTGTAATTTTGATGTACATTTTTCAAAACATAAAAAAAACACAAAGTATGGCATTTCAACTACCTGACCTTCCTTATGCACATAATGCATTGGAACCACACATAGATGCAAGAACAAT
Organism: Saprospiraceae bacterium; assembly: GCA_013002625.1. Lineage (GTDB taxonomy): Bacteria > Bacteroidota > Bacteroidia > Chitinophagales > Saprospiraceae > RFSX01. The sequence continues at coordinate 1,392 of JABDJE010000349.1, read as the reverse complement.
GGAAATTCATCATGGGAAACACCATAATGGATACACAAATAAATTAAATGCAGCAATTGAGGGCACTGACCTTGAAGGAAAAGATATCCTCGACATTCTTAAGAATTTGGACATGTCAAATTCAGCTGTTAGAAATAATGGTGGTGGATATTACAACCACAGCCTTTTCTGGAGCGTCATGAGCCCTGATGGCGGTGGCGAACCTAATGGAGCTTTAGCGGATGCAATCAATGATGCATACGGCTCTTTTGATGAGTTTAAATCAAAATTTTCTGCTGCTGCTGGCTCAAGATTCGGAAGCGGATGGGCATGGTTATGCGTTCATGAAGGCGGTAAAGTAGAGGTGTGTTCTTCAGCTAATCAAGACAACCCTATGATGCCTGGTATTGGTTGTGGTGGAACACCGATATTAGGAATAGATGTGTGGGAACATGCATACTATCTAAACTATCAAAATAGGAGACCGGACTATGTTCAAGCTTTCTTCAATGTCATTAACTGGGATGAGGTGAGCAGAAGATATGAGGCTGGTAAATAAAAGACTGCTAATATGAGAAATTAAAAGGGGTGCAATTTTGCACCCCTTTTTTTATTCTTAAAACTCCGCATTGCCGGGATACCTTGGAAAAGGTATAACGTCCCTAATATTACCCATGCCTGTCACAAACTGGATCAGTCGTTCGAAGCCTAGTCCGAAACCCGCATGTTCACATGTTCCATAGCGTCTTGTATCTAGAAACCATTGCATTTCTTCCAGAGGAATATCATGCTCCTTCATTTTTGACTCCAAGACTTCCAATCTCTCTTCTCTTTGTGAACCGCCTACGATTTCACCAATTCCAGGAAACAGAATGTCCATGGCACGAACAGTTTTGCCATCTTCATTCATACGCATATAGAATGCTTTAATCTCCTTAGGGTAATCAACAAGGATAACTGGTTTTTTGAAATGTTTTTCAACTAAGTAACGTTCATGTTCTGATTGCAAATCAGCGCCCCAGTCTTCAATGACGAATTGAAATTTCTTTTTCTTGTTCGGCTTTGAGTTCATAAGTATTCGAATGGCCTCTGTATATGTTAGTCTTTCGAAATCATTCTCTACACAGAACTTAAGCTTTTCTATCAATGGCATCGGACTGCGCTCATGTTGAGGCTTTTGTTTCTCTTCATCCTCAAGCCTTTTTTGCAAAAACTCCAGATCTTCCATGTGCTTATCTAAAACATACTGGATCACATATTTCAAAAGATCTTCTGCAAGATTCATATTGTCTTCAAGATCAGCGAATGCGATTTCAGGCTCGATCATCCAAAATTCAGCAAGATGTCGAGAGGTATTGGAATTCTCAGCACGGAAGGTAGGACCAAATGTATAGACATCAGACAGTGCCAATG
>JABDJE010000308.1 GCA_013002625.1 Saprospiraceae bacterium | reverse complement strand
GGATTCAATAGAAAGCGGCTGACCCGGAGGTTCAATACCCAGCCAGATATCTCTGTACTCTTGTGTAGAATTAATAAACTCAAACAAACCACCAAATTGCTGATTAAATCCACTATCCAGACTGTCGCCTTCGATATGCCACATTTTGTTTGCCTCAAACACTTCAGGATTTTTCTGTCGCGCTCTCAATCGTAGGACCACTTTTTCGTTATTCAGTTCCAGTATTGTGGACTTGAAAATCTGGTGTTTGATAATATGCCTTGAATTATTTACGGCTGGATATAAGACAACTATATCACCCACCCTGAATTTGGAAATTCTATTCGAGTTATCAGCAAAGGCCAGGGAGACAGTCGGTGTAACATGATCAGAATTATTTTCTATAATTTTTAAATCTGTAAATATTGAGAACTGATCATTTTTCTCTTCAATTGAATTTAACCACAAGGATGCCATTCCATTTGTGCTGTACAAACCCTGCTCTCCAACTTTTGAGAGGTAATACTCCCTGCTCACAAAGGCCACAAAGGCCTGAAAATAAGATACCTCATAATCCTTCAATTTCGAATATGCCTGATGGAACCTTTTGGCATCTCTTTGGGTAAAAGTGAATCCTTTAGGAATTTTTTCAGGATCTATCTTATCGATGAGAAAGTTGTATTTATGATCATCTGTGTGACAGAGCATGTGCTCTATCATAAGAATGTCATTTCTCACAAACAATGCTTCGTATTGCTTTGCTCTTACTTTCGGCGCATATTTCAAGCCTTCTGAAGGCAAGGCACTGTATAAAATGTAATTATTGGACTTGGTCTGACTTTCCAAGACAGATTCTATCATCAAATCATATAATAGTGTTTGGATGTAATGGTTTTCATTTAATCCATAACTATTGGGTTTGAACAGTTTACCACTCTTTAATTCAACGATATTGCTTTGATCCTTTTCGTGGTCATAGTGATACAAATCTAATCGACCATAAATTCCATATTGCGGCGCATAAAAACTGGGTTCAAGATAGGTATGCTCTTTATCGATCCCAATTGTAGCAAGATCATGATTGACTACACGCTTTAAATTTGTGAAATGCACTTTGACCTTATCAATACAGGTCTTTAAATCTATATCCGACATCAATGAGAATTGCTCTGGAGATAATGCAAACAAAGATGGTGCTATATCGGGGAATGACAATTCAGGTTGATGGATGATTTCATCCAATAAGTAGTTTACCACATTTCCAATCAACATGTGAACTGTGGGTTCAGTTGGTGTCAATTTTTTCACCAAATAGGCTGTAGAGTATGCGCCTTCAGATTGAAAACATTCAGCAATAGCTGTTACGCTAACAAGGAAGTCTGGGTTTAATACATAAGCCTTAGCCATAACCGATCCATCGTCCTGAACTTCACAATCAATAAGATTTACAGGAACAGGTAAGCTTATGTGTTGAAATACTATTTTGGCTTGCTGTTCAAATTTCGGAATTAACACTTTTGCTTTAATCTTTTCTTCTCCTTCGGCTTCTGAGATGAACGAAACATATCCTTGTTCATCTGGTGGCTCAACGACGACCCCTGGAAGACTCCGTATAAATTTTTTTCGCGGTCCTGAATCTACCAGATTGATATGAGGCGTGACAATATCTGGCGTAGCTAACTTGGGTTCGAGCAAACTCAATAGACTCAAAATTAGATAGTGCCCCAATGCAATTAATTCTTCGGTGACTGCTTCATCGTCATTGGGCATAGAACGCCTGAAATGATGATGTAACTTTATGTCTTTTCGATTAATGTTTAACCGATTCAATATGTAAACCAATCGCGCAAAAAGACTGGTAAATCCAATCGGAGCCTTATCAGTTATCTTCTCTAGTAAGATTTGGTACAAATGATATATCGCCTTGAGTCTATCTCCAGGCGCAGCATCAGATTTCAGCACACCTGACAATGTATCTTTAATAAGTTCAAATGATTCAATATGATCTTTAAGATCGCTCAAAATGCACTGATTCTGGTTTAAAACGAAGATGCTACAATTAATTTAAAGTGAAGTCAAACATTTTAGGTAATAATGAGACATTGCACTTTTTCAGGTTCAATAAATTGACTAATTTAATTTCAATAGCCCATGGCAATCATTTCAACCACATTGAATGAATAACGCGGCCTTATATGAAAGTACAGTCATTCTACTCCAGGAATTTTGGGGTTATTCTCAAGGTGATGCCAAGGAACTTATACAGAAGGCAAAAGAAGAACTACAGGCTGCTATTGCAAAATTAGATACCAATACGCATGGCGGATTTTTAAAGAATATCAAATCCCATATTAATTCGGAGCTCATCCCTGCTTCCTTTAATGTAGCCGCGCTTAATCACGGTCAAATTAACGCTCTTGCAATTGCGGGCAGAAGCATTTGGCGGCATTTAATTCAGAATTCGGGTTCTACACAACGAAAAAGTTTATCTGGCAAACAAATAGACTTATTGTTCGCCATTCTCAGCTCAGAGATAATTACGGGAAAGCGTCCAATGGCAATTACAAAAGAGAAGCCAGCAATACCTCCAAATGCAATGTTAAAAGCCAATGAAGTAGAAGGAGATTCACAAGCTGAAACATTCCCTACTTTAAAATTCTCTCATATAATTAAATGGGTGCTTATTGGCTTTCTAATTTTGTTTGCCCTTTGCTTTTTATTACTGCATCTTTTCTCATAAACTTAAATTGCATTATGTAGAAAAACAGCTTGTGATTATCGAATACGACCATTCAATATTGTTTAATACTTTAACTTAGTAATGTTAGCCCGCAACAGTTATGAAAAACTATGGTCTACTTTTGTATATAATCCTGGCTGTCTGGATTATACCACTTCATCAATCGCATGCCCAGGTTATGGGTATGGAGCTTTTGGATGGTAAGGATAAAGTAGAAATTGATTTCGACTATATATATGGTTTTATTATTGTTGAATTAAAAATAAGCGGCATCCTTCCGATGAAGTTTATTCTGGATACAGGTGCAGAACATGTCATCCTATTTAAAAAAGAAATAAGCGATATCCTGGGCTTTGAGTATGAAAAACGCATAAATCTTGTAGGATCCGATCTTGAACAAGAAGTTTTTGCATATATAACGCGGAATGTGGCTTTAAAACTTGAGGACACTCCCCTTGTAACACGGGACTTAATCGTTTTGGAAGAAGATTTTCTTGAATTGGAGTCCATGGTAGGAGAACCCATTGATGGAATTTTGGGTACGCGTTTTTTAGAGGCCTCGTGTTAGACATTAATTATCGAAAAAATAGGCTTACTCTTTACAACAGCGACACCTTTGAGCGACCAAATGAGGAATTTCTTGAAATAGACCTGGTAACCCAGAATTACAAACCATACCTTCCAACAAAAATTATTACAGCTGATGGTACAAGGATCGATACCAAACTACTGTTGGACACGGGCTCTGCACTTCCTTTTTTATTATTTCTACATACCCATCCATCATTGACATTACCTGAAAATGTAATCCGTGGTAATCTCGGAAGAGGTCTTGGTGGCGATCTTGAAGGATATTTGGGAAAGGTTAGGTATTTACAATTTTTGCAAGGCATATACTTTTCCAATATAATTACCAATTTTCAGCAGATCGACACCCAGCTTGATCCAGATATCTATCATCAAAGGAATGGCTTGATAGGCAATCCAATACTATCGAGATTTCATATTATTATCGATCTGATTAAGGAAAAGGCATTCATTAAACCCCGTAAAAACTATAATAAATCGTTCGAATACGACAAAAGTGGACTAATTATCTATGCCTTTGGTCCTACGCTTGATCGCTATTACATAAAAGATGTTATTGAAAAATCGCCTGCTTCAGAAGCAGGTATTAAAAAAGGAGATATAATCAAAAAAGTCGGTATTATCCCTGCAGATTTCCTTAGCCTGGCAACCATTACCAGAAAACTCCAGAAAAAGGAGGGCAATAAGGTGCGATTTACATTACTTAGAAATGGAGAAAAGCTAAGAAAAACAGTGGTTTTACGTGATTTAATCAATGATAACTAATTATTTACCATATTAAGTTATTTGGGTTTGATTTCATTGATAATAATTATATCTTTGCAGTCCTAATTTTTTAACCTAATATTTGATCGATGTTTGCGATTGTAGATATAGCGGGACAGCAATTTAAAGTAGAGTCAGATCAGGAACTTTTTGTGCACAGATTAGATGCAAAAGAAGGCGACTCTGTAAGTTTTGACAATGTCCTATTAACTTCAGATGGTTCGAAAGTCAATATTGGTGCCCCTAATATAAAAGGCGCTAATGTGAAAGCAACTGTTCTGGAACATTTAAAAGGAGATAAAGTAATTGTCTTTAAAAAGAAGCGAAGAAAAGGATACAGAGTAAAGAATGGTCACAGACAATCTTTTTCTAAAATCAAAGTCGATTCAATTAAGGCTTAATATTAACCTGAAACATTTAAGAAATGGCACATAAAAAAGGAGTTGGTAGTACGGATAATGGACGCGACAGTAATAGTAAACGACTAGGCGTAAAATTATTTGGAGGTCAATTTGCAAGAGCTGGAAATATCCTGGTTAGACAAAGAGGTACAAAATACCACCCAGGGAACAATGTTTATATGGGCAAAGACTTTACCCTACACGCTAGAATAGATGGTTTTGTTGATTTCAAAACCAAAAGAATGGGTAGAACTTTTGTCAATATTCTTCCTAATCTTAATGAAGTGAAAGAAACTGTAGCACCGGTAAAAGCAGCCAAACCTAAGGCTGCCCCAAAGGCTGAACAAAAGGCAGCTCCAAAGGCAACCAGTAGTGCTAAGCCAGACGATTTGAAAAAAATTGAAGGAATTGGACCTAAAACTGCTGAGCATTTTAACAATGCAGGTATTACAAGTTTTGCAGAATTAGCTGCAGCCAGTCAGGATCAATTAAAAAGTATTCTGGATGCAGCAGGTAAGAGATATGCAATTATCAACCCTACGACATTCCCAATGCAAGCTGCTTTAGCTGCAGAAGGAAAATGGGATGAACTTAAGTCTCTTCAAGATAGAATAAACAACGGAGTACTTGACGGAAGCGAAGAAGAGTAATTCTCTCCATCCCTACTCTATTGAAAATAAATGAAGCGCTCAATTTGGGCGCTTTTTTTATATCCGTATGACAATATCCTCCTGAATCCAGCCTGTTTCCTTGTTTAAAAGTTCTACATGCAGCCAATTGTCAATTTCATCTAATACAATGACCTTAACGCCTGAGGATAATTTCTGCACCATTGGAGACCTTGGGTCAGGCCCGGATAATAATACTTCATCTGACATCACGATACCTGTATCCATTGCCTTTTGAATATGTGCAGCATAGGCTCCGGAGACAAGAGAAATTATCAAAACTATCAGCAAGCCGAATATCATTATAACAATGCCATTACGCCTTCCTTTGACTGTTCTGAATTGCCAATAATACACAAATCCCAATAGTGCTATTGACAACAAAATTTGCAATACAACCCAGCCATTTGGAGACAAAATATTAGTCCACATATCCCAGATTCGTTTAAGCACAAATTGAGGAACTTCGTAAATATCTGTTTCAACCCTTGATCTTGCAAGGCTCAAGTTTGATTGAATTCGCTCGTCAAAAGGCGCAAGCTTCAATGCCCGCTCTAAATATAAATTGGCCAGAGCAATACTGTCAATTTTCAAATAAGATGTACCCAAATTATAATGAAGCTCCGATGATGTGTATCCCTGTGTCAGTAAGCCTTCATATAAATTTATTGCAGCGCTATAATCTTCATTCCTATACGCTACATTGGCTTCTTCGAAATTCTTGGTGATATCCTGAGCTAAAATAAATACAGGAAAGAGGAAGAAAATGAAGGCCCAACTAATTTTTTCTTTTTTGGATCTCTTGTTTATCAATTGGTTTAACATGCTCACTAGAATCTGTCTCTGTTGGTTTAAAATTGATAATATTTTCGACTTCGGTTTCAAAAACATCCTTGGGCTCTGATTTAGTTCCAATAACTGAAATTGACAATTTGCGCATTAAATTTACTGAAATTGGTTTGCGCTCGGGTTGCCAATTAAAGCCATTTAAAAATAATTCAGCCTTTCCAGCCTGATCAATAGGTGTAAGTTCAGAATCAGGTTGTGTTAAAAACTTAACATGTGATAAAGAATCATTTTTGAAATAGAATATGATCTCCGTGCATAAGGTTTTATTCGGTCCAACAAATGCATCCTCTTCATCCTGCGTCATATATAAAGAGGTAGCATTTCCTGAAGCTTCCATACGCTTGAGCTTTTCCTCTTCCAGATAACTTATAATGTTCTTAGCACTTATTTGATTGTAAAAGCTTGGAGACACCTTTGTGATAATAAACGCATTCATGAGTGCATCAAGCCTATGAATCGACGAATCCTTCAGGATGATTTTAATGGTATCTCCCAATATCTGAGTAGTATCTGCCCAGCAAATAGGATTGCGAAATAAGCTGAAAGTGGAGTCGACCTCAGAATAATACAGTGAGTCGCAGACGCCATGAAAATCAGATTTTAATATCTGGACATTGCCAACCGCTTCTATGTAGCCCGTGCTATCTGAAAGTTCTCCCCTTCTAAGTCTATCCGATACGACATAAAGGCTGTCCCCATCCAACACCTGAACAAACATGGGCCTTTCATTTTGACTTACGGCTTCAAAATATCCTGTACTATCCTTGAAATAAAGAATATCAGTATATAAATACCTTTGTTCGATTGTATCTTCCCAAATAACGCCACCAACGGAGGTGCCTTTATCAGGCCCTTTAAAATATTCCGTTGTATCACTATCAATCCAACCTTCATTGAGTGTAATACGACTCCGACCAGGTAGATATAAATCTTCTGTATCCTTGTTAAATCTTAAATCTTCCCCCTCTATTGTCTGATCTTTTCCTTTATAATATCCACTGCCCAATATTTGAACATCTCCAGTAGCATCATTAATAATAATTTTATCTCCGCGTGCTACTGTCAAACTATCAATCGCCGAAGCTTCCCCAGCTAAAGTGACTGTACTATCAGATTCAGAATAGTAAATGGAAATTGCCTTGGCCACACTGTCATCTTCTCTTATTATTGCATTTTGCGTAAAGTAGGCATCACCTGTACCTATATCATAATATCCATCTTCACAATATATTTTTCGGTTACCTTGAACGATATAGGTAGGACAAAGGAAATACATCCTATCCTGATCGAAATCATACAGGATCGAATCGGCAGATAGTTGCATGTCTCCATCAATAATCACCACCTCATTATAAAAATAGGCCAACTTGCTCTCCATATTATAATTGCCTTGCAAACTGCTTAAGGTGAGTGTTCCTTTTTTTAGAATCGCCGTATCAATGAATTCTGCTTGCTTAGTTTCAAGATTGTAATGCAAATACTCGGTAAATAATTCTTTATCCGCATTTTGAAGGACAACATTATAATAAAATTCTGCTTCCTTTGAATTTCCATTATAGTATAATGAATCTGAAAAAACTGTTATTGAATCATTCTGAATTATAATAACATCCCCCATCGCAATCACTTCATTTTCAATTATTTGAGCTGAATCACAAAACATAAAAGCACTATCCTGTACCAGTCTTACATTACCTCGAAAAAATTGAACTTCTTGATCTTGAATGATCTCCTGTCGGAAATTGTCAGTATTCTTTACTATAAGTTGATCTGGTTCTACAATAGTATCCTGCGCTCCTATCGTTCCTATAGCAGATAGGATAAGTAATGAGAGAAATAATATGGCTTTCTTGGCTTTCAACTTATTCCCCGCCTTCCGTATAAGTTCTACCTACGCGCTTTGTTTTTGGTGGCATTTGGGTTCCAAAATGCTGAACCCAAAACTTATTATATTTGGCAACTCCAATTTCTTTCATATTGGGGTTCATCATCATTTTACAATGGGTGGGACTTTCAATCCAATCATGCATCACTTCATCAAAATTCTTCTGACCTTCCCCCAGGTTTTCTCCTGCATACTGCCATTTGTAACCCAGAACATCCAATCTATCGCCAACATCTTTGCCGTCAGGTGATATGTGAGAGAAATAGTTTTCTTCATACATGGATTTTGCATGAAGAAACGCACTCTTGTATAATACTTCATTCCATTCAAGGGCAGACGCTGGAGGAAAATATTCACCTCCACATTTACATCCTCGTGCCCTAAACTTATTTATACTTTCAATTACATAAATTCTGTCTATTCCAATACCATTATTCCGCTCTTTTGATACTTTAATACCATCTGTATTCGTCAAGCATGCAATAAAGAATAGACTGAAAATAATGGCATTGAAATTAAGGATCATATTAAACAGTTTTGTTTATAACGTCATAGTTAAGAATAAATATATAAGCAGGAAGACTAATAATATTATAATAATTGAGCTCAGTTTTGGATTTTTATATTGCCCATTACCCTCTGATACCTGCTTTTCATACTCAATATCCTCCAGTGTACTGTCCCTGAAATCAAGGTCTTGATTGGGTGTCGCTTGTGATTCCTGCATACGTTCTAATAATAATTTAGCCTGAGCAAAATTATCATCATGTACAACTACCCGTGCTTCCAACGAAGGAATGGGATATAATTCAGAGGTTTGTTGCCCAAATATTTTAAAATCTATACCCTCCTCATTAAATCGGGAACGGATCAAATTCAGTTCTAAAGAATTACTGGTTGCGTAAAGAAATATATATGGTTCATCAACATTCATAGGCGTCTTTTGTTAATTACCTGTCAACGAGGCCCTTGATTTATTAGAATACAGTTCAAAGTGTCATTTTTGGCCTTCATAAAACCAATTCAAATCCTTATTCAAATATAAACTATGCAATCATATTCTACGACATGGCTTTTGGTCCTCTTTTGCATTTGCTCTATTAATTCATTTGCACAAAATAGCAATAACATAGATCAGGTAACTGTTAAAGGCTACGTAGTTGATACGAATACCAATGCCCCTTTGGAATTTGCGACCATCGCGGTATATGATTTACCTGACAGCAGTTTGATTGGCGGTGGATTGACCGAATTGGATGGAAGTTTTGAAGTTCAAGTAAATAGGGGTAATAATTTCATCCAGATCGAGTATATATCATATACTACAATGACAATTAACCCGATTCCTACGCCTGAAGGTGGAAATATTGTAGACCTTGGGGATATCCCTATGGAGGCTGAAAGCGCACTCCTGGATGATATTGAAATAGTCGCTGAAAGATCAGAAACAGTGTTTGCATTGGATAAGAAGATTTTTACAGTAGGTAAAGATTTAGCTAACAGAGGAGGAACAGCAGAAGAAATCCTGGATAATGTACCATCTGTAACGGTGGATATCGATGGAAATGTCAGCCTTCGAGGCAATTCTGGTGTTAGAATTTTTATAAATGGAAGACCTTCAAGCCTCGCCGGGGCCGGCAATTCAAATGGACTGAGAAGCCTGTCTGCCAATTTAATCGAATCAATAGAGGTGATTACAAACCCATCAGCACGCTATGAAGCTGAAGGAACTGCCGGAATTATAAATATCATTTTAAAGAAAAATCAATCAGGTGGCCTCAATGGCGCTATTGATGTTAATGGAGGATATCCCGCACGAGCAGGCGCCTCTGCAAATTTAAATTACCGAAAAGATAAATTAAATTGGTTTGTCAATTACGGCCTCAATTATAATTCTAACCCTGGAGGTGGATATACAGTGCAGGACCAACTCCTCTCTAACGCGGCTGAATTTGAAAACAGACAGTTTTCAATTCAAAACAGAAACCAAACAAGAACAGGACTATCGAACAGTTATCGGTTTGGAGCAGATTATTTTTTTTCAGAAAATGAACAACTAACAGCTTCCTTCCTTTACAGGAGGTCAGATGAAGATAATTTTTCAACGCTAGAATACCGGGACTACTTCGGTAATGTAAATGGCATGGGTATTGATCCCCTTTGGAATCAATCCATTGACTTCCTTAAATCCCAGGATTATGATAACATTGAAAACCAATTAGCTGAAGAAGATCTAAGGGATATCATTGTGCGAACAGATGATGAAACCGAGGATGAAAAAAATCTCGAATACAGCCTTAATTATAAAAAAGAGTTTTCTTCAAGAGAGCATACGCTCAATGCTACAGTTCAATTCAGAGAAAAATCTGAAACAGAAGGATCTTTCTTTGAAAATACAGATGTCATTAATGACGAAACCGTACTTCTCCAAAGATCTAACAACTCAGAAGGAGATGAAACATGGTTTATCAAGATGGACTACGTACACCCACTTGGGAAAGACCACAAATGGGAGACTGGAATTTTAACAACCTTTAGACAAATCCGAAATGATTTTTTAGTCGAGGAGAATACTGAAAATGGATGGATGAGCTTACCTGGATTAAGCAATAATTTCGTCTATGATGAGGACGTACAGGCCGCTTATTTCATTTATGGCAATACCATAAAAAAGTTTAGCTACCAAATGGGTATTAGAGGTGAACATACATTGATTAATACCCAGCTTTTACAGACTGAAGACAACTCTGAAAATAAACGAGATTTCTTTAGCCTTTTCCCCAGTGGTACCTTAAGCTATAATTTCAGCGAAAAGACAGCGGTACAATTAAGCTACAGTAGAAGAATAAGACGTCCGCGCTTTTGGGATTTAAATCCTTTTTTCACATTTTCTGACAACAGGAATTTCTTCAGCGGCAACCCGAGTGTTAATCCACAATTCACAGACTCTTATGAATTAGGTCAGATTCAATACTGGGATGATGTATCCTTATCCGGTTCCATTTTCTACAGACAAACACAGTCCTCAATCCAACGAATCAATACAGTCGATAACTTCGCCGGTACGACCCTAAGAGTGCCGATCAATTTAGGAACAGAACATGACATTGGATTAGATGTATCTTTTGCTTACAGCGGATTGAAATGGCTTAGAATCGATGGTAATTTTAATCTGTTCCGAAATGAACTTACATTGGATTCAAATGAAACCGACGCCGCCGTCTTTGATTATTATACGACTGTAAGAGAATATGAAGGCAGTTTCAGTGAATTTGGAAACCAATATGCATACCAGCTTCAGCCTTTCAGTAATATTACATGGAATGGAAGACTAACAGCGAGATTTACCTTCTTTGATTCCGATCTTCAGATTAGAACAAATTACAGAGCACCCAGAGCTTCAGCGCAGGGCCAACGACGCGGTATCGCATCGGTAGACCTAGGTTGGAGTAAAGACTTCCTGAATAATAAATTGACAGTGACCCTAAGTGTGCGTGATTTATTCAACAGCAGGAAGAGAAATGGATTTACTTTACTTGATGACTTTTTCCAGCAAAGTGAATTCCAATGGCGCAGTAGATACTCTAACCTTAGTTTCAGTTACCGCATCAACCAAAAGAAAAACAACAGAGGACGTTCTAACTCTGACAGGGGAGATTTTGAAGGTGGAGAATTTTAAGGGTTTAGCTTAAGCAAATATTCGTCAAGATATTTAGACTTGTGCTTGCGCTTATATTGCATAACCCATCTGGGATGTGGTAAAGGTATAACTTCCTCAAACCATTTATATTCCTGGTTCAATTCAGCAAATATTTTGAAGTTCTTACCCTGTCCCAGACTAAATGCCTTGTCTGATTTGCAATACTTGCTAACTTGTTTTTCTACACTTTCAACAATGAATCCCTTGACCGCAGACATTAATTCACGGCTGTCATAATAATTGAAATTCTTTTTTTCTTTTATAAAACCTAATGGACAGAGGGAACTGATATAGTATCGCTTAAAAAACCAGTCTAAACCTCCCACATGTTCTATCATTTCATAAATGAATAATGACGATAATTCATGTTTTTTTTGTGCTTCGTTTGCTATGCCACATTTATCTTCGAGAAGTATTGGATCTGTAAATGGGACACCAGTCATCCCTGCACCAAGCCTTCCCGGATTGATGCCAAATAAAAAATGTCTGTCCTTGGTGTCTGAGTAATATTGAGTATAAAACCGGGTTGCCATTTCGACCACTTCTGGTTGTTTAAACGGATATATCCAGTCAACCCCATCCGGAAGTGGAATAGTCGTGTCCAGGCCTTGAATAAATTCTATTATATGTTCTGCGAAAGACCTGGTGCTAGCCATATACCACAACACATTTATTTAACACTACATCCATCAACTTACCAGTACAGAGGCCAATTATTGTAATATCCTGATTTACTTCGAATAAACGGGCCTTAGAGCCTTCAGCAAGCGTACACATCACACCACCGAAACCATCATCGCAATTTAGGATTATAACAGTGGCACCAGCTTGATCTTCTTCGATCATCTGAATCTTACCTTGTACTTCAATTATTTTACCCAAATAGGACGCATTCGCTTTTTGTTCGTCTGCTTCGTACTGCTCATATAATTCGGTGGCCCCAATGACGTAGTCCACTTCAGCATTGTCGATTTTTGCTTTAGGTAACGTAATAACAACGAGATATGCAATTAGTACCAAAAGAACTATACCAAGTATAAAACGAATAATTTTCTTCATATTCTAAATTCTATTACCAGTTTTTCAGACCCATTTTCATCTTCACGTCAACCTCTATGTCCCTGCTTACTCCGAGCTTGGATGTATTTATATTTATAGATTTGGGCAATCTATCACGCATCAATTGATTTAATTTATCTACACTTTGTTCCTCAATACGCATATTAAATGCTGAGACTACATCCAATATATTTCCAGGTCTGACAATAACATTCACGTCCACTTCGGTCACACGTTTTTCATCCCAAATGAATAAATTCCCTTTTACACGTAAGGTCTGTGTCTTTGAGCTATTCAAATCAAATTCATCAATATTGATGGCCTTCCCTTCAAAAAGAATTGAGGGGTATTCGCTGATATCAATATTCCTACTGTTATAGACACGGTCCAATGCACCAAGCCGAAACTCGAAGGATCTCAGAAGCCCTTCGAATCGAATATCTCCACTCTCAAGTGATAAAAAGGCTATGACCTGATAATTATCAGCTTCAATTGATTTAATCCTGTTGTCTGATTTTACATGCACATGTGCCGTCCTCGTATAAAATTCCTGAGCGCAAAGCGTGAAGGTGAGGTGAAAGAATAAAATAAAAAGGCTAATTCTCATGCTTCAAATGTAGATAATTCTTGACAGCAAGTAAATTCAGTTGGCTTATTTCGAAACGAAAAAAAGGGCTGTACCAGTGCATAGTACAGCCCCTCTTGATTGAGTTCGTAGAGTATAAAATTTTATTCCAAAATAATCATCTTCTTGGTCGCAGAATTATCTCCTGCATCCAATCGATAATATAGAATACCAGTGGCATTCAATTCGTCTTTTTTAAGTTGGATAGCATTTATACCTTTATTAAAAGCTTGAGTAGTGGACCATATCACCCTTCCTGTTACATCGTAAATGCTCAAAGTAGCATTATCTGATTCAGGTAAATTGAACTCTATAGTCGTCATTCCATTGAATGGGTTCGGATTATTTTGATAAAGACTAAACAATTGTTCAGAATTATTACGGCCGGTTAATTGAATAGGTAAGGTCGTTAAGTCTTTTCCAATATAAGCCTCGGAATTTGCTACTTGAGAATTGAGATTGAATTGAGAATTCAAGTTAGCATCTTCTTTTGCTTTCAATACAATGGTTGCAAGTGCCTCATCTTCCAAAAGAATATCAGTGTTCCATGAACAGGTCATGACATTATCTGAAAGAATCGCAAAGTGCTCGTCGCTTATGGCTGGGTTCTCAGAGCGAATATCAAGGATATCCATTCCGTTTGTTACCAAGGTAAATTGTAATCCATACAATTCCTTAAGTGCTGAAGAACTCAAAGTTACTTCAACGATCTCACCAGCTGAAACATGACGATCATCATACGTTAATTCAACACGCTCAGAATTACGTAATTCAGATTCGCTGTCTCTAAAATTAGCTTTTGCAGAAGCATTGACATCACCGATTTTAACACCGATAAAGTCTTCTTGCATCATATTATTATCCAAGTCAAGAATTACACGCTCTTCGCTATAGTTCCATGGCGCCAGAGGATTGTTGATTGATGATTCTCTCACCAATCTCCAACTCTTGTTCTGTGGTAATTCTTCATAGATTCCTAGAATCAATTTTCTCAATTCTAATAAGTCCACGGCCGTTACTTGCGCATCGTCGTTAACGTCTGCAGCAATCAATTTATATGGACTTTCAAGTCTTTCGATTCCAAGGATATGTTTTTGAATAAGCAATATATCCAAGGTACTAATCCCATTTAGTGGGTCGTCTTGCTTATCCGCAATCAGATTGTAATCTTTATACATGTCGTTTTTCTCAAACATATAGTGCCCGGAAGCATCCGACATTTTATTTTTCGGATACTCAGGTTGAACACTTGTAAGGAAAACCTCTACATTTTCTATATGATCACCTTCTTCCGTGAGTATGGTTCCTCCAATCTGTGCTGTCGGCTTGGAACCTATATCATCACATGAGTCCTGGTTGTCCACCAGTGTCAGGAATACGGAACAAAAATCATAATTGTCCTTTTCATCCCACACATACACATCAAGTGTAATTACGGAACCGCCAGAGGCAATAAGGTCATCACATGTAAATATCATCGAAGAACATTGTGAATTTGGATTGTAGCTAGGATCTTGTGACGGTGGAACATCACTAAACGTAAATCTCAAATTCTCTTGTTCAGTACAGTTATCAAATGCACCGAGGTCAAAGTCACAAGCCCATAATTCAACTTGTCCATTTTCCATTAATGCAGTACTTAAATTAACACAGTATGGCGTAGGGGGAATGCTATCAACAACCATGAAGTATGTTGTACAAGTAGATATGTTACCACATCCATCCGATACCTTCCAAACCACTCTGTGGTTTGACATACCTCCGAGAACTCCTTCAGGCAAAACAACTTTTACTTCTTCTCCTGAAGAAGTATGTGGTAAGTAATAAGTAG
>JABDJE010000283.1 GCA_013002625.1 Saprospiraceae bacterium | reverse complement strand
CATCATAAGACCACTGCTTCTTATCTCTTTAATGATGGGGTGCTGTAGTTTATTATGTACCAATTGTTCTAATTCAAGGACCTGTTCCACAATGCCTTCTTCAATCAACACTTTCAAGGCTGCATGGGCTGCGGTACTTGGAATTGGGTGTCCTCCAAAAGTGGTGATATGTCCTAGGTCGGGATATTTTGTAAATGCATTAAGCAGCTCGGAATGCCCGACAAGACCCCCGATAGGCAATCCGCCTCCCATAGCCTTTCCAATGGCCATAAGGTCGGGAAGAATACCATACTTCTGATGTGCGAATAGATGTCCAGTGCGACCAAAACCTGTCTGGATTTCATCCAGGAGCAACATGGCCCCAACTTCATTGCACCTGGCTTGTAATTGTTTTAAATAATTGGGTTCAGGTAGAACTATACCTGCTTCAGCCTGAACGGCTTCGATGACGACGCCCGCTGTTCTGTTTGTAATGCTGTTTAGATCCTCAGTACTATTGAATTCAATATGATTGATGCCTGGCATCAGAGGTAAGAAAGCTTGTGCGTATTCCTTATCGGATCTTAGAGACTCTGCCCCCTGTGTACTTCCATGATAGGCGTTCGCCGCAGCAATTATTTCATAGCGTCCGGTGACACGTTTCATAAGCTTCATGCCCGCTTCGATTACTTCTGTTCCAGAGTTCAAAAAATAGACGCTGTTCAAACTTGGATCCAGTTGACTTGCCAGTAGGGTGGCAAAGTTGAGTTGGGGAGATTGGATATGTTCGCCATATACCATGGTATGCATATATCTATCCAATTGCCCTTTTATCGCTTTGATCACTTTGGGGTGGCGATGGCCTAAAGAACTTACGGATATCCCTGAATTCAGATCAAAGTAAGGTTTGCCATTTACATCGAAAATAAACACCCCTTCCGCTGAATCAATTTCCAAGCCTAGCGGGTAAGTACTGGTCTGACCAACATGTTGAATGAAAATATCACGCTTTGATCTATGTGTCAATGTCGTTATTTTAATGTTAAATAAGCCAATTTGCCTTACAAATAGAGTTTATCTTTGGTTTCGTTATAGCAAAATGTACATTTTTGCCTGAGTATTAATTAGAAATAAATGACCTTTAAGATCATGAAGCGAATATCACTAATAATTTTCAATTGCCTGTTGCTTATTCAGTTGAGCGGGCAAGGTATTGAGTTTTTTGAAGGCACATGGCAAGAAGCCTTAGAGGTTGCCAATAAAGAAGGCAAGGCTGTATTTATCGATGCCTATGCGGTGTGGTGTGGTCCATGTAAGCGTATGGCCCGCGAAGTCTTTACAAAAAAGGACGTAGGAGAATTTTACAATGAGAACTTTATCAACGTGAAATTGGATATGGAAAAAAGTGATGGCTTGAGTTTTGGTAAGAAATACCCGGTCTACGCTTATCCTACACTCTATTATTTGAAAGGTGATGGCGAGGTTTTGAAATCACACAAAGGCGGACAAAGTGTAACCGGATTAATTAATCTTGGAAAATCTGCGCTGAGGTCCAATGATACAAGTGGCGATTTTGTTGAAGAATATGAGGCCGGCAACAGAGACATCGAATTGATGATAGGATATGTATCTGCATTAAATAAGGTAGGCAAACCAAGTAAAAAGATTTCTAACGACTACATAAACTCTGAACCTAACATAACGAACGACCAAATGGCGGAATTCCTAATGGCGGCAGTTGTCGACGCGGATTCAAAATTATTTGACCGTCTGCTTGAACTGGAAAGGGAGGCTGTTCAAAACACATCCATGGAAGATTATACCAAGGTCGTCCATAATGCTGTCTTAAAAACCACGAAAAAGGCCATTGATTTCGAATACCCGGAATTATTTCATCAGGCTATTGACAAGTTTGTGTCGACGGGCATCCCGAATAAGGAACAATTTGAGTTGGAGGCCAGTATGCAATTCCACAGTTTGAGTGGAAATTATGATCAGTGGGTAAAATTGTCAAAAAAGTATTTGAAAAAATTCGGTAAAAAAGATCCTTCGCTGTACACAGTGCAAATAGCTGTGGCCAACAGTGAATTTGATTACGTTGAAGCTGCTCATGATTACATTAATGAATTGTACCAATCATTAATTGACAGGGATGACAGTCTTGACAACTACTACGCCTATACAAATAACTTGCTCAATAAAAAGCAATACGACGAAGCGCTTAAAGTAGCAGAAGAAGCCCTGAAGAAAGGTAGGGACAGAAAGGAAGATGTATTGCGCTTTGAAAGAATTGTCGATTTTCTACAAAAGCAGAACTAGGGATTTAGGATTTGGGCTTAAGTTTAAATGTTGGGCTTAAGTTTAAATGTTGGGCTTAAGTTTCAAACTTAAGCCTAATGCTCCTAATAAGTAATAAAGCTAAATATCAATCTCCAATATTACAGGTCCGTGGTCCGAATGGGTTGCCATCCGATCCATTTTAACATCTTTAATTTTTGCCGCAATGGGGTCCGATACCGAGATATAATCAATGCGCCATCCTTTATTTTTTTGCCTTGACCCTGCACGATAGCTCCACCATGAGTAAGCATCTTCCTGGTCTGGATACACAAATCTAAATGCATCTTCAAATCCATTTTCGAACCAGTCATTTAACCATTTTCTTTCTTCTGGTCTAAATCCTGATGGATTATCTTTTCGTGAAGGATTATGAATATCTATGTCTAATCGAACGATATTATAATCTCCAAGAATAATTAAGTTGGGTTGCTTCTTCAATAGTTTACGAACATGAGGTTCGAAGTCGCGTACGAAGTCCATTTTAAACGCGTGCCGCTCTTCGCTGGCTGAACCCGATGGAAAGTAGCAATTGAGTAAACTGAAATTTTCAAAATCTGTGCGAATGACACGGCCTTCACTGTCGTATTTGTCTATACCTATCCCGACAGTTGTAGAATTGGGTTGCATCTTACTCAATGTAAGAACACCTGAATAACCCTTTTTTTCTGCAGAATGCCATTCGGCATGGTAGCCGAGTTCTCCAAAAATAAGCGGGTCGATTTGATCGGGTTGCGCCTTGGTTTCCTGGATACAAAATATATCGGGATCTTCATTTTTTAACCATTCAACCAAATCCTTTTTGATGGCTGCGCGAATACCATTTACATTGTAACTTATGATTTTCATACTGTAATGCTAAAGAAATAAACTTGAAAATTGTTTAGCTAATTCGAGTTCGTCGACGAATTATAAAAGGCAATTTTGTAATATTGACCCAAATAGAAAAATAATTTTTCAATGTATAAGGGTAAGCGTGTAATTGTTGTTTTACCAGCCTATAATGCGGCTTCAACACTAGAGAAAACCTATAATGAAATTCCCTTCGATCTTGTAGATGAGGTGATACTGTGTGATGATGCAAGTAAAGATGATACGGTTGAGGTTGCCAAATCCATCGGCATAGATCATATCATACATCACGAACAGAACATGGGATATGGCGGTAACCAAAAGTCTTTGTATAACAAGGCGCTGGAATTGAATGGCGATATAGTTATTATGCTTCATCCGGATTACCAATACACCCCCATGCTCATCCCGTCTATGGTCAACATCATTGGAGATGATTTATATCCTGTTGTACTGGGTTCAAGAATATTGGGCAAAGGTGCTTTGAAAGGCGGAATGCCTGTATATAAATACATTGCAAACAGAGCCCTTACTCTGTTCCAAAACATCCTCATATCATATAAATTATCTGAATATCATACCGGCTATCGGGCCTTTAGTGGTGAAGTATTAAAAAGTATTCATTTCAATAATAATTCAGATGATTTTGTATTTGATAATGAAATGCTATCACAAATTGTATATCAGGGATTCGACATAGCTGAGGTGACATGTCCGACAAAATATTTTGAAGAAGCTTCGTCAATAAACTTGCCTAGAAGCATTAAGTATGGACTGGGTGTGTTAAGGGTTTCAATCGTCCATCGTCTTTCAAAAATGGGATTGGTTAAAAGCAAATTGTATTGAAAAGAACAGGGCGCGTACGAAAAATCGCAGCACCCTGTATAACCCCAAAAAACCAATTGAAAACAATCTATCTTTATATATCTTGAGATCTACAACTAATATTTCGTAAGTCGGTTGATCGTTACTTTCAGTTTTTAGACTATTGAGAATTCAAGAAGTCACAAGAAAAATTAAATTTTTTACTTGAAATTTCCCAAATCCGGAATTACTTAACAAAATATGAAGTCCAAAACAGTCTTTATTTGCGCCTCCTGTGGCCATCAATCCCCAAAATGGGAAGGGAAATGTGCCGTGTGCAGTGAATGGAATACCTATGTAGAGGAAACCATCAATAAGGAAACCACAATCGAAAAGAAGAAGCAGCGTAACCTCCTGGACGATACTGCCAGCTCAAAGTCTGTTCTGCTCGAAGAAATCCCAGCACATAAAGAAATTCGAATAAGTCTGAATGACAAAGAATTGCACAGAACACTGGGAGGTGGCTTGGTGCCCGGATCGATTACTTTACTGGGCGGAGATCCAGGTATAGGTAAGTCGACACTCTTGCTTCAACTGGCATTGAACGCTCCATTTAAAATCTTGTATGTTTCTGGCGAAGAGAGCAAACAGCAAATTAAGATGCGTGCGGATCGAATGGGCGGTGGTAATCAGAACTGTCTGATCATGACTGAAACCAATTTGCAGAAAATACTGAAGGAAGCCAGGGAAGTAGAGCCGCATTTGATTGTTATTGATTCAATTCAGACCATTGTATCGCCTTATGTTGACTCTATTCCCGGAAGTATATCACAGGTGCGGGAGTGTACATCAGAGCTTCAGATTTATGCTAAGGAAAGCAACGTTCCTGTAATGATCATCGGCCACATCAATAAAGAGGGCCATATAGCCGGGCCTAAAATTCTAGAGCATATTGTTGATACGGTGCTTCAATTTGAAGGGGACCGCAATCATATTTATCGAATATTAAGGACCAAGAAAAATCGATTCGGATCAACAGAAGAGTTGGGTATTTACGCTATGGAAACAACAGGTCTTCGGGAAGTTGAAAACCCTTCCGAACTTTTGCTGTCACAAAGCGATGAAGATTTAAGTGGCTCTACGGTTGCATCGACAATCGAGGGCATGCGCCCCATGTTGATAGAGACACAAGCCCTGGTAAGTCAGGCGATTTATGGTACCCCGCAAAGATCAGCAACTGGATTTGACCTTAGAAGATTGGGTATGTTATTGGCAGTGTTGGAAAAACGTGCCGGGTTATTTTTTGGTCAGAGCGATGTGTTTCTCAATATTGCTGGGGGGCTTAAAGTACAGGACACGGCCATCGATTTAGCCATTATTGCAGCCTTGGTTTCATCACTACACAACAAGCCCGTTAATAATAAAATTTGCTTTACGGGTGAAGTAGGATTAACCGGAGAAATACGTGCTGTTACCCGCATCGATCAACGTATTGAGGAAGCGGCCAGGCTAGGCTTTGAAGAGATTTATATTTCCAGATACAACAAGCTAACGCAAGGCAAAGATAAGTATAATATTCGCATACATAAGGTGGGGAAGGTTGAGGAGGTTGTGGATTTACTATTCTAATCTTTTCTCTTCGACACTTTTGTCATTGCAACAAAAGTGTCCAAAAATGCTAGTCCAAAATAAGGTGCTCATTCTATACGCTAAATCATCAGCTCAGCATGGCTGCTTTCCCTCATCCCGATTTTATCGGGACTCAAAGTCGCTTACGCCATCCTTCGCCACGCACTAGAATTTTGGACGGTTTACAAATTGACTTAGCCCAACTTGTCTGGGGCGATATGATACCGTTGTGACTTGGGCTGCGCAGCAGCGCGCAAACAGGTATCGTAGAGCTGAAGGATATGCGTTGAGCAAAAAGACCTTTGGGTTAAGTCTAGAGTTTTCGTCCCTTTGGGGCAATGCCAAAGGGACAATTAAAAAATTATCCTCTAAATTGTGTTTATCCTAAACTCAAGGCAGCCATCACGCCTCCAGACAATCCCATAAACAATACTATGTAAGTAGCATCAATGAGAAATAGTTTAAGTGATTTGCGTTGATACAGATAACCGATTGCCACAGCTGGTGCTGCATAAAACAATCCTGCCATGATACCATGAAATCCGCCATGAACGAATGTTTGGTCTGCAGGCTCATGATAATTTATAATCATATTAACAGCATATGAAATAACGATCATCATTAAAAGTGAAAGACCATGGGTTCTGGCCATATCTTTACTGGCATCTTCTTCTGTCATGCCTGTTTCGGCCTGCCATGCTTTACCGAATAATGCCGTGTACCATAGGAAGCCTAATGCGAATGCAGCGATACCGCCAATTACGGGTTCTAAATAAGCCATCTTGTGTTTGTTTAGTTAATAATGACTCTTAAGCTACGAAAAAGCCTCATTATCAGGAAATTAAGTATTACAATTTATGGCTTACGATTGTAAATAAAAAAACTCAAAGGGATTGGTAGGCTTAGTTTACTTTAAGGCCATCACGCGGACACTCGGTGCAATAACTGTCTTCACTGACGACGTATACTGCAGCCATTTTAAGTTCATCTCTCCAAATGCGTACCCAGTAGGCATCCCGACAGTCGATTTGGCGAACATTACATTCAACACAAATGGTTTCACCCAGTCGATAGGTATCTTCTTCTCCAGGTCTAACCCAATGTATGCGTTGGATTGTACCTACACAATAATCCGTCTTGGGGCCCGGCCCTATTTCAGGGTCAAAACCTTTTTGAGATGACTGAGTCATTTCTGCTTTGTCAATGAAGATGAAATCTGAATCATCTTGTAAGTCACTGGATTCTGTAGAACATGACAGAACCGCCAAAAATAAAACCAAACATGCCGCAAAGGCTAAAGCTAATTGTTGCTTTTTCATACCAAAATATTTTAATGATTAAAAAATACTCTGGATTGACTATAGACATTGGTAGATAGTGTAGGAAATGATTGATTATAATATCAAACTTAAAACGGAGATTTTACAGTTGAATATTTTCTACTGCAAGAAAATAGACATTACATGAATTTCACCCCTTAGCCATTAAAGACTTGTAACACGCTACTATGTATTATAAACGACTCCAGGCAAAAATAGCTGCGCGGACGCTTGATCAAATAATTCTAATTGAAGAAAGGTAGTATGGTTTACTTATTCCGGGGAATGAATGGCAGGCAATAAAAAAAGGGAAACACCTTGCGGTATTCCCCTCTGCTTCTTTAAATCGATTACGATCTTAATTTTTCTTATCCATTATTTCCAGCCTGCCCTTGCGAGCCTGCTTTCCACAATGCATTGGTTCTAATCAGATTGGTTCGAACGTTTGTACCGCCGCTTGCGCGTCTGCACATGCTCAAACCTTGTAATCGTTACGATTGATGAAATCATCGAGAAGTATCCGGTCATTGAGACTGTTGTTTCATCGTCGGTATGACCCTTCGTCAAAATAACTGTTCCAGTTTCCTTTGAGAACAAGTTCTCAGGATTTCCAGGAATTGCTTCCCTTTCTTCCCGTCCTCCTCATTCATCTTTCGTTTTCAAAGAGCGCGATAATGTGCAGCGAGCTGCGCGCTATCGTTCTACTAAATTATGTTTTGAGAATAAGATATTCAAGAATATTATATAAATGTTATCCACATATTTGCGGTTTTTTGTGTGGATAATTGTGTTATGTACAATATTATCAGGAGGTTATGTCTGTTGAATACTAATTTAAATTAATCCTTCAATACTAAACATTCTACATATAATGTCTATTCCTTTCGCGAATGCTGTAGCAATTTGGAATTAGAAATGATTTATACTATCCTTTTCTTAGTATTACTTTCTTTTCATTGCCAAAAGAAAGAAACAAAAAAACGCTAGTTTGAATCAAGGCTTTTCGCATCGCTCATTGCCTGCAGTTCAGATTTTACGACTTCCTTGCTACTGCGTAGCACCAGCCGTAACGCAAAATCCTCACCACAAGCTGGGATTCAAACATCTTTTTTGCACATACGCATTATATGCTCGGATAAAATCTTGAGATCCCGATGTTGCGCTTTTTGTACCGGTTTCGGCGATCTGGTGATGAACTTTCGGTACCGACTTTGTCGGGATAAGAGTGACTAAACGTCACGCTTAAGAAAGTGAACCGCAACATCAGTTGCGGTTGGGTGGCAAGAACCTGGGGGGGCGCATCAGATTGCCTCACCCTCTAGGGGTTTCGGCGATCTGTAACTAACAATATTTTAAATTATTCATTTATTGGTATTACTTTCTTTTCATTGCCAAAAGAACGTAACAAAGAAACGCTAGTTTGAATCAAGGCTTTTTTGCATCGCTCATTGCCTGCAGTTCAGATTTTACGACTTTCTTGCTACTGCGTAGCAACAGCCGTAACGCAAAATCCTCA
>JABDJE010000113.1 GCA_013002625.1 Saprospiraceae bacterium | reverse complement strand
CTGCAGATTGGCCGAAGTCAGGAATGATACTACCGTATTGATATATGAACAAGGTTGTGACAGTCTATTTATCCAAAATTTCATTTACGATCCCATTGCCCCGACGTTTATCTATGAGAACACATGTGAAGCAACTGAAGTGGGTTACGATACAGTGTACGTAAGCGGAATGCATTGTGATAGTATTTACATTGTTGAAACAAGTTTGATTGCGGGACAATCCACCATATTATCTGATCAAACCTGTGATCCTGCAGCCATTGATCCAGACACGCTTTATTTATCATCCTTGAATGGTTGTGACTCTCTGGTCATTACAAATTATGAATTTGTTCCTATTGAATTTGAATATGAACTCAATGTAGATCCTTGTGGAGAATCAACAGTGGGTGAAGTGTTATTTTTTAATGAGAGTGGGGGAGACGGGAATTATAATTACAGTATAGACGCCGTGAATTTCACATCTGAAGGATATTTTAATGGCTTGTCTTCAAGTTCATATACCCTTGTTGCCATGGATGAACAGGGGTGTATTTCTGAAAGTGTGGAAATAAGTATTCCGGTCATTCCAATTTTAGATTCAAATCTTGGAGGCGTTTATGAAATAGAGTCCGGAGGAAGTATCGATTTCAATATTCAATTTACTTCAGAGCCCGATACCTTTTATTGGTCTCATCCCGAAATCCTTGACTGTATCAATTGTACATCGATAAATGTCAGCCCGCCAAGTACAACTAATCTTGTACTTTATATGGTGTCAAATGAAGGATGTATTACGCAGGATGAGGTATTAATACAATTGAAAGCAAGCTCAATTTATATTCCGAATATATTTTCACCAGACCAGGATCAGGTTAACGATGAATTTAGAATATATAACTCAGGCTATGTGAAGGCATATAAATCCTTTCGTATCTATAATAGATGGGGTAATGTCGTATATGAAGTTACGGATGTAGAAGGTACAGAAGTGATTACCTGGAATGGAAGCTTCAATGACGAACTATTAAACCCAGACGTATTTCTTTACCAACTGATTCTGGAAACACAATCAGGAAAAGAAGAACACTGGCATGGCTCCATTACCCTTATTCGGTAGGTATTACTTTTTGAATTTTATTATACGGTCTTTGGAATTGCCATCTTCACTGAGCATCATTTCAATGACAGATTGTTGGAAGCTGACGGTATTCCCCTCAATGACCGCTGTTGTATCGTTGGTGAATTCTACTTTACCTGGCAGATGAACTTTTGTTATCACACGACCAAACATACTGGTCATCATTTCACGCGTGAATTCATCATCCAAATCTATCTCATTAGCCATGCCTCCAAAATCTCCTCCCATTTCATTTAAAGGATTATCTTGATTTTTCTGCTCACCCACCTTGGTCATTTCCTGAAGATTCTGCATATCCATTCGACTCAATGTAAAAACACCTTTGTCCCAGAACATTGAAGTTCTTTTACCAGAGGTCTTCATGATCGATTGAAGTTCTGTGGCAAAGTTCTCTCTGGAATTAATATTTTTATCAGCAGCCATAGCATATTGCTCAAGCATATCAGGATCTGATTCCAACATTTCCATGAGACCTACCATGCCGTGATATTGATCTTTAGTTTGTGAGATTTTTACAGCTAGTTTTGAACTTTGAGCTGTAGTGTCACCTTTATATTTTAGCAGAATGTCTTCAACAAATACCTCAATTGGTATTGAATCTTTCATCTTTTCGAATTCCTCAATGCCTGTAAGATTGAATGTCGTATCCAGCTGTTGAACACCCATAAACAATTTGCCCATAAGTTTATCATCTTCTTCGTTTATCGTTGGGACCTCATCCGTAACAGTGGAATCTCCGACGACATCCTTCATCATATCCATTGGAAAAAATGTATGGGGTTCGATGCTTATTTCAGTTATGACACTTCCATCTTTGGCAACATAGATGTTGTTGGTAATGTCTGAACAAGAAGTGAATCCCAGAAGTAAGACCAGACCCAGGAAGAATATGCTACTTGATGATTTAAGATTAGACATGATAAATTTTTATCCAAATCTAAGAATAAAATGCATGTGAAATCTATTTTGGCGCTTCCCTATAATCCGTGGATTATATTTTACCAGTCATTAGTGGTAACATTTTTCATGAACAATACTCTATTGGTAAGATGGCCTTCATTACTTACAATCATTTAAATATTGTCATTAATATTTTGTAACTTTTAACAATACATAGAATACAATCTTCTGGGTGTTTGTCTGATTTTCTCCTGCTCTGCACCCCCGCAGCACAAATTAGACGTATGAATTGATTGAAACTGATTGTTTCTGTGATTGATTATTTCTAACTCCAAAATCTATCACTATGGGATACACAATTACCCCTGTAGCAAGCAATTATTCTTTTAAGAATGTCCACGGGAATTACGAAAAGCCATTTGGGTTTGATGTAAGGCTTTACAATGATGCACCTGACAACACGATTGCAAATTACAATAACACGACTTCATCTATTCACGCGCTCCTTCAGGAAGCCAAAGACAAGCAAGTTCGATTAAGGGCTTGTGGCAGGTTGTGGTCGCTTTCAGAAGTACCTTATGTACAGGACATGTGTGTTTTTCAATATCATAAGGATAATGATGCAAATGGCAAGGCTGTTCCAAGCATGAAAATTAAATGGTTCTTGCAGGAGCTTGCGCTTGAAGATCCTATGAATAAGGATACGTACCTCTTTACACAAACTGGCAACTATATAAAGGATCTGAACGACCACCTGAAAGATAAAGGACGATCACTTATGACTTCAGGCGCCAGTAATGGCCAAACGATTGCAGGAGCTATTGGAACCGGTGTCCACGGTTCATCTATAAACGTAGGCTCAATTCAGGATACTGTGTTCGGCTTACATATAATAACGGGCCCTAATCCTCAGGATAGCATCTATCTTGAAGCCGAAGATGCACCCATTGCCAATGCAGCGTTCGCCCAAAGTATTAATGCACAGCATATCAGAGATAATAAGTTGTTCAAGGCTGCCCTTGTCGGCTTGGGTGCGTTTGGTTACGTTCATGGTGTTCTGGTGAAAACCGAAAAAGCATTCTTATTACAAAACTATATCAAGAAAGTGACCATTGAAGATGTCTATTCTTTTATGTCGTCCATGACGGTCAAGAACAATGGCCTGAACGTTACAGGCATGGACCCAGACAAGCTTTTTCACATGAAGTTTTATATCAATCAGTATGATTATAATGACAATGTAAGGGCAGAAATTATTTATAAAATTCCTGATACCGCCAGAATAGGGCCTCCAAGTTACCTGGAATACAATAAGGATATTACACTAACGATGGCCAAATCTCTGGCGACTGTGTTTCCTTTCCTAATCAAAGGGATTATCAACAAGCAATTGCCAAAGGATGGCGAGAGTGAGGAAGGCAGTTTGGGTGAAATATTTACCGATACAACCAATTTAAGGGATGGCCAATTTTCGATTGCAATTGCAACAGATGTTTCAGATGGAAGAGCCATGCTGGAAGCCATACTTGAAGCCGCAGATAACCATAAGAAAATTCCTTCGACCTTTTCACTACGATTTGTAAAGAAGTCAAAGGCAACGATGGCTTTTACCAAATACAATATGAATTGCTTATTCGGCATAGATGGTGTGGGAACTGGAAAAACTATGGAATTAGTTGAAAAGCTTAGCCCAATACTTGATTCAAAGAATATACCGCACACCTGGCACTGGGGTAAGGTCAATGTCATGGACAGTGATTTCGTAAAAGCGGCCTATGGTCAATCCCGAGTTGATTGGATCAATGCAAGAATGCAGATTTTTAATGACCCAATCATGGCTCAAATATTTACCAATGATTACATTCATCACCGTGGGCTTTCATAGCATGCCATTTAATTTATGAAACGCTATCATTACAGAGGAACCCAGGACAATGAATTCAAATTATTTGAAAGCGATGATCTGGTCATTGTCCGAACAAAAGAGAATTGGAATCCTCAAGAATGGCTTTCTGTTCAAGCTGCAGACGTAGAGATTGATCATGTAAAGGAGGTTGATGTTTATCCAGAAGCCTCGGTCTATGTATTCAAATTGCTACATGATATTTCTGCTCGCACAAGAGATCAATTCAAGGAATCCATTAAGAATTTGGATGATAAGCGCATTGTCTTTATTGGGACTGTGTTCATTAATGAATTTGGCAGCTATCAAATTTACACCGGCAATTTGTTCTTGAAATTTCAGAATCATGTAGATGAATCTGTGCAAAGGTCAATTCTGGGTGCACACAATTTAA
This sequence comes from Saprospiraceae bacterium, assembly GCA_013002625.1. Classification (GTDB taxonomy): domain Bacteria; phylum Bacteroidota; class Bacteroidia; order Chitinophagales; family Saprospiraceae; genus RFSX01. Next base: position 247 of record JABDJE010000113.1, on the reverse strand, counting down.
AAGAAAAGAGAAAACTCAAGTTTTCACAATGTGCTTACTTCCTCGAACCAGAAGAAGATACTGGACGAGATATATTCGAGTTGAGTACAGATTTGCTTTCACTACCGGAAGTTGAGCTATGTCATCCCGAACTGGTCGTGGCGAGAAAAACAATCGAGTATAGAGATTCAGGTTTGCCAGAAGAGCAGGAAGCGGATTGGGCGCTTAGGCAGGTCAAATTATTTGATGCATGGAAGAAGACAAAAGG
>JABDJE010000214.1 GCA_013002625.1 Saprospiraceae bacterium | reverse complement strand
GCTCAGATAAGAACTGCACCGAAGAACAAATTCCTTTGCTTGAATCTCAAATCAAAACCAATTACAATAAATCACCTGATTTGGCGCTGATTCAAATGCAAGAATTGATTCAATTGTATCAATGCAGTGATGCTGAACACCACAAGCTGGGGAATACCTACTTAAATATGGGAACCCTTTATAATGAGGAGAAAAACAAATTGGATTCAGCTATCATTTTTCTTTCAAAAGCGGATGCTGTTTTTCAAAAAGCAAAAGATACCTTGGGCTGGGCCAATATCCTCAAATACCAGGGCTTAGTGGAAGTCCGAGCTGGCGACCCTCAGGGACTTTCTAAAATTCAATTTGGAAAGGACTTATATGAAGCGGTCAATTTTCAAAAGGGTAGGATGGTAGCACAGCAGAACGAGGCCACAGCCTATTTTCATTTGGAAGATTACAGGAAAGCCGATAGTTTGCTCACACCTTGTCTGGACTTCTGGAATGGTGAACATATTCGGTGGCAATATGTGTTTTATGACCTCATGCAGCTTTATGAAAAATCGGGCGATTGTACGGCCTTTTCAAAAGCCAAGCCTCAGGTCATGTCATATACTGATATGCTTTCCGTGGAAAATATGGATAGATTGGAGAAATTGGAGATAAGCATATGTCAATATAAGGATTAGAGAATTAGTTGATTAGTCAACCCATCGACCAATTAACTGATTAACCCATCGACCAATTAACCAATTAACTGATTAACCAATTAACTGATTAACTGATTAACTGATTAACCCATCGACCAATTAACTGATTAACCAATTAACCAATTAACTGATTAACCAATTGACCAAGTGACAAATTAACCATATCTTCGCCCATCATGCGTTATTTACTTTTCATATTATTTCTTTTCATGAATGCCAACGGCACTGATCTTCAGGCTGCTCCGCCATCTGAAGACACAAGTTTCGAAAAAGCATTTGTGGTGCATGGGATAACATCGAGCACACAAGCTGAGGTTATTGATCTGGATTTTGGTCCGGATGTATTTGCATTGAGATTACAAGAAAAGTATCTGATCCATGTGCCGAAAGTGGTGTCTTCTCACTGTATTGGGATTGGCGCTCACATTTCACCTGAATTAAGAAAATACTTACACTTTAGGAGTCATCCTGATGATGACATCGTGGCCTGAGCCCACCTAAAGCCTGCCACGGGCTGATAATACCTGGCAAATACTATAATACATCAACCATGCAACCTGGCCCTGGGGCCCTGTAATTACTGAATAAATGTATATTTGCGTGGTTTTTTAGAAACGAAAATTATAAAGACAAATAAAATGCAAGCAAAAGGTTTAATTAAAGTATTCTTGGTCCTACTTATTTTGACCAGTTTATTGCAGGTATTCTACCTTTTCCCAACAAGAAAAGTTGAAAAGGCAGCGGTGACTTATGCTGAAGAATATGCAGATGCCAACCCTTCCTTAGAACGCTATGATGCCGTAAAACAAGCCAGAATTGATTACCTGGATTCCGTATCCAGCGAAGATATTCTGACGATTCCACTCTTAGGAAAATTCACCTACGAGGATTTGAAATCAAGACAATTGGCACTCGGACTAGACCTCAAAGGGGGAATGAGTTCGGTGTTACAGGTTGATCTCAAAGAATTATTGATTCAATTATCCAGAAACAGTAAGGATGAAAACTTCAGACTGGCTCTTGATAATGCTGTAGAGGCGCAGAAAAACTCACAGTCAGATTACATCAGTCTTTTTGCTCAGGAGTACTCAAAAATACCTGGCGACAAAAAGAAACTGGCAAGTATTTTCATGCGTGATGCCTCAATGAAGGAATTGATAAATATCGAAACCGGTGATGGTGAGGTAGCCAGAATTTTGAGAGAAAAAGCAGATGAGACAGTTAACCTTACATTCAATAGATTGAAACAAAGGATTAATAAATTGGGTATTACCCAACCAAATGTTTCACTGGATGCATCGCGTGATTTAATTCTTGTTGAAATGCCAGGTATCGAAAACCCTGAACGTGCTCGAAACTTCCTTTCTGCAAGTGCAGCATTGGAATTTTGGGATACTTACCGTTATACAGATGCAGGCATCAGTAATGCTTTCATCGAAGCGGACAGAAGATTGAAAAATCTTGCTGCTGGTGAGGATGCCATCGAAGAAGAAGTACCTCAATTCGATACGATCTGGTCTCCAGAAATCGATACGCTTGGAAATCTTACAGGAGACTCTACCTTCCAGGTTGTTGAAAAGTCAGTTGATCCATTCCAGGATCAAGGACCTCTAATGAAGTTATTGACATTGAATAACGGTGCAGGAGAATTTGCATGGGGCCCAACGGTTATGGGATTCGCTGATAAAAACAAAAGAAGAGCGGTGTCCGAATTATTGGCAAAGCCTGAAGTAAAAAGCCTTTTCCCTATCAATTCTAAGTTCTTGTGGTCAAGAAAAGCATATTCTGATTTCGAAACGGGCGAAGAGTCTGACAAGTACATGTTATACTTGATCAAGACACCGAACGATGCAGAATCCAAGGCACCACTGGAAGGAGATGTGATCATCGACGCTTCACATTCGCCGGATCCAATGACGGGTGAAATGGCTGTAAGTCTGAGAATGAATAACCGTGGTGCTCAAGTATGGGCAGAAATGACAACACGTGCTGCCAACGATGGCAATAGAGAAGTAGCAATCTGTCTTGATGATGAAGTTGTCTCAGCACCGCGTGTAAACGGACCAATTCCTACAGGTAATACTCAAATCACGGGTAATTTCTCTGTTCAGGAAGCCGCTGATTTTGCCAGTATTCTGGAAGTCGGTAAGTTGCCAGCTAAAGTTAAATCCATACAGGAAGCAACTGTTGGACCTTCTCTGGGTGCGAAAAATATTGAAAGCTCAATCAGAGCGCTCATGTTTGGATTCGGATTGGTATTGGTCTTCATGATACTCTATTATGCGGGAGGTGGATTTGTTTCAATCATAGCATTGTTACTCAACCTGTTTTTCATCTTTGGTGCTTTGGCATCATTGGGTACGGTACTAACCTTACCAGGTATTGCAGGTATCGTTTTAACAATCGGTATGGCGGTTGATGCCAACGTAATCATCTATGAAAGAATTCGGGAAGAGTTGCGGGCAGGAAAGTCTGTGCTCGCCTCCATAAACGATGGTTTCAGACATTCCTATTCTGCCATTATCGATGCCAACGTCACGACCTTATTGGTAGCCTTCGTATTGGCTTATTTCGGATTGGGACCTATTAGAGGTTTCGCCGTTGTATTAATCATTGGTGTATTATCATCTTTATTTACAGCTGTTCTTGTTGGTCGATTGATCATTGATTGGTGGACGCGAAGCGGCAGAAATATTGGATTCTGGTCACCTCTATCAAAGAATACATTGGCCAATTTGAAAATTGACTGGATTGGTAAAAGAAAGATCGCCTATGCCGTATCAGGTATTGTAATAGCTGCAGGATTGTCTTCAATCTTTTTCATGAAAGGGTTTGATCTTGGTGTGGATTTCAAAGGTGGTTACTCCTACAATATTGAATTTACCAATGGCGATAATATCGATGCAGAGACTTTAAGAACTGGTCTTGAATCTTTTCTTGAGAATCCACCATTGGTTAAGGCTGTTGATACAGATAATACATACAATATTGTAACAGATTACCTGATCAACGATAATGCAGAAGATGCAGCAGAACGTGTCTTGTCTAAATTACATGAGGGCCTTGTAGCGACGACCGGTATCGATGTATCTCTGGATCAGTTCAAGTTAACGGATTCGCAGGCAGAAATGCACCAGACGAGTTCATACAAGGTATTGCCGACAATTGCCGATGATATCAAGAAGAGCTCATTCTATGCAGGTATATTTGCTTTGTTATTGATCTTCCTATACATCTTTATCCGATTCAACAGATGGCAATACAGTTTAGGTGCCGTTGCGGCATTGTTCCACGATTCATTGGTATTACTGGGTATCTTTTCGTTGGCTTGGGGTGTACTGCCTTTCTCGCTTGAAATTGATCAGGCGTTTATCGCAGCCTTATTGACAGTGATCGGTTATTCAATCAACGATACCGTGGTTGTATTCGATAGAATCAGAGAGTATTTGGGTATCCATACTTCAAAATCTACGGATGAAGTATTGAACCTTGCTATCAACAGTACGTTCTCTAGAACATTGATCACATCATTTACCACTTTGATTATGATTCTTCCATTGTTCATTTTTGGAGGGGGATCTATCAAAGGATTTACATTTGCAATTATCATAGGTATTCTAGTGGGTACCTATTCATCTATTTTCGTGGCAACACCAATTGTAAGAGACTTATCAGATGATTTAAAACCTAATAAGATTGAATCAAAGAAAAGCTTCTCTAAAGCTGCCAAGCAAGCGAAATAGTATATCAGAAATTAATAACTTAAGGCTCTCAATTATTTTGGGGGCCTTTTTTATTTATGCGTAAATCAGTTTTTCTTAAACATATCGAACAATTGGAGGAGAAAGACCTCCGGGACGAACTCATGACCCTCTATGACAAGGTGCAAGGTGTATCAAAATATTATGCCATGGAGCTGGGGTCGGACAAAGACAGAGAAAAATATTTCGCAGGCATAAAAAAACAAATAAAGTCCAAATATGCTACAAAGAGCATGCGCAAACCACGCAGACCGCGTATTCAAAAGATCAATAAAATCCTGAGTGAAGTCGCGAAGACGGTCTTATTTGATTATGAAATGATAGACATTTATCTTTTCAATGCCGAAGAAGCCGTGAATTTTATGATCATTTATAACTTTTTCTCTACGCCTGTGTTCAATTCCATATTGAACTCCTACGTTAAAGCATTAGATTTGATTGCCTCTAACAGGATGGAGGAGCGCTATGAAGCATCTTGTCAAAGCATTCTTTTATTAGCACGGATTGACAGAGCGCTTTATACAAATATGAAATCCCATTTTGACAAAATATATGGCTAAACCATTAAAATATATTGCCCTTGCTTACTTTGTGTTGCTGACAGCCTGCACGGTGACTTTGAATATAAAGAATGGTACCATGGCTTATCAGTATAAGCAGTATTCTGTTGCAATAGACATGCTTGAAGAGGAATTTAGAGAAGAGCGTAACCCTGAAGTAAAGGCACAAAAAGCGAGAATGCTTGCCAAGTCGCATGATATTTTACAAAACTTTGGAGAAGCATTGCGTTGGTATGATATAACAGATCAATTGCTTCCTTCAGATGCATCCAAAGAAGACTTAGCAGATATTCTTAAGAAGAATGAACGCTATGAAGATGCAAAGGTCTTATATGAAGAATTGTATCGCGCACAACGCGACAACAAATATTTGGGCGAAGTGGCTATTTGTAACAGAGCTATTGAGAATTTTGAAAATATGCCCAATCATCGCATAGAGCCCATCAATGGAAACTCTACCGCCAGGGATTATGCTCCGGTATTTTTTGAGGATGATTTCATCGTTTTCAGTTCTGACAGAGATCAGGCTACCGGCAACAAAATCGATGATTGGACAGGACAGGGATTTTCTGACTTGTTTATTTACAATAAGTCCAACCGCAAAGTTTCAAATTTTGATGCCCTGCTCAATACGGAAGATCATGAAGGTGCCGCCTGCTTCTCACAAGACTTCAACGAAATATTCTTTACACGCAATGTTGCATTTAATCAAGGTAAACCATTTAACAGAATATTCTATAGTCAGCGTCCCAATGGCTTTTGGATGGAACCAGAGCCGTTGATGTTTTACGGTGATAATGTAAATTTTGGGCAGCCTACATTAATTGAAAATGACAGCGTGTTGATATTTACTGTAAACATTATAGGTCAGAGCAATCACGATTTGTATTATTCAGTGCGTCTGTCCAATGGATGGTCCGAAGCTGAAATTATGCCTTCTTCTATCAATACCTTGGGCAATGAGTTATTTCCTACAGCTTATAATGATACATTGTTTTTTGCCTCAGATGGATTGCCGGGCTACGGCGGCCTGGATATATTCAAGACTTATTTGCGCAGTGATGGTTCCTGGGCACGGCCCGTAAATGTAGGTCTGCCTCTCAATTCAGGCGCTGATGACTTTGGCTTGATTGTGCGCAATGATTTCACGCCCAACGATCAGTTGGAACTCGAAGGCTATTTCAGTTCTTCCAGAAATACAGGCTTTAGTGATGATATTTTTGAATTTGCATTGTTCAAAGAACAGAAAGCGGAGCAAGAAGAAACAGAGGAAGTGATTGTAGAGGAAGAAGATCCGATCTATGAATTATATCTTGCTGGCAGGGTAGTGGAGTTGGTATATGAAAACGATAATCCCAATGGGGCCGTTATTGATAGAATTCCACTTAGCGAAGCTGATGTAAGAATTGAATCACAGGATACGACCATCACTTTACGGACCAATGAGGGTGGATTTTTTGTTGAATCCGTGAATGTTGGGCTTGATTTTGAATTGACTGCACGTAAAGAAGAATACCTAACCAGAACAGAAAAAGCCAATACAAGATTTGAATTGGAAAAGGATACGACGGTCAATGTTGAAATTGCATTGAGTAGAATTATTTACGACACCGAAATCGTCCTCAATAATATATATTATGATTTCAATAAATGGAATATCCGAGAAGATGCAAAACCATCATTGGACTCTTTATCTGAAATATTACGCTTGAATCCACAAATCACAATCGAATTGGCGTCCCACACGGACTGTCGGGGTGAAGATGATTTCAATGAGGAATTATCGCAGAAACGTGCTCAATCTGCAGTGACTTATCTTGAGGAAAAAGGAATTGATACAGGAAGATTGATTGCAAAAGGCTATGGTGAAAAACGCCCTGCAGTGGATTGTATTTGTGAAGAATGTACAGAGGCAGAGCATCAGGCTAACCGACGCACTGCCTTTACAATTCTTAGAGATCGCTAGGTTTCAGAATCTTCGGTATGTCAATCTTGGCTAAAACAACCGTGGGATCTTTTTGAAACTTGAATTCAGCGATATAAGATCCTTCCTGAAAATCTACCAGAGGTAGCATTACAAGATTTGATCCTCTTACATCATAAGTAAGATGCTTTTTCTCATCATTCATTAGCCTCAGCGAATTTAAAGACATCTCAGTCCTTACATGAATCTGATGTCTTCTTTCTTTGTATTCGATGTTAAAATCAAAAGGAATGGTTTCCTGATTGATAATAGTAATATTTACACCGGTGTCCTTATTGGTTGAAAACACCTCTTCAATTGCATTCAAAGGCATCATGAATAGTGGTAAAATAATTGATACGAGTATGTGCATGGATTCTTTTTGAATGTATGTATCCAAAACCATACCGTAAATCACAATTTTTAAGAAAAATTAAACCCGCCCTTTATTCTGGATTGAATTGAAATTTATACCCAATTCCACGAACCGACAAAATGTATTCAGGATGCTTGGGATCAGACTCAAAGCGCTTGCGTAGTGAAGCAATGAAATTATCGATGGTACGGGTACTGGGAAACACATCATAGCCCCACACTTGCTTAAGGATGTCATGCCTCGAAACGACCTCATTTTTACGGCCGATAAGTAATTTCAGCAATTGAATTTCTTTGGTGCTTAAATCAAAACTTTTTTGACCATGGGTCCCTTTAAAAGTCCTGAAGTTTACCGATTTATCCCCAAATACAAACGATTCCAAATCTACGTTTTGACTGTTGGCAGGGACAGTTCGCTGAAGCAGCTTCTCCATACGGAGCAACAACTCTTCAATTTCGAATGGTTTGGTTATATAATCATCGGCACCTGTCTTTAGGCCCTTGATTCTATCTGACGAAGTATCCTTGGCTGATGTAATGATCACGGGAATCTTGTCGTTATTGATGCGTATCATTTCCAATAAATCCATGCCATTGATGTGCGGGAGCATCAGGTCAAGAAGTATTATATCAAAATGCTCATTTTCGACCTTGGTTTTTGCATCCAACCCATCCTCAGCTTCAATGACCTCATAAGATTCCAATTCAAGGTTTATCTTCAGGACCTGACGCAGGCTCGCTTCATCTTCTATCAACAATACTCTCATTCCGCCAAATTTAAAATTATTTCAAAAATAGAACCTTTGGGTTCATTGGGGTGAACGGAAATTTTACCCTTATGCGACGCTACTATTTCTTTAACAATGAATAATCCCAGACCTGTTCCCTTTGTAGAACGGGTTTCTTCATTGCCCACCCTTTGAAACTTCTCAAATATTTTTCTTTGTTCATTTGCCGCAATGCCAATCCCATTATCCTTTATGATCAGGTGGGCTTGCGACGCCCTTGTATTAAGTTCTATTTCAATCTTTTCTTCAGGTGCAGAATACTTAACAGCATTATCAATCAGATTATCGATGAGCTTGGTGAATGCCTCCTTATCAGCAAGAACGATGGCGGGCTGCAAGGTCTGCCTGAATATCCGATTTGGGAATGTTTTCTCAAATCTTTTTATTCTGGCCTGTGTCAGTTCCGAAAGATCAATTCTTTCAAAGTTGTAAATATAACTCTGATCCAATTGCGCCACTGTAAGGATATTATTTACGAGAGATTCCAATCGGTTGCTTTCTTCGTCTGAGGTGGCCAGCAATTTGCTTTTTTGTTCGGCACCCAGACCTTCCTTCTTTAAGGTTTTGTTGATGAGCTTTATAGAAGCAATCGGGGTTTTTAATTCATGGGTCACCGACAAAAGGAAATTATTCATTTTGCGATTGGCATGAATCTCCGACCAAAAAGCTCTATTGATAAGAATAAGACTAAAAAATATGGTCACTGCGAACACAATGCCTTCACCAATGACCATTGTACGTTGTTTCCTGAATTCCTTTTCGATGGCATCCATATCCAGACTGGGCACATAATTGCTCAATAGGGATTGCAATTCATATACTTCATTCGTTTTTTGAAAGAGTAAAACCGTCCACCACGAAAATGCCGCAATCAGATAGACGATAATGATCAGATGAAAGAGTCGATATTTTGATGCTTTTTTAGGCATTGAACACCTCGTCAAGACATTGATTAATTATTTCTGCTGCTGCATCCAGATCTTCATGGCTGTGCGCTGCCGATACAAAGCCAACCTCATATCCTGAAGGACCAAGGTATATGCCATTGTCAAGAAGTTTGGCATGCAAGGATTTAAATATATCAGCTGAACCTGCATCGATGTCTTCAGATGTGATAGCGCGTTCACCTGAGAAGGACATCCAGAATATTGAGCCAATGCTTTGTAATAATATATTATAATTCTTGCTTGTGCAGTGATCTTGGATTTGCTTTACAAAATATTGTGTTTTTGCTTCCATTTCTTCGTAAAAGCCTGGTTCCAGTAACTGTTTAATTACAGCTATTCCTGCAGATAATGTTACCGGGTTGGCAGACAATGTTCCTGCCTGATATACCGGTCCAAGGGGTGCTACATGACGCATGATTTCTTCTCGGCCACCGAAAGCACCAACAGGCATTCCACCGCCCACTATCTTTCCAAATGTGATCAAATCCGGTGCGATATTATAATACCCCGCTGCCCCTTCAAATCCAACCCTGAATCCAGAGATCACCTCATCAAATATGAGTAATACCTTATGATCATCACAGAGTTTCCTTAACCAGACCAGGAAATTAGTGTCTTGTAACAATAGTCCATTATTGGCAGGAACAGGCTCAATGATTATCGCTGCAATGTCATCCTGCTTATCCAGGGTATCAATTACTGCCTGTAAGTCGTTAAGGGGCAATACGATCGTTTCTGCTGATAATGATTCTGGTATACCCGCACTGCTTGAAATACCAAAGGTTACAAGACCGCTACCCGCTTTAACCAATAAAGAATCCACGTGTCCGTGATAGCATCCTTCAAATTTGATAATCTTGTTTTTACCGGTATAACCCCTAGCCAGGCGAATGGCGGACATAACGGCTTCGGTTCCGGAACTCACAAAGCGAATCATATCCAGAAACCTATGGTTTTCGAGGATTAATTTTCCAATTTCATTCCCTTTTAAAGTCGGTGTCCCAAAGGATGTTCCCTTGGCTAATGTCTGACTTATTGCTTGTTGCACCTGCACATTATTGTGACCGAGGATTAGGGGACCCCAACTGCAGCAAAAATCTATAAATGTATTGCCATCGACATCTGTAATTCTGCAGCCTTCGCCATGGTCGATAAACAATGGTGCTCCATGCACAGATTTAAATGCTCTGACAGGAGAATTCACACCTCCTGGAAATAATGTTTTTGCTTCTTCAAATAATTCTTCTGACCGCTTTCTTTCCAAAATTCTGTTTTTTTTAGTCTCAATTAAGATATACCCATGTAGTACAATAGGCTAATCAAAATGTTCTCAAAAATAATTATAAATAACTTCAGTAATTTAGCCGTCTGAGAATGTATTGCACGTGCGAATAGAGATAGCTCAATCCATCAGAGAAATCCTTGATGAAAGGAAAACTATAACCATTCAGGGCCTTGGATCAATTAAATTGATTCAAAAGCCTGCCTATTTTGGTGAATTGCGTAAAACTATGTTTCCGCCAAGCGTTGAGATGTTATTTGAAGAATCCACTTCAAGCAACGAAGCATTGATTCAAAGATTGATGGAAAATGAAGGGCTCACTAAGAAAAAGGCGAAAGAAGCACTGAATAAATACTTTGAAGCTGTAGTAAATGCACTTGTCAACTACAGAAAAGTCAGATTAAAGGGAATATGTAGACTGGATCAGTCGAAATCAGGTAAAATTAAGCTCGAAGCAGATCCAGCCTTCATTGGAGCCTATTTTAAGGACTTACCTGAAGTACCTGCCAAAATCATCACGACCCTGCCTAAAGACGCCAATGCGGCATCAGAAAGGGCTCCAGAAGAGATTATATCAGCATCTTCAGCTGTAAGCTTGCCTGAAATTAGTGACCAAAGCTATAAAAGCGAGATCTCACAGGAGACACACTCGACTGAAGAGAAAGTCAAATCTGTCATGACCGACTTAATCGCCGAAATGAAACAGGAAGCACCTTCTGCTCCTTCAGCAAAAGCTGAGGCCAATTTGGAAGCAGCGTGGGCGCCCGAAAAATATGATGAGGGTTATGGCTTAATTCCGTGGATAATTGGTGCCGTATTGCTTGCAGCGCTCGTGTTGTTTACTATATTTTCAATTAGACAATGCCAGCCTTCTCAGGATATGCCTTTTTCTAACGAAACACCTACCGAACATGTTACCGATATGCTTATTGCCGATGAAACACAGGAGGAGGATTCCTCAAGTAATGAGCCATTATTATTGCCTGAGCAATGTATCATTATTACAGGGTCATTCGCGTCGCAGGCTAATGTGGGTCTTATGATGACCAAAATATCCGACGCTGGATATGATGTCTATACCGAACGCTCCGGGAATTATACGAGAGTTGGATTGTCCTTCGATTGTGCGGATGTAGATTTACCAGCTTACCTTCAAAATATCAGAGCAACAATTGCGCCTCAAGCTTGGTATTTGGATCCGGAACTATATGTGGAATATGAGTGAAATGGCTGATAAGGAGTAGGATTAAGTTTTAAACTTAATCCCAATTCACCAAAACTTAAACCAGGTCTCTTCAAAACTTAAACCAGGTCTCTTCAGAAATTAAACCCAATAAGTCCTAGTAGGCCTTAATTCCCTACTATCAATTACATCCTAAATCAATTCTGGATTGAAGGTCATTATTAGGGAAACAGAATCCTGATTTAACAGAAGTGGGTTTGTATCTTTCAAGGTTAGGGTCGCGTAGACTTTTTGCAAGGAATTGTACGAGGAAGCCTTTCTCTTCTTCGCTTAGGTCCAATGGTATAAAGTTTTCGGAGATCAGGCTTTGATCAACTCTGGGATTTTCAGATTGAGCTGCTACCTTATAGTCAATAACTTCCTCTAAAGTTCGTTTGCTGGCTCCATGAAAATAAAATGGCGCATCCGACATATTATAAAGCTGAGGAACTTTGAATTTATAATTATCTTCTTCCTTGAGCGTAAAGCCACCTCTGCCCAAATTTCTTCTGTCTGAGGAAGATGTATTGTAACTTGGAATTTGATCCATATCCTGTACACCCAAGGCATGGAATTCAATAGATCCTAGATTTTTATTGTAATGACAGGTTGTACAATTGGCTTTGCCAAAAAAGAGGATACCACCTTTCTTTTCTTCATAAGACAGAGCATTGCGATCTCCCTTTAACCAATTCTGAAAAGGCGCTTGCGTGGTTAGAATAGTTCTTATATATGCGGAAAGCGCTAAGGCGCCTGCATAATTGCTGTACCTTAATGCCTCTGTCAATTCAGGGAAGGCTTCATCAAACATATCGCGGTAGCCGTATGCATCGATCAGCTCTTCTGTTACAAGAATTCTATGGGCAGCAATACCTTCAAAGTTCTGCGTTTCTATGGCTTCAAATCCCCAATTATTTCTTTCGGTATCTTCTCTTAATCCCCAAACCTCCTCAGTACCAATATTGGCACCGCCGGCACCAAACTGACCATTCCAAAAGGTGTTTGTCACAAATGCCACATTGGTCATACTTAGCGGTCGCGCACTTTGGACATCGAGTTCTTCTTCCTGATAGTCGCCATTACGGACTCTATTTTCACCATTTAGACCGAAGCCATTTCCACCATCTGCTATGCCCTGGAAATTACCAGGTCTGAATCCAGCTTCCGGAATATGACATGAGGCACAGGAGTAAGTCCCCATACCTGATTCCTTAACAGCGTCCATGGCAAAACCTGTGTCAAAAAACAGGAACTTACCCAATTCAACCTTTACTTCTGTTAGTGGATTCTTTGGATCCTGCGGAATTGAATCAAGATCATTTTCGTCGGGCAGTATATAAAAATCTGTGGAGCCCGTGGAGGAAGCTTGTTTGATAAGACTTTCAAGTTCCTGATCCAATTCTATTAACGAAGGCATTTTATCTTTGGTACATGCCCAAATAAATGTTAAAAGTAGCAGGATGACTAAATAGCGCTTATCCATGGGAAATTTGATTCTAGGAGTACAAAAATAAAACAATTATAATAAATAATTATATTACATATTATCAAATTATTTAATGTGTAATATAAACGTAATAAGTGTTTTAGCTAAAAAGAAGAAATTAATTCTATATTCGCAAAATAATTCAAATTTTTAAATAAAGAAACTTCAACTTATAAAATTATTTTATAAATAACATGGAGAAAAGTTTATTGGTTTTAGCAGCCGGAATGGGCAGCCGTTATGGAGGATTGAAACAATTGGACGCATTTGGACCAAATGGAGAAACAATTATTGATTACTCAATCTATGATGCCATAAGAGCAGGATTTAATAAGGTGGTTTTTGTGATCAGGAAGCATTTTCGTGAGGATTTTGAAAGTTACTTCAAGAATAGGATAGGGGATAGAATTGAAATGGTCTTCGTTGAACAGGAACTGGATAAAATTCCATCCGGCTATAAAATTCATCCTGATCGAGAGAAACCCTGGGGCACAGCCCACGCCGTTTTAATGGGAGCAGAAGTAATTGAAGGTCCATTTGCGGTTATCAACGCGGACGATTATTATGGACAGGAATCTTATGCAGCACTTATTGACTATTTTGAAAATGGTCAAAAAGAAAATGAGTTTTCTGTTGTCTCATACTTGCTAAAGAACACACTTTCAGAACATGGTACTGTGAACAGAGGTGTCTGTTACAAAGATGGCGAGGATTACTTGACAAAGATTGTAGAAACGCTCAAGATTTCAAGAAATGAAGAAGGTCAGATTTGCTATCCCGATGGGGATGCTGAATCTAATTTGTCAGAAGATACCTTGGTATCTATGAATATGTTCGGATTTACCCCGCAATACTTTGAATTGGCAGATTCATATTTTAAATCTTTTCTTTCGGAACATGGAGAAGAATTGAAATCGGAGTTTTTCATACCCCTCTCCCTTGATAAAATGATTAAAGCTGGAGAGGCTAAAGTAAAGGTTATTACATCTCCTTCTAAATGGTTTGGTGTAACCTATAAAGATGACAAGCCATTTGTTATGGAAAAGATACAGGCACTTATTGACGCAGGCGTTTACCCCGAGAAACTTTGGGATTAATTACAATCCAAATCTTCTCTTGAAAGCAGGTCGTTATTTGGAAAGCAATTGCCTGACCCTATAGTTTGAGGTTGATAGCGTAGCATATCCGGATCCCTCAAGCCATGTTCTATGAATTCAATCAATTTGGATTTTTCGGATTCTGATAAACCAACAGGTTGCAATTTGATAGATATTCTATCCTGGCTTACACGTTCATTTTCTGATACCGCATTCAACTTATAGTCGATCACATCTTCTAACGCGTATTTGGATGAGCCATGAAAATAGCTCTCATAATCTGAGACATTATAAATGCCCGGTACTCTGAACTTATACAAATCCTCATCTGCAAGGGTGAAGCCTCCTCGACCAAGATTTCTTCTGTCGTCCGGACTGGCAAATATGCAATTGTCGTTTTGGTCCATATCCTTAACACCCAGGGCATGGAACTCATTGGATCCCAGATTTTTCTCGTAGTGGCAATTGTAGCATTGTGCTTTGCCAAAAAACAATATGGCACCTTCTTTTTCATTTTCAGAAAGGGCATTGTTTTCACCTTGCAACCATTTTTGGAATGGCGCTCTGTTGGCAATGATGGTTCTTAAATAAGCTGAAATGGCCAACACGGTTGTTCTTGGAGAGTAGCGCAATTCTTCTTTTATCTCTGGAAATGCCTTATCAAATTCATCCTTGTATCCGTATGCTTCTGCCATAGATTCATCCATGGTCAGCCTGTGACTCAGCAGTCCAATAATATTTTGAGTTTCAATGGTCTTATATCCCAGCTGATTAAGCTTGGTGTCATCTCTGAAATCCCAGACACTTTCGGTGCCTTCATTGGCGTGGGTAGCACCAAATTGACCATTCCAGAAGGTATTATTGACGTAAGCCACATTAATGACACTCAATGGTCTGATGGACTGAATATCTAATTCTTCAGCTGCATAATGTTGATTTTTATGCCTCCCTTCACCTTGTGTTCCAAATCCAATTCCCCCATCGCCTACACCCTGAACCTGACCGGGCGTAAATCCTGCAGATGGTATATGGCATGTTGCACAGGAATAACTTTGAAGCCCTTCTGTGTGAACGGATTGTGTTCCCAAGCCGGTTTCAAAAAATAGTTGTTGTCCTAAAGCAACTTTGTATTCATTAAGTGGGTTGAAATTATCTTGAGGAATGTTGTCCAGATCTGTTTCATTGGGTAATTTATAATAATCCATTGTCCCGTCGGGAGAAATAGCCATAAGTTTCTGTGTCAGATGGGTATCTAACTCTGTGGTGAATTGATTTTGATCGCCAGCGCAACTCCATAGCAATACAGCCAGCAGAAGCACCGTAACGCATAAGGGTGTTTTCATAAAGCCAAAAGCTTTGTTCATTCTCGGTGTTAACACCAAAACTATAAGAAAATATGGATTTAGAAGTGTAAGCTAGTTTACAAATACAAAAAAGAAGCCAAAAATTAATTTGGCTTCTTTATCTAACTATGGAAAAACTACTCTTCGCACTTTAGACTGCTAAAGTTGAAGAAAGTTACATAGTATAGAAAAGATATTTTAACCCAGGAAACTTATAAGAATACCTGCAGCTACAGCAGAGCCAATTACACCGCTGATATTGCTGGACATAGCGTACTGGAGAATATGGTTCTATGGATCCTTTTTCAGTGCTAACTCATTGGCAACACGTGATGCCATAGGCACGGCACTCAGACCCGTAGCGCCAATGAGTGGATTGATTTTTTTCTTATTGAACAGGTTGTAAATCTTTACCGCCATTATTCCACCAAGAATTGAGAATGCAAAAGCGATAAAACCCCCGAGAATGATCATTAGAGTCTGGGTATTTAGAAATGTGGAACTGGTCATAGTGGCACCGACGGTCAATCCCAGAAATATTGTAGCTGTGTTCATGATCGTATTTGATGCCGCCTCAAATAATCTGTTTGTATCAGACCCAATTTCCTTAATTAAGTTTCCGAACAGCAGCAAACCTACCAGTGGCGTTGAACTCGGAACCAGTAGTGCAACGACGATAACAAGACAGATCGGGAAAAGAATTTTTAAAAGTTTTAGATTTTTTATGGTGTATTTGCTGGGGTACATCTTATCCTGCTCGCGCATGTTGATTTTTATTTCCTTATCACTGACCGTGTATTTCACGACCAGGGGAATAATTACAGGCACGAGAGCCATATAAGAATAGGCTGCAATAGCAATAGGCCCCAACAGATGAGGCGCCAGTATAATCGAAGTATAAATAGCAGTAGGCCCATCTGCGCCTCCAATAATCCCAAGAGCACCTGATTCCTGTGGTGTAAATCCGACAGCAATCGCAGCAATTAGTACAGTAAATATGCCCAATTGTGCAGCTGCACCAAAAAAGGCCAATCTTAAATTTCTAAGCAATGGGCCGAAGTCGGTCATGGCGCCGACGCCCATAAAAATTAATGGTGGCAGGAGTCCCGTTTTTATCAAGGCATAGTAAAGCATGTTCATAATGCCGTATTCCTCAGCTATTGCCAACAGGTGCATTTTTTTGATGGTTGGATCCATTTCTGCACTTACGACGCCCATTTGGCCTCCAGGAAAGTTGGCGATCAACACGCCAAAGCCAATTGGAATAAGCAATAATGGTTCGTATTTCTTGATAATTCCCAGATACAAAAGCAATAAAGCCAGTAATATCATTACGAGGCTTAAGGGGTCTTGCGCTATCTGATCAAGCGCAGTCATTTCGTATATTC
>JABDJE010000208.1 GCA_013002625.1 Saprospiraceae bacterium | reverse complement strand
CCTTTAATCCTAGTGCCTTAGGCTTAAGAACGGCTACCTTAACTATAGCCAACGATGATAGTGACGAAAATCCATACAATTTTGATATTCAAGGTACGGGTACAACTCCTGCACCGGAAATGGATGTTACCGGATTAGGAATTAGCATCCCTGATAACGATGTAACACCAACAACTATAGACGACACTGATTGGGGCAATGTTCTTGTGTTATCCCCTACAGTACATACTTTTACAATTCACAATACCGGTAACCTGGCATTGAATTTAACCGGTTTAGCACCATATGTTGTAATTTCCGGGACACATGCGGCCGATTTTGCGGTTTCAGCAGCACCTGCTCCAAATATTGCTGCTGCCGGAAGTACGACCTTTAATATTACCTTTACACCTGGAGCGGTTGGACTAAGAACAGCAACACTTACGATTGCCAATAATGATGGCGATGAAAATCCCTATAACTTCGACATTCAGGGAACAGGTTATGTTCCAAGCCCTGAAATTGATGTAACCGGACTTGGAGTTTCCATTGTTGATGGTGATACAACCCCCTCAACGACTGATGATACCGACTTTGGCTCAACGACAGTTGGTGTACCCATAGCAAAAACATTTACAATTCATAATACGGGAACAGCTACCTTAAATGTTAGTAGCGTTACAATCACTGGGGCCTACGCCTCTAATTTTGTAGTTACGACTCCCCCGGCAGCAACAGTTGCTGCTGGAAATACAACTACCTTCACGGTTACATTCACACCGATACTTTCAGGGACCCTGACAGCAACAATTAATATTACTAATGATGACTTAGATGAGAATCCGTACAATTATGATATTCAAGGCATTGGATTAAACCCACCGGCGAACTATACTGCATTTTACGAATCCTTTGATGCGACCAATGGCGGTTGGACTATTATTACATCAACAAACGATACCTGGGTATGGACAACAACCTATCCCATCGCGGTCTTAGACGGTCTTGCTGAAGGTGGTTTTTGGAGAAGTTCAAATTTCAATAATTATGCGAATAGTACCGATATCGTTGTGGAAAGTCCGGTTTATGATTTTACAGGTTTAACAAATCTGCATTTGAGTTTGGATGTCGAATATGACACACAAAATAATGTGGACGGTATGCGCATATTATATTCGATTTCCGGCGGACCATTCACGCTCCTGGGAGCTAGTGGAAGCGGGACCAACTGGTATGACGATAATGCCAGTGTTTTTGGCACAGATGCCTGGAATAATGACAGTCACCCCAACACGCCTTCATTCTCCGGACGATACAGTCACTTTAAATTTGCAAGCCATCCGTTGGACGATATCACTTTTGCAGGTCAAAATAATGTTCGTTTTAGGATTCAATTCAGTTCCGATAGCGGGACTTCGGATGATGGTGTTGCTTTTGATAATTTTAAAATTGAAGCCGATCCAATAGTGGCTTTAAATGATGCTTCTGTTGCGCCTGCCAATATTACACCTAACTTAAAATTGTGGTTAAAAACCAATGCCGGCGTCGCCGCTTCAGATGGAGCTGCATTAACCAACTGGGAAGATCAGGCCTATGACACCTTCCTGGATAAAGAAGATGCGACCGCCTCATCAGCCCTGGCACCGACCTTTAGAGATAATGCAAATAGAAATATAAATTATAATCCGGTAGCAGATTTTGATAACACCAATACCGAATATATGAATGGTAAAGGTGGATTCTATTCACAGGACTATTTTGCCGTTGTAAGAAGTGATGATTTGGTTGATACGCAAACGGGAACCTTCTCACCGGGAAGGCAATTTGCCATTGGTGGTCGATCTGATAATGCCAATTTTCATGAAGATCCAACTGGGTTGGCCTTTGGAAGTTCTTCGGCGAGATATGTCAATGAAGTAGTTGCTCATAACATGGGAGCCTATTCTCAATCAGGATCACCTGGAGTAGATTCTTATGGTAGAGCCTATACATCGTCTACTGATTCATATAATCATGTACTTATAATCAATGTCAAAGCAAATTCTGGCGCCACGGCAAAAGAGATCTATAAAAACGGTAAACAAATTGATAATACTACAGGAACTACGGGAACTTCAGGTACCGGAACACCGTTGAATTATTATGAATTCGACAATCTTACGTATTTAGTTGGAATGGGACGCAGTGGGATTACGGGTAGAACAACTTCTCAATTGAACGGTATGCTCGGTGAGATTATTTCGTATGACACTCCTAATTCTGCCTTAAATCAACAAAAGATACAATCCTATCTCGGCCTTAAATATGGGGTAACCCTTCAGGACGCTGCAAGTGCCTTAACCGATTACCGTTTAAATGACGTTGACTATATCGACTCAAACGGGACGGTATTTTGGGATACAAGCGTAAATGCCGGGCATAACTATGATGTTGCCGGAATTGGACGTGATGACGCCTCTCAATTGAATCAAAAGCAATCAATGAGTCAAAATCTCGAAACCGATGCGACAGGTCCAACAAGTGGATTCCTGACCATGGCATTGACTCAGATTTATAATACGAACAACGAAAATATTACTAATAATACAACCACATTTAATGATCGTGAATTCCTGATGTGGGGAAATAATAATGCCAGTTTAGATGGTACTGCAAGTACAATACAGGTAGATATGAGTACCGACATTGGTGATGCCACTTTGACAACCTTGGTATCATTTGATGCCATTCCAAGAATTTGGAAAGTCGTAGAAATTGGTGGTGATGTTCCTTCGGTGGAAGTTTCAATTCCTACTTCAGCGGTACGAACCGCAACGCCTCCGGATGGACGTTATTTGATGTTCATTTCGGCTACAGGAATATTCGATCCTACAGCCGACTATCGCGTGATGACAGAAACCGGTGGAATGCTTTATACCGATTATGATTTTGATGGTACCGAATATATAACCTTTGGTTGGGCTCCGGAACAAACATTTGAACGATCGGTGTATTTCGACCCGGCTAACAGCGACTATATTGATATTGAGGATAATTTAGATCTTGACCCGACAGGATTTACCATGTCGGCCTGGATCAAGCCTCAGGCTAATAATACGACCATTACATCTAAACGTAATGTCGCCTTTACTCAAGGATATGACTTTAGAATTAGATCAACTGGAAGACTTTGGTTCAGACATTATAATGGTGGTATTCAACAACTGCAATCCTCTGTAAACATTCCTATGAACGAATGGCATCATGTAGCAGTGATCTATGATGGAACGACAGCTACACTTTACATCGATGGTGTTGCCGATACATCAGCAAGTATACCTGCACCTCTTGATACAAATCATAATTTCTTTATCGGTGCAGCCGGTAAGACGGCTCCAACTGATTTCTTTGATGGCAATATTGATGAGGTACGCGTATGGGATACAGCCTTAACTGTTGATCAATTGCGATTTATCATGAACCAGGAATTACTGGAAAATACCAGTTTCGCAAGTGGAAAATATTTTGAAGACAGAAGTATCATACCTACTAAAAATGATATTGCAGCTATACCATGGTCTGATCTTGCAGGATACTATCCTATGTCGACCTATACCTATACAAATACCAAAGATGAATCAGGTAATGGACGCCAGGGTGCACTTAAAAACTTAAAAACCGTTGACTGGCAAACAGCGCCAATACCATATATGTCAACACAAAATGGAGATTGGGATAATAACAACTCATGGTTAAATGGTAATGTTCAACCTATACCGGGAACAACATCGATTGTTGATTCAACTGTTTCTATAGATTGGAATATTGTTCAAACGGCACATGATATTACGATTAATGACGATTCTGATCTTCCCGCAGCTAATGACGGAAACCGTTCAGTTCTCGCACTTTTTGTTGATTCGAACGAAATTACTGTTGATGGAAATACAGGAGCTGGGACAGGTTACGGCCTCACAGTTAGCCACTATTTAAATTTAGATGGTAATATCGACCTTGAAGGAGAATCTCAAC
>JABDJE010000170.1 GCA_013002625.1 Saprospiraceae bacterium | reverse complement strand
GTTAGGGGTTAGGGGTTAGGGGTTAGGGGTTAGGGGTTAGGGGCAAATTAATAAAAGATACTTGAATCCAAATAATCGAAACATAAGATATATAAAATGAGAATAGGCTGATGTCTGTAAAACATTTATAAATTAATTTATCACCCAGCAATACCTCCTGATGCGAATTTATTCAGTCAGGATGCTGATAAGCTACGCTTCGTCAGCACATCACCCAATAACTAATATCTAATACCCAATACCTAGTACCTAACCCACTCTCCTGCTCTCAATTAAAAAGGCAGAAAGAATAATTATACCCCCCAGGACAGTCATTAAGCTTGGAATTTCGGACAGGAAAATAACGCCCCATAGAATACCATAGACAGGAACAATGCTTGTAAGCAGACTGATAGTAACCGCTTCATACTTTTTGAGATTATGGACAAATAGAGTGTGACCTAAGCAGGTGGTCACAATGGCCAGTAAACCAACAAATGGCCATTCGGTTGTGATGGATGCAGGTGGTTCAAAATAGAGAATAGGCAATAAAAGCACGGTCATAACAACCAATTGGAAAAACATCATTACCGAACCATCATAGCTTGGAATTACCTTGCGTGTAAATATATTTCTCAAAGCATAAGCCAGCGCAGACACACAGCCACAAATGATCGCTAAACCGAGATTCTCTGATCCACCATCAGCAGGTATCAGTATAAACACACCCACTAGAACCATAACCGACAAGCCCAGGTGATAAAGGCGGAATTTGGTTTTTAAGAATATAGGTTCGAGAAGTGCCGTCATGGCGGGATAGGTATGCAGGGTCAACATCGCAATCGCAATATTCGACAAGGACAAAGCATAGAAATAGCTAATCCAGTGTGCCGCCAATAAAAATGCACTCCAGAAAATGACACGCTTATGACCCTTCTCCTTAATCCTCAGATTACGACTGGTCAGTTTGATATAGATGCCCATTAGAACTACCGCAATAGCACAACGCCACCAAATAATTAAAGTAGGCGCCATGTCAATCAATCTGCCTAAAACACCCGATGTGCTCAAGAAAATGATTGCCAAATTCAGTTCAAGAAAAGAACGGTTGAGTTTCATGCCATTTAAATCAAGCACAAAGTACGGGAAATGAATGAGGGGTTAGGGGTTAAAGGTTAAGAGTTAAGGGTTAAGAGTTAAGGATAAAGGATAAAGGATAAAGGATAAAGGATAAAGTTTAACGGTGAGATGGAGGTAGGTTTCAAGTTGCAATGAAAAAAAGAGATTATGGATAATACTGACTCTTGATACCTGATAGTTGAACCTCACACCTTAATTACCCTGCCCATCCTTCTCTATCCAGACTTCGGTACTGAATGGCTTCAGCCAGGTGTGCCGTGGAAATATCTGCTTCGTCTGACAAGTCGGCACAGGTACGTGCAACGCGTAATATTCTGTCATAGGCCCGAGCTGAAAGTTGAAGTTTGGTCATGGCTGCCTTTAATAATGCCTTGCCACTTTTATCCAACTTACAAACTTCCCTGACCATACTTGATGGCATTTGAGCATTGCTGTGAATATTGGAGAAGTCTTTGAATCGTGCAATCTGTATCTGTTTTGCCTTATGCACTCTCATTCTTATATTTTCACTCCGTTCGGATTGTGCATTATACTTTGACAGTTCATCATAGGAGACAGGCGTCACCTCCACATGAAGGTCGATCCGATCTAATAAAGGTCCCGAAATTTTATTCAGGTATTTTTTAACGACGCCCGGAGGACAGACACAGTCTTTGTCCGGATGATTATGAAAGCCACATGGGCATGGATTCATTGAAGCAATAAGCATAAAGCTGGCTGGATAATCCACGGACACTTTAGCCCGACTAATCGTCACCTTCCGTTCTTCCATGGGTTGTCTCAAAACCTCCAATACCGACCGCTTGAATTCCGGCAATTCATCCAAGAAAAGTACACCATTGTGCGCAAGAGATATTTCACCCGGATTGGGATTGGATCCACCACCCACGAGAGCTACATCACTAATTGTATGATGGGGCGATCTGAAGGGGCGTTCAGAAACCAAGCTCGCATTTTTTGCCAAAGCTCCTGCTACGGAATGGATCTTGGTGGTTTCGAGTGCTTCGAATAAATCAAGCTGCGGCATGATCGTGGGTAAACGACGCGCCAACATGGTTTTTCCTGCGCCGGGCGGGCCGATCAAAATAGCATTATGACTCCCGGCCGCTGCAATCTCTAAAGCACGCTTGATATTCTCCTGTCCTCTCACATCCGAAAAATCAAGATTATACTTAGTAGAATTTGGTGCCGCAATCTGAGAAGGCTTGAAACGATACTTATCTGCATTCTCTGGGTTTTGTATGATGGTAATCGCTTCGTCGAGATTTTTAACACCGTACACCTTAAGTCCATTCACAATAGCAGCTTCATTGCCATTTTCATATGGCAGAATTAGCCCTTTGAATTGCTCTTCAAATGCCAGCAGGGCAATAGGAAGTGCTCCACGAATGGGTCTCAAACTGCCGTCAAGGGCCAATTCGCCCATCATCATATACCCTTCTATATCTTCTACAAATATTTGTCCTGTACTACAGAGTATACCCATTGCTATAGGGAGATCATAGGATGAACCTTCTTTACGTATATCGGCTGGGGCCAGATTGACCACCAACTTCATGCGTGGCACCTTAAAACCAATATTTTTGGTTGCAGCTTCTACACGTTGAAAGCCCTCTTTGACCGCATTATCAGGCAAACCTACAAGATGATAAAGCTGCTTACCCGCTGCCACGGTACCGCCAGCATTGACTTCAACGATTATTCTTTTTGCTTCTACACCCTGAACTGTAGCGGCATATGTTTTGACCAACATAGTTACTAATGGTTATGAAAACTATAATCAATGACACGAATCTAATGCAGAATGATCATTGTTAATCAGGCAAATTGGTAACATTGAGGAAATAGAAATACTTTTGCAGGCATGATTAGTACAGATATATTGATTGTAGGCGCCGGCCCTGTGGGTTTATTCACAGTTTTTGAAGCGGGTTTACTTAAGTTAAAGTGCCACCTTGTAGATGCTTTACCACAACCGGGCGGTCAATTGAGTGAGATATATCCCAAAAAACCCATCTATGATATTCCGGGTTATCCTTCTGTACTTGCCGGTGAATTGGTTGACAATCTCATGGCACAGATAGCCCCCTTTAATCCCGGCTTCACATTGGGAGAACGGGCCGAAAGATACGAGAGACAGGAAGATGGTTCATTCATAGTATATACCAATGACGATACAAAAATTCATTGTAAAGTCATTGCAATTGCAGGTGGTCTTGGAAGTTTTGAACCGCGCAAGCCGCCTTTGGAAAATATTGCAACATTTGAAGGCAAGGGTGTAGACTACATGGTTAAGGATCCTGCAAAATATAAAGACAAGCGCATCCTCATCGCAGGTGGTGGCGATTCAGCACTAGATTGGGCTATTGAATTGAGCGACACAACTGAATCACTCACGCTTATTCACCGAAGAGCTTCTTTCAGGGGCGCATTAGATAGTGTGGATAAAGTCATGGAGTTGGCTAAATCCGGTAAGATCAATCTCATTACCAATGCGCAAGCCATTGGCCTGAACGGAAATGGTCAACTTAATGAAGTTCTGATCAAATCAAAAGAAAACGGTGAACAGTCTATACCTGTGGATTACTTCGTACCACTTTTTGGATTGACACCCAAACTTGGGCCTATCGGAGAATGGGGATTGGAGATTGAAAAGAATGCTATAAAAGTAGATACCCTGGACTACAGTACAAATGTAGATGGCATATTTGCAATAGGTGATATCAATACCTACCCTGGAAAACTCAAACTCATCCTGTGTGGATTTCATGAAGCAACACTCATGGTACAATCCGCCTTCAAGATTATTTATCCAGATCAAAAATTGAGTTTTAAGTATACTACTGTGACCGGCATTGATGGAATGGAATAGAAAAACCTCACCACAATATGCGATGAGGTCAGATTATTTCATTGATTACCTTTAATTCTACTTGGCCATCATTTTTTTGATGACACCAACTATGGCCAACAACACGCCTCCACCTACACCTCCACCAGCTACGCTGCCAAGAATACTGGTTACATCCATAGAGCCACTTGCAGCCGCTGCACCTATCGCAGGAGCAAGCATTCCAATTAGTTTACCTCCTAATCCACCGCCTACTATACCCACTACTGAATTCCATAGTGTTCCCAATGATTGTTCTTTCATAAGTTTGCCGGCCAGGTTACCGCCCAATGCACCACTGAGTAAGTTGATTATTAATGCTAACATATCGTTTGTTTTGTAAATGAGTTAATAAACAATAATTATAGCCATTAAATATTAAAATTACACAATATGTGTTGCCTTATAATGTTAAAGTTGAAATATTTAACATATTGATTCAGAGCTAGATCCAAGTCACTTTCTCCTCAAGAGGTGCTCGTTCAGCTTTAAATTCCAAGCCGTCAACGGGGATGCCTAAATACATGAGGCCCAGACATTTTTGATGGGGTTCTAAGTTAAAAAAGTCATCACCGTGAATAGCATATTTAGGAGAACTCCAGTATGCCCCTACCCCGTATGCAGTTGCGGTCAACCACATGTTTTGAACAGCACAAGCCACAGCTGCCACTTCCTCCCATTCGGGAACAAGCGCCGCATGTCTATTCATAATGATGGCAATAACGTGGCTTGATTGGAGTGCTTTCTTCTTGGTTTTTTCATATTTCTTTTCAGAAAACTTTTCTATAGGTGTGTTTGCTTTATACCAATTCGATGAATATTGACTGAGGTCTTTTAAGCTTTCCCCGGAATACACCTTAAAAGACCAGGGTTCAGTCTGTTTATGGCTCGGAGCCCACAGGGCATTTTCCAGTATTTGTTCAATCACATCGTACGCGATAACTTCTCCGTTGTACATAGGTGGGAAAACCGCTCTTCTATTTTTGATTGTTGTATTGATTGCAGTGGTTAAATCCATGAAATAAGTTTATAGTATTAATGTCTGACTAGCCAAAACTGTTCTCCGGATTCTTACCCACATATCCTCTAAACTGATCTTCAATATAGGCTATATCCTTTTTCGCATCATCTGTAGGGTAAAATGGATCCGCAAAAAATATTTCCTTATCGGTATAATTAAAGAAAACCATGATAATGGGAATGTTGGCTTGCTTGGCAATGAAATAAAATCCGGTCTTGAATTTTTCTACTTTCTTACGCGTTCCTTCGGGTGCAATCACAATAGCCAGGCGATCTCTTTTCTTATACTCATCCACCACTGCACGCACAAAATTTGTAGACTTGGATCTATTCACCGACACACCACCCAAGGCCCTCATAATCCACCCCAATGGTGGTTTAAACAAGGAAGATTTTGCTACAAAAGAAATTTTATCATTCACAATAGCGCGTGACAGCAATCCAAGTGGGAAATCCCAATTGGAAGTGTGTGGTGCCGCAATAAATATCTTCTTATCCAGTTCTCTAGGATAATTTCCGCCAACACGCCACCCTATGATTTTAAATATCAGTTTACTTAACCATTGGATCATGAATCGAAATTTTTAGCAAAATAATTGATATTTATTTTAAACCTTCAACAACTTTATGGGTCATAGGTACAAAGTCGCTGCTTTTTATGAATAATAATGATGCACGCATATTAATGTTGATCAATGATGACCGTCGCTTTGAAGAGGGCTTCAGCTTGCTTGTATCAAGTTATCAGGAAAAATTGTACTGGCATATCCGAAGGATGGTCCATTTTCATGAAGATGCCGATGATGTATTACAAAACACCTTTATCAAGGTCTTTAAACACATCAAAGGGTTCAAGAGCGATTCAAGACTCTATACCTGGTTGTATAGAATAGCCAGCAATGAATCCATCAACCATTTGCAAAAGCAAAAAAAGCATGCATCGACTGACTTGGGTGCGCATCTGACTGACCTGGGAGAGCGATTAAAAGCAGACAGTTATTTTGATGCTGAACAAGCCCAAATAATTTTGGCGCAAGCCATTGAAAGTTTACCTGAAAAGCAACGTGTCGTTTTCAATATGCGATACTTTGATGAATTGAGCTACAAGGATATTGCCGAAATATTGGAAACATCCGTTGGTGCATTGAAAGCATCATTTCATCACGCGATGAAAAAAGTTGAAAGTTATATCACAGATAATATTGACTATGTCGAAGGATAGTAACATACCCAATAATTATTTCAATAATCTTCCGGATAAGATCTGGGCGAAAATTGATCAAATGGATGATCGGGTGAAGGAGCATGCGCCACACTTTCATGCTCTGAGTCAATCCAATCCCTATAAGGTGCCAGATGCCTATTTTGAAACATTTGAAAGCAGGCTTCAATTACTTGGGTGGGGTCGCATTCTTAGTCTTAAGGTCATTAGACCTTATTTTGTAGCAGCAAGCATATTACTTGTGGCCGTTTTAAGCTGGATCATGATGCCAGAGAATTCTACGGATGACCCAGGCGCAGATGATCTCTTGTATGCTGATGTGTATGATTATTATTCAGATGAAATCGAATACATCGACCAGAACTTGTTGGTTGGATTTGAGGCAGATGATTTTGAAGAGGCATCATTGGTTACTGAAGAATTAACAGAAGAAGAAATTTACTTATACGAAGAAGCCATATTACAAGAAATGACGGACCAAGAACTTCTGGGCATTTTGTAATGACTTAATTATTAAAATTTATGAAACAGATCACATTATTTATGTTGTTTTTATTCTTGGGAATCGGGTTGAATGCTCAGGATAACAAAGAAGAAATTAGAGAGAAAATTGAATCCAGAAAAATAGCGTTCCTAAGCGATAAGCTGGCGTTGACTCCTGAAACTTCACAGGAATTCTGGCCATTGTACAATGCATACAATGCTGAAATGCAAGAAGCACAAAAGCAACTGAGACCACTATTTAAAAAAGAAATGAGCGATGAGGATGCCAATGCATTACTCGATAAGATGATAGAACACGAAACCAATGTTCTGTCAATAAAAAAGGCCTACGTGGGTCAATTACGCGAGGTCATCGGTGCTGAGAAGACGCTGCAATTTTTTAAACTCGACCGTGAATTCAAAGAAAGGATGTTGCGTGACCTGGGTGAAAAAAGACAACAAAGACGTCGCGGAGGCCGCTAATTATATCATCGGATAAAGCCTTAGAAAGTATAAACCACTGTGCTAAATGCAGTGGTTTTTTTTATTTCTAATGGTTTTGGGCATATAAGAATCGAAAAATCTTATTCTATTCAAGCAATTCATTGCGATACATTCATCGGTGACAATGAATGAAATAAGCTTTATTAAAAAAGACTATATGTATATAATATGCTGATTTTCAATACTTTATGTATATATGCCCAATAGTAATAATGTGGAAAAAAAATATTCTACATAAGTTTCTAAATAGGTGCATTTGGTTATATTTACCACGAATTATAATCTGAGAAACACTAGTTTTTAATGGAACATAGAACCAAGCGTGATATCACGTTTTTGAACCTTGTGTCTGATTTTGAAACCAACTTTGAAAAAGGAAACGACATTATCTATGAAGATAAGACGTTCCTGGAGATCATTAGATTTTACGAAGAGGAGTTGCAGTATGATAAGGCCATTGAGGTAGCTGATCTCGCATTAGAGAAATATAGCTACCGGTCTGATTTCTATATCATCAAAGCCCGGTTATTGTTTCAGACCAACTTGCATGAAGAATCACTTGTTCTTCTTGACAAGGCAGAAAAGATTTCCCCTTACGAACACGATATACTTTTATTAAAGATTCGCATCCTTGCATTTCAGGGAGACATTACAGAAGCCAACAATATTCTTTTGGATATGAAGCGCTATGTAAGTTCAGGCGACATCTCTGATGTTTACTTAAGTGAATCATACATCAATGAAGTCATGCAAGACTACGATAGCATGTATGAAAATCTCACCAAAGCTATCATCAGTGATCAGGAGAATGAAGAAGCCTTTGAGCGTATTGGCTTTGCTGTTCAACTGTCGAAGAAGTACAAAGCAAGTGTTGAATTTCACAAGACCATTATCAATGAGCATCCGTTCAATTACCTTGCATG
Source organism: Saprospiraceae bacterium (assembly GCA_013002625.1). Taxonomy (GTDB): domain Bacteria; phylum Bacteroidota; class Bacteroidia; order Chitinophagales; family Saprospiraceae; genus RFSX01. The sequence continues at coordinate 4,599 of JABDJE010000170.1, read as the reverse complement.
GTATAATCTGGGGCATGCCTTGGCATGTGAAGGTGAATACAAAGATGCCATCGATGCCATCGAATATTCCTTTCTAACCGAAGAGAATTTTGAAAATGGATATCTTGATTGCGCAGATATTTGTATTCAGGAAAAGGATTTTCACCGTGCCTTGAATATCTACGAAAATTATATTGAAATTTTCGGCATCAATGAAGAGGTGCTTATCAACATGGCAGAATGTGAATATGAATTGGGAAGATTAAACAAGGCTAGAATCTTGTTGAATAAGCTTTTAAAATTGGATCCTTACAACGATGAAGTTTATTACAAACTCGGACTTTGTTATGCCCAGGCTGGCAACTGGACCAAAGCCATAAATGCCTATCATAAAGCTATTACGCTTGAAGACAGTTCTGAAGAATACTATTTGGCAATAGCCAAAGCACACGCAGCGGTAGGCAGTTTTGAAAAGGCTGAATTTTTCTTTTCAAAGTCGGTTGAAAATGAAACCGAGCAAAGTATATACTGGAAGGAATATGTTTCTTTTCTGATTAAGCTAGGCAAAAGAGAAAAAGCCTTGGCAACTCTTGCTGAGTCTGATAATTACACTTTTGGCGCAGATTTATTATTCTGTAAGGGTGTAGCACTTCACTTACTGGGATATCAGAAGCAAGCGATCATTTCCTTTGAGGAAGGATTAAAAGAAGACTTTGATTTACACAAAATAATTTTTGAGATTGAACCTGAATTGCAATTAAATAAAGAATTGCAATCAATGATAATGTACTATAAAGGTGAAGTCGCAAATACGGATAAAATCTAGCCGTAAGGCATTACTCAATTTCTCATATGAAAAAGGCAGCAAATGAATTTTTGCTGCCTTTTCGTTTTTTATTATGCTTTGGAATAATATTTACGCCAGGCAAGTGCTGCTCCGATGATTCCTGCATTATTAAACTTTTGTGCAGGGACTACTTGTATATGGGAACCAAAATGTTCTTTAAATAACTCAAAGCGTTTGCTAATGCCTCCGCCCAAAATCAACAGATCAGGATAGAAAATTTTATGCACATATTCCAGATAACTGTTTAGGGCCTTACTGTATTCCGGCCAATCCATTTTATCGCGTTTACGTGCTGTATTGGAGACAAAGTATTCTGCGATATTGTCATTATACCTAAGATGACCTAATTCGGTATTCCTTAGCAACAAGCCATCTTTGAATATTGCAGATCCAATCCCTGTTCCAAGGGTCAATAGTATTACTGTGCCATTCTTATCTTTTCCAACACCGTAGGTCATCTCGGAAATACCTGCAGCATCCGCATCATTGATAACATAGATCTGCCCTTGTGTTTTCTCCTCAAGAAATGTGTTGATCGGCATACCGATCCATTGCTTGTGAATATTGCTTGCAGTAAGTGCCACGCCATTGCGGATAACGGCTGGAAATCCAATACCAATAGGGTTACCCCTTTGCTCAAATCGATCAACAAGCTCGCAGATAACTGCGGCCATATCTTCAGGCTTCTTGGATTCGGGGGTCTTAAGTTTGATTTTTTCTGTGACCAATTCCCCGGCATCGATATCAACCATTGCGGCTTTGGTTCCGGTTGCGCCAACGTCTATGCCTAATATATACTTGCTCATGGTTTATAGAAGGTATTAGTTTAAAACTTTCATTTCAATTATTCTGACATCTTCCAGGGGTCTATCGCGGTCATTGGTTTCTACGCCCGCAATGGCATCGATAACTTCCTCCCCATCTATTAAAAATCCAAATATGGTATAAGCGCCATCCAATTGTGGTGCGCCGCCATTTGCTTTGTATAATTCCCGTTGATCAGGCGTATATGGCACCTGTCTTGTGACATCATAATTTTCTATTTGGTCATCATCAAGCGACCTCCCATGAACGATATAAAATTGTGTACCAGAGGAGGCTCTTTCGGGATTTACTTCATCAGGCATTCGTGCAGCTGCAAGCGCTCCCTTATGATGAATATACTTTTCGTTTATTTCTGCTGGTATTTGATCTTCAAACTCAAACTTCCTGCCCTCAATGCGCGTGTTGTTATCCCCTGCCTGAATCATAAAACTCTGCATAACCCTGTGAAATGCAATGCCGTTATAATACCCTCTTTCAATCAGGTCTATGAAATTATCTAAATGGATGGGGGTATCTTCATACAACTCGAAAACCATGGTCCCTAAAGATGTAACCATTTGAACACGGCAATTCTGAGGTGCTTCCACGATAAACGATTTTGAAAGGATGTCCTCTTTATCGTTTTCAATCGCTTTTAAGCTTAATTCATACCTTCCTGACCCGGTGATCTGAAAATCTACATCTTCTGCTTGCGAAATCAGACTGTCATTCAGACTCCATTCATAGCTGGAAGCATTCGTAGACAAATTCTGAGCTTGCACGCTTGTAGGCACCGACCCATCCTCTAAGCGATATTCGAACATGGCTGTTGGAGCTTTGCATGCGCCTAACAAACCAACCAATAAAATGAAAAGAAGACTCTGTTTCAATGAAATACTACTTTACAACGCGGACTTCCATTTTCACATCCTGAAGGGGACGATTCGCAGGATCAACCTGAACAGCTGCGATTTTATCAATGACGTCCATACCTTCGACTACCTCTCCAAACACGGTATATTCATTATCAAGCGGTGCGTATCCGCCCTCTTCCATATATCTTTTTATATCCTCTTCAGAATAAGTTATGCCTTTCTGCTTTTGAAAGACTTCTAATTCAGCTTGACTCCATTTCCGGCCCTGAACTATATAGAATTGAGACCCTGAAGAACTTTTTGTTGGATTAACCTGGTCTGGTTGCCGGGCTGCAGCAAGTGCGCCGCGAAAGTGGTATCCTGCACCAAATTCTTTATCAATGGTATAACCGGGTCCACCTGAACCCAATCTTTGACCGGTAGCTGCATTTTTGGATTGAGGATCCCCTCCTTGTATCATAAATCCCTGCATGACGCGGTGAAATAATAAGTCATTATAAAAACCTTCATTGACTAATTTGATGAAGTTGTCTCTGTGTAATGGTGTCTCATCGTATAGTACAACTTTGATATCACCATAATCTGTTGAAATCAATGCGTGCTTCTGCTTTGGCGCACAAGAATAAATTGAAGCAACGAGTAAAAAGAATAAAATATATTGTTTCATTATGTGTATTGATTTTTAATTAATCCAAGTTTTTAAAATATTCAATGACATTCAATTTCAGAATACGTTCCTGCTCTTCGAGCCCTTTGACTTTAAAAGGTTTTTTAATATCCCAATGCGGCCAACCCTCTTCATCTCTGCCAGCAAAGGAATAGTATCCATCTTTCTCCAGCAAGGCACATACAGCCACATGCATCAAATCTCTTTTTTCTTCCTTGGTAAATGTTTTATTCACCCTGCCATATTCCTGTACTCCAATTAAAAAGAGGATTGCCTTGAGGTCCGGCAAATTATCAAATTGAGTGCTTTTCTTCAGCTTGTGTCTCAATTGTAACCAGTTAAAATCTAATTCCCAATCTTCCATGCGCTCATAGAACGCCACAAATATAAATTATAATTGTGTTCTACTTGGTGAAATGCTTCAACATGATGATTTCTCTTTGAGTAAGAAAGCGGCTCCAGCCTCTTGGAAGGTCTTTTTTGGTAAGTCCGGCAAAGTACACACGGTCCAATGTTTCAATTTCATAGCCCAAATGCTCAAAAATTCTACGAATAATTCTATTCTTACCGCTGTGTAGTTGAATGCCAACATAGTTTTGCGGTTCGCCTACAATGTAAGATACCTCATCTACTTCTGCTTTGCCATCTTCCAACATCAATCCACTCTTGATGGCTTCCATGTGCTTTTCTTCAACGGGTTTGTCCAGAATAACCTGATAAATCTTCTTGACCCTTGTACTCGGATGTGAAAGCTTCATTGTCAGATCACCATCATTGGTCATCAGCAGAAGACCGGTTGTGTTCCTGTCGAGGCGGCCGACAGGATATATTTTTTCCTTTACCTTATTTTGCACCATGTCCCAGACTGTCTTTCGCCCGCGTTCATCCGACATAGTTGTTATAACATTTTTTGGTTTGTTGATGAGAAGGTATACACGCTTGGTTTCCGGCTTGAGAACCTTACCCAAATATTCAACCTTGTCATCAATGGTAACTTCAATTGCCGGGTTGGTTTCAACTTTACCGTTGACCTTGATATAACCGTCTTTTACAAGTTCAGCTGCTTTTCTACGCGAACAGACGCCTGCGTGTGCAATAAATTTATTAAGCCTGTATTTCATAGCTTCTTAGTTGGGGTCAAAGAATATATCTTCATCCGAATCGGTATTGATTCTTGATGGTCTGGTGATGAAACCTGATCCGCCATCACCGAAAATATCAGCCCCTTCCTGTCCAGGAAGATTTCGGAATGACATGGTATCATCTTCAATGAACTTCACATATTCTTTTAAGAAGCGCAAGTTAACTGATCCCAATGCACCATTTCTGTGCTTGGATATAATAATTTCAGCTGTATTGTCCTGAACTTCTTCCAGGTCATAATAATCCGGACGATAGATAAATGTTACAATATCCGCATCCTGCTC